>NZ_JBYUVT010000003.1:0-445012 GCF_058135255.1 Flavobacterium sp. LK-23
AATGAGCCCGATACAATATCGAGCTCATTATTATAAAACTTAATTATTAATTTGTCTAAACTTTTGGGTGCAGTCTATAATTGAACAGCCTTTTCTATTTTTAATTTAAGCATACGTCTTATCAATCTGGCTCAAAATAGTTGGATCCTGAATTTCATTGTCTTTCGCAAACAATAAAACTTTAGACATAACCTCAGCCGATTTCGGATCGTCGTCTGCAAATGGAAGGAATAAACGTCCTCTATGTTGCGAATGAATTGGCAATATCGATAAATATTTACCCGGAACCTGATGTACAATCGCGCTTCCTAAATGTACGCTGTATTCGGCCAATTGTCCTTTTATGATGGCATGATTTCCAGTAATTTCAACATTTTTAATTTTAAATAAACGCAATGTTTCTCTTAACAATACTGCTCTCATTTCGATAGAAGAATGACTCGCTTCTGGATCAACTCCGCCAACATGGGCAACGCTTACCACTAAATCAATGTCGCGCATGACTTCTGAGAAAATCCTCGGATTAATATCCTCAAAAGCAATGTTTTTATAATCTTTTAAAGAATGGAATTCGATAGTTTCTAAAGTCGGACTTTCTACATCTGCTGGCGAAAACCAATCTGCCATTGCATACATTTTTACCTGATAGCCTTCTTTATGGAAAACTTTCTGCAATCCTTCCTCATAATCCACTTTCCAGCCTCTTGTTTTCAATAAAGCCAAAGTTTGATTCGGCTGTACTTGATGCCCAGCATAACGTCTTGAAACCGATTTTTCTTTCAGTTCATCTGGCGTTGGAATATATAATTCTCTGAAAATCTGTTTAAATGGCTGTTGCAATTTATTGTCGAAACAATATTTCTGATAATCTACCCAAACATTATTTTTATGCAAATCGAAACAGTGTGCTATTCTGAAAGTCTGTTTTTCATTCAACGAAATCATTTCTCCTAAACCGGTCACTAAACTTCCATCAACATAAAAACCAATTTGATTGTCATTAGAAATAAAAACCAATTTCTCGAGATGTTTCGAAATAATTGGGTGCTCAAAAAGGTTTTGCATTTCTGTGAATAAAAACTCGTCTCCGCGAATCATACTTTCTTCCAAACCTTTTCTCGAACGTGTCCATTGCTCGCGCATGGTTTTTCTATAATTCGTTAGTTCTAGAATACCTTTGTCTTTTTTATATTTCGGCGGAATCGATTTTAATTCTTTTCCTGCTTTATATGTAACCAAATCGGCTTTTCCTTCATTATTGATTACCAAACTTATCGTTACATCATCTAAAACCACTTCGGTTTCTTTTGATAATATATTCTGAACTTGCTTGGTTTCCATTGCCCAAGTCAAACGAACTGGATCTGGGTAACCCGCATTTCTAGCTAAGTTTTCCAATGCCACACGAATCGCCAAAGCTTCGCTCGCCTGTTTCATCGAACCAAATTCTTTACTTTCTTTTTTAAACTGCTGCAAATATTCGTAACGCGCCAAAATATCTTTTTCTGGACTTGCTTTACTTAGAGGCACCAATCCGTAAACACGCAAATAATCTTGATCACGTTTGTCTTTTACTTTGGCTGTAGCTTCCCTGATTTTCAAATCGCCTGTAATCGTGTCTGCATATAAACGCGCACGACGGTGGCCGTTTCCGTCTGTTACATATTTAGCCGATTCGTACAGCATTTCCCATTTTGCTTTTCCAAGTTTTTTGTAAGCCGATGTAAACCAATCTTTATCTACTGCTCCATCTTTAAAATCTTGCAAATCTAAAGTCGAAAATCTCGCCGCTTCACTTTCTAATTCCGAATTTGTAGCACTGTAAGATGCTGTTTTGGTATGCGCATGAAACCACCAGATTCCTTCGTCTAGACCATTCCAATCTAAATAACTGCTGATAAACTTTTGCCATTGTGGCGCATAAATTGCAGTCTGAATCAATCTTTCTTCAGAGATTTTAGCTTTTTTAATTAAAGCATTAAAACTTTCTTGCGTATCTGTTTCTAACGGATAACATCTTTTCAACAAGAAGCTAAATAATTTCTGTTTCGTTAAATCGGTGTAACTCCATGAGTAAATATACCCCTTATATAAACTTGCTTTGCCAAGCGCTGTAATCAATTCGACCAAACGGTTGGCCCCAAAAATCTTCTGGAAACTCTGTACCAAATGCGTTACCGAAGTATTAGAATCTCCTCTTTTAACCTCAATATCCAAAAATGTTTCTCGAATTTTATCTACCATCGAAACTAGGAACGGAAATCTAACCAATAAGTCTTCGCTTCCTTGATTTCTGTAATTTCTATTTCCGCCTGTTAAAAATGAAATTCTTTCTGGTTCCAAAATACCTTCGTACAATTCACCTTCGGTAATTAACTTTTGTTCAAATGCAGCACTATATAACTGAACAAAAGGTTTGCAGTGCGAAATATTTTTTTCCAGTCCGTTTAACTGTCTCCATCTGTACAGATTCCATATCTTAATTTCTTGTTCTGTAGTTACATTTCTTAAGTCGATTCTGTTTAGATAAACATCAAAAAAGTTCTGGCTTTGCCAACCGTTTCCGTTGTTGTTATTGTAATAATATTCATTTTTACCTGGCACGTATTCAAACTCTTTTACAGATTCTGGAAGATCTGCATACAAAGCGCTACTAACGTCAATTAAGAAATCTACTTTTTCTTCAAAAGCATATTTTATTTGCAACGCATTCAAAATATTCAGAATCGCATTGTCCCAATCGTAACCTCTTTTGTTTGGGTGTGGCAGTAATTCTTTATAATAAAAAACATGCTTTTCTAGAAAATCTCTCCAGATTTTTCGATCGCAATTGCTTACAAACGTTAGCAAAAACAAATCTCGTTCTATTAAACCTGAATTTTTAAACCATTCTTCCCAAACTTCATACAACGGATAATTGGTTGCTGCCAATTCTGAATTCTTATCTTCATTTATATTTTTTAATGGTCTAAAAGAATTCCCCAATAAAACAGTCGATTTGCTGTTATCGTAGTTTTCAATTTCGTATTCGTAATTTCTGTTTTCTTCAAACAATTTATAAAGCTTCGCAATTTCGTCTTTAATATGCGACATCGATTTGGAGAAACCGTACTGATGTTCTTTTACCGCTTTTGCATACACCGAATCTGCTTTTGGTTTTGGCAATTCGTAAACTGAAATTTCATTTGGCGTAAAAAATCCGTAACCGTTTTCTGCGCTTAAAAGATCTTGCTTTTTTGAAGGTTCTAACTGCTCAATAAATTTGGTTTCCTTCTCGGTAATTTTTGGTCTTTGCAGATAATCTTTTACCCAATCATTAACCTTATCCGTTAGTTTATTATTTTTCTGAAGCTGAAGCATTACGTCCAACATAGACATACGCTGTTCTAAATCGCCTTTTTCTACGGTCTGATCAACAAAATTGACTACTTTCTGATCTTCTTGTTTGATAAGAATTGCTGTTAGATTCTTTTTTAAATTAGAATTTTTACGTTTAAATAATTCCTGAAAAACAGCCAATTCGTCTTCAGTTAAACTCAAATCTTTTAAAACATTAACCGCCGAAGCCACAAGAGATTCTCCTCTGTCTTTTAAAATTCGCAAAGCAAAATTTCTTTGAAAATCAGTTGGTTCAGTTTTGGTTGGATTGTTTTGATTGCTGTAATACGAATAGCTGTAAAAACTTCCCAATAAATTTCTAGTCAGTTTCTCTCTTAAATTGATCGAGAAGCCTTCAAAATGTTGCAAAACCGCTTCTAATCTTTCGGTATTATCGCCCACCAAATTAATCGCTGCGGCATAAAGCGTATCTCTTTCGAATTTTACATTTAACCACGAAAATACTTTTCCTTCAAAAGTTTTTTCTTTTTCGGTAATGCTTTGTGCAAGATTGTAAACTTTATCAAAGAAGTTCGGATAATCTGTATTTTCGATATAAAACTTCGATTTTGTATTGGCTTCCAACAAAGCATTCATTCTCGAAACTGCAAAGGCTAAAACCTGCAGATTTTCATCTTCTAATGCTTTAAAATAAAGAGGCATTTCGATATAAGGATCGTTGGTTTCTCCCGCAAATTTTAATGCCAGCGATTTCTTTTCGACCGAACCTTTTTCTAATAATTCGTGCAGATACGGAACTGTTTTCTCGACATCTAAAACACCTTGAACCCAAAGCGCCATATAGACTTCGTTATTATTTTTGCTTTTTATGCCAGTCGCAATCGTTTCTGGTTTTGAAAAATAACCCGAAGCCAACTCAATAATATTTCGAACTGTAGTTTCTTTTTCAGAATCCCAACCCAAACCTGTCCAGGTATCAATCGCTCTTACAACCGATGAAAAACGAGTCAGTTTATTATCAATTAACACTTTAATCATGTATTGCAAAGCGCCAATACTTGTTTCGTCCAAAGCTTCCAGAATCGTCTGGCGCAAACCTTCCTGACGCTGCGCTGCAAGAAGCAGTTTTTCTACCAACTCCCAGTTTTCCTGCTTTTCGCTATTTAAAAGGGCTTTGATGATATTTCTAGACACTTTTCCGTGCGAATCTTTATTGAAAATAATGTCTTCAAATAATTGAAAAAGTCCTTCTTTACCAGAATCCAATGCAGCAGACCAAACCATGAATTTAGTAATGGTATTTGAAATCTCGGTATCGTAACGAATTTCATCTTCAATATTCAAATCATAATAAAAAGTAGTGCTGTCCTGATAATTGTATTTGTAAGGTCCGTTTAGCAAAGAACGCAGAAAATTAATCTGACTTACCAGCAAATAACTTTTATGATTTGGTGCTCTAAATGCTCTTCGCGTATAACCCGTCTGATACATTTTTTGAGGCAATCTGCTCCAAGCATCTTTGACGTATGCGGCATTTTCTTCGCCAAAAAAGTAAAGCAAAAGATCGTAGTAATTTTGATCTTCCCAAATATCCTCTTTTACCAAAGTCGCAAACTTTTCGGCTTCTGTAGAACCCAGCGAAATATAATTGCTGTAATAATTGTCCTGAAGTTTTACGAGTTCTAGGCCAAACTCCGCCACTTCTTTTTTTAGTTTTGTTTTAGAAAATAATTTAGTAACCAGATTACTGTTTACAATTTCTTCCAATTCTTTTTTAAATCTCTTAATTGGATTTTCGATTACTTTACTTTTTAATAAATCTTCAATTGTCATATTGTTTATTTTAGATTTCTGATTTTAGATTACTTCACTTTGTCTTCCTGAGCGAAGTCGAAGGATTTCTCCAAACAATTTTGGAATTTTGGGTTTATTTTTTTTTGAATTTGGAATTCGCTTTTGGAATTTGGGATTTACTTTTTGGAATTTAACTACCAATAGCTTCCCGCCAAGAACGTAAGCCTGATAAAAGTGATGGATTTGTTTTGAGATAAATCGATTTCCTCGGTTAACGTTTCTAGCTGATCGTCTCCGTAGAAAATAGCATACAAACCGTCTTCGAAAGCTACAATGGCATTTTCCTGCGCTTTGGCCAAATCTACTTGATTGTGATTGTACAGCGCGCCAAAACCTACTTTTCCAGTATCGGTAAGAATGGGTAAATAATTTTCTTTAGGAAGATGGATTTTGTCTTCGTCTTCAAACTCAAATGAAGCAGAACGGAACAATTGTACCTGATGATCAACAATCGATTCTATGAGTTTTTGTGTACTAATGATAGGATTTTCAATATCCAGAGCGATACTTTTTTCCTGAAGTAGCGGATGTTTTTTTCCTAATTGTTTAACTGAGATGCTTATATTCATCTTTATCGGCTTTTATTTTGAAAGGGTAATGTAAGAATTTTAGAGTGATTTGGCCTTAAAATAATGTCTTTTAAATGTTAAAAAATCTAGGTATTAAAAGTACTATTTGATTGCAAAAAAATACCCTCCCAATTGGTATTGGCAGGGTTTGAGTTTTTATTCGGATAATTTACGATTGCTTACACAAGCCTTCTGAATCTGCTTCTCTGAAAATGGCGATAACGTTTCTGCCAGATTTCGGCTGGTTCTTAAACAGCTTAGTATTTTTTGCCTTAAATTGATATCGTCGCCAAACTCTGTATGCATTAAAAGCTCGAAGATTTCCTGCAAATACATGGGCTGTTCTTTGTAATCTCCCTCAAACAATTCGTCTGAAAGGAAATTAATTACGGATGGCACTACATCACGATGTGTTGGTTTTTGATTTTCTTTTGACATTTTCGAAAATATTTAAACGCACGAAGCCCTCATCTTCGGTTGTGTCAAAACACTACAAGGAGTGGAATTAGGGCTATCACTAGCTCCAGCAACGTGAATGAGGGCTCGTTATGTTAACTTAAAATTTAAGTTTCGGATTTCTCCCTGTATAGTATTTTGACTTTACAAAGATATATTTTTATTTTAAAAAGAAAGAAAAAACTTACTTAAAATACTTTAAATTATAATACTAAACATATATTGGAAAAACAAAGATAGATATATGAGGATAATTGTTCACTTTTAATGAATTTAAATATTAAAAACCATATTTCTTCTCTCTCTTTTTGAATGCCTCTTTTCCACCTTCAACAATTTCTGCAATATGTTCACGAATCCCCATTGATTTTAATAAATCTGTATCGCCATTTTTAGGAAATGTGTCCTCTAACGCTCCATTAATATAATCAAAATGATAATCACTTGTACTTTCGTTTCCTGTATCGTTTTGTCCTTTTTGATTTGCAACAATTATGTTTTCAGCATCTGCATTAACAACAATATTGGGATTATGAGTAACTAAAATAATTTGCCTTTCTCTCTTTTTCTCTTTTAAAAATTCAACCAATTCATGAGAAACTGAACGGTTATCAAGATTATCTTCAGGTTGATCAATTAAAATCGGACCATCATCTTTACTTAGTTTTATAATCAATTTAAGCAGGACAAAGCTCGCTTTTCCCGTGGACATTTTATGAATATCATCTCCTTGCGATTTTACATCCCAATGATCGAAAAAGAAGTCTGTAAATATTTTTTCGCAAGCATCTTTTTGTGAATTTCCCCCTTTTGTTACTAGTAGATTATTTTCAATTTTTTCAAACATCACCCTCAGTGCTTTTTCAATTTCTGTAAAATCTACTTCAGCAAGTGCAGATTTTGGATTGTCATTCGCATACTGATATAAATAACTAAAACCTTGATTATTAAAACTCCTACCATTAAAAATTTCATCTGCTAACTCTCTAAACTTAGGAAAATTATACTTTATAACTGGTAAGATTTCAATTTTATCCGTTTTATTCTGAATATTTGAAATACGAGGTTTTAGATCTTCAATTATAGCTTCATATAGTTTCAAATTGGCAGCAAAATCATTAAATATTTTTTCTCTTTGAGAAACAATAGCAATTTTCGTAGTTTCTATTTCTTTTAAAAATTGCTCAATAGCTGCAAGTTTAGATTCATCCTCTGCAATACTTTTTTGAAGCGCTGCTACTTGCTTCTGATCTTCCAATTTATTATTAAAAGATTGCAAACTAATATCAACACTCTTTTTAGCTACATTCACTAATATTGTTTCCTCAGCAAACGTTGAGCCTAAAACAAACTTATTATCCTCATCTTTAATAAATTCCTTTGAAATTTGATTTATATTTATCAATGCATCATCGATAAATTGTAATTTACTTGAATATTCATTCTTAATAGTTTCATTTTGCAAAGAATCTAAAAGTAATTTCTTTTTACTTACAAATTCATTGAAGAAACGTGCTATATCAGATCGAAAAATATCTAATTTTTCAAAATCTGTATTAATTTCATTCTCTTTTATATTTAATAAGCTCAACTTTTCATTAAGATCTTTATATTGAATTTGCTCTTCAGCTGTAAAGTCTTTATTTAGTTGTGCGATCTTTTGCTTATTAAATTCTATTCCTTCTTTTAATGCCTTTGTATCTCCTTTAGTTTGTAAATCATCTTCTTTTTTCTTTAAGTCATTTTTTAAATTGAAATAATAATCTATATCCTGACTTCTTTTTTCGTCATTTCTCTGAGCATGGGCTACAAAATCATCATATTTAGCTTTATAATCAGGATCTTCTAGTATTAAATCTCGAATTAATTTTTTTAAAGTAGCACCATTTTTTCTACTCTTGTCTACAAGGTTTGCAAGATGATTTTGAGGAATATATTTTATACTTGGTAAAATACTAGAATTTACTGCACGATCTTTTAATGTCTGACTGCTTCTTGAAAATAAATCTATATTAAAATTATAATCAGTATCAATATAATCTTTTGAAACAAAACTTAAATCATATAAATCTTTTTCCTTATAATCTTCTATGTCTGTATATTTCAAAACTTTATCAGATACATTAGAATATAGAGTTCTTGCAATTTCATACAATAAAATAGATTTACCAGAAGATTTACCCCCAATTATGACATTAAGATTTTTGTTAAAATAAATTGGCTCTTCAGTAAATCTTTTATTCGAAGATTTAAAAGTTATCTTTTCAATCATCAAATTATCTAATTTTTCAGATTCGGGTTGTTCTTTTTGAATTCTAACTCTTTCTTCTGGTTCATAGGTTATTTGTTTTAAACCTTCAAAAGTTGGATTAGCTTTTATCCAAAGGTTTTGTTTTACGATATAATCTGTAATCTTATGATTGTCAGAGCAAATTATCATTGGTAATCTAAATCCTAAATTGGGAAATACCTTGTCATTATAACTTATTTGATCAGTTTCTTTCCCTAATTCAAAAATATCAATGAATCCCTTCACCAAACCAACTTTTTGAGCTATCTTATCTGGTAATGAATTTGTTATATTCTCAAAAGTATTAGCTTTACTTCCTGCATGCACTGTAACTAAACCACCTTGTTCATGAATTAGCTTAGAAGTCTCCTTAAAGTCACATTGAATATTGGCATCACCTCCAATAGCTAGTATATCAGTTTGAGTTATATTACATGCTGACTGCAACTTTATCCATATGTCTGTTAACTCTTGTTTACTCAATTTTTCTGAAAAAATTCCTATATAATGAATTGACTCACTTCCTCCTAATTCAGCTCTAAATTCTATTCCTGGTAAAACGGTTATATTTTTTGCCTTTCCAATTTTTTGCAACTCACATATTCTTTCTACATCTATTAAATGATGATCTGTTATTGCAACAACAGAAATATTGTTACTTTCTAGAATATTAATAATCTGGTCATTTGTTATCGACTTATCCTTATAGTCATATGAAGATGGAGTATGAAAATGTAAATCCCATTTTCTCCATTCTGAACCTCTGTTAATCATAATTATCTTAGTTTATGTTGGTTAGTTAGCTTTATCTTCTGTTTTTAAAATCTAGCATCAAAAATGCATAAAATTTCATAAGATATTTTACGGTTTTCCATAAATATAAAAATTGAATATTTCTCAAATATATATAAACAAAAAGCCCTCAAACCAAGTACAAACACCTGATTTAAAAGGGAACAAATAATCTTTAGAATTAATATCTAAATCCCAAAAAAGCTTTTAGAATTTCGAGTCGTTTCCTCCGCTACTTTAGCTAAATTAATTCCTTTAAACTGAGCAATTGTTCCGGCAACATACGGCAGAAAAGCAGGTTCGCAACGACGTTCATGGTATTTCTTAAGGAGGCTGTTCGGGACATTTTTAGGAAGCATAAACGGCGCATCGGTTTCAATCATCATTCGGTCGAGCGGTACGTACTGAATGACTTCTTTTAAATGGCTGAAACGCTTGGCATCTGAAATCGCTCCCGTAAAACCCAGATAAAATCCGTTATCGAGATAGGTTTTGGCTTCTTGCAACGTTCCCGTAAAACAATGCACAACGGCTTTTGGCAATTGCGGTAAATAGTCTTTGGTAATATTCATAAAAGAACTAAAAGCGCTTCTTTCGTGCAAAAACAAAGGTTTCTGTACTTCAATCGCCAATTCTAATTGGGCTTTGTAACATTCTTCCTGTTTGTTTCGGGGCGAAAAGTCACGATCAAAATCGAGTCCGCATTCACCAACCGAAACTACGTGTTTCAGTTCTAATAATTTCATGAGTTTCGAAATACTCTGCGCATCAAAACTCTTCGCATCATGCGGGTGTATTCCTGCCGTTGCATACAGCACGCCCGGATATTGCCTCGCAATCTTCGCAGATTCTTCACTATTTCGTACACTGGTGCCTGTGAGTATCATTTGCAATACATCGGCGTCGAGCGCGTCTTGTACGACATCGTCTATGTCGTTTTGGAATTGTTTGTTGGTCAAATTAATTCCGATATCTATGTAATTCATTTTTTTTAAAGTTGCTAAGGTTCTGAGAGGCTAAGATTCTAAGTTTTTTTCTCTCTGTTGCCTTAAATTATTTTTTATTTTTTGCCACTAAGGCACTAGGACGCTAAGTTTTTTGTTTTTAATCTCGCAAAGTCGCGGAGTCGCAAAGTTTTTATTTTAGCCACAGATTATTAAGATTAAAAGGATTATTTTAAAATCTGCTGAATCTGCGTGAAAAAATCTTTGCGAACTTTGCGGTTAAAATCACCACAAAGCGTTAGACGCACTGCCGTGCGCCTATACACTGAAAACTGCGACCGCGACTGAATACTAAAAATCAATCCTCACGACTTCCATCATCTGCCATTCTAACCAATTTTGGTGTAAACTTCGCTACAACATCCACTAAATCCTGTTGCGCTTCCATTACCTGATTGATATCTTTATACGCCATTGGAGCTTCGTCAAGACCTGCACCGATAAGCGTAACACCATGATCTCTCAGGATCGATTTCATTTCGGTTTGTGTGATGTTTTTTATGGCTTGGGTTCTGCTCATTTGTCTTCCTGCTCCATGCGAAGCCGAATTAATGGCGTTCTCCTCGCCTTTTCCTCTCACCAAAAATCCCGGTGCGGTCATACTTCCCGGAATTATTCCCATAACGCCTTTTCCGGCTGGAGTTGCTCCTTTTCTATGTACAATCACTTCTTCGCCGTTCCAGATTTCTTTCCAGGCAAAATTATGGTGGTTTTCGACTTTGGCTAAAATCGTCGCACCTAGAGCGCGTTCCATTTTGTTATGGATAATCTCATGACAAGCCGAAGCGTAATCTCCCGCCAAATTCATCGCCAGCCAATATTCCTGACCTAACTGTGAGTTCATATCTAAATACGCCAAGTTTTTTGCCACTTCTGGAAGTTTACATTCGTCTTTGGCGATTTTAGTATAATGTCCCGCAATGGTTGCTCCCATTCCGCGTGAACCAGAATGCGTTAACAAAGCGACATATTTTCCTTTTGGGATATTCAAAACCGCATCGTCTTGCGCAAATTCCATGATTCCGAATTCCACAAAGTGATTTCCACCACCTGAAGATCCTAATTGCGACCAGGCTTTATCTTTCAAGTTCTTCACAAACGGATTCATATTAAATGTATCATTCTCCAAAACCGCATGATCTGATTTGTACTGACCGTGAAATCCGTGACCTGCTCCAAAAATCGAATTTGCAATTAATTCTTTTTTGAATTTGGCTTCGTTTTCAAAGTAAAAATCTTCGGGAATATCATAAACCGACAACGCCATTCTACATCCAATATCAACCCCAACACCATACGGAATAATGGCATTTTTTGTGGCTAAAACTCCGCCAATCGGTAATCCGTAACCTTGGTGCGCGTCTGGCATTAAAGCTCCGGCAACCGTAACAGGCAGTTTCATGGCAACTTCCATTTGTTTTCTGGCTCCATCTTCGATATGATCTAATCCGTAAGCCGAATACGCATTCGGATTTTCGTTTAACGCAATGAAATCTTCTGGTTTTTCATTCGATTTTTCGATTAAAGCAACAGCCAGTTTGCTGAAGATTTTATCGTCGATATAATTCTCCGGAGTTTCTAAGACGTTTTTGAAATTTGTAATCATTTCGTCTCTTGTAAATCCGTTTCTTTTGCTGTTTATTTTTAAGGCAATTCCAATTATTTTTCCTTCTGGGAATCCTAATTCTAATATATCTGTACCGTTTATTTGTGTTTTCATTTTTCTTTCTATTTTGATAGTACAAAGGTTAAATACTACTGCGCAGTTATTTTGCGTAGTTTTATTATTTCTCGCAAAGGCGCAGAGGCGCTAAGATTTTTCTTTTTTAAGCCACAGATTATGAGGATAAAAAGGATTTTTTTTCATTTCAACTTAAGGAGAAATCACACTAGAAACTCCGCACAGTACGTCGCCAATCTTTGTCAAATCCCGCGTGTGATTTCTCCCTTCGGTCGAAATGACAAACTGTGTGGTTACAGTAACCTCAAAGATTTTTGTCCGCTCCCGATAGCTATCGGGATTGCAGATTCTGCAGATTTTTTAGTAATCCTTTTAATCCTCATAATCTGTGGCTTAAAAAAACTTTGCGCCTTCGCGCCTTTGCAAGATTAAATTTTCCAATCTTTGCGGAGACGCACAGCAGTGCGCCTCTACAAACCTTTATTACTTTGTCACTTTGCAACTTTGCAACTTAATCCACCAATAATTGTGTAACAACCGCAGGATTCATCGCCCATTTTGCTGTATAAACCTCATCGGCAATTTCGTTTTCGGTGATTGTTAAGCCTTGGGCTTCCGCTTTAAGCTGTAACAAACTACCAATATTCAATTTGCTGTTTAGTTTTGACAACAATGCCTGAACGCCTTTGAAATCCAATCCGCCAACAACCTGACCTCCGAATGTCATCTCTAACCAAACGATTTCTCTTTTGGCTACATCCAACACTCCAAAAACCAAACCTTTGACAACATTTTGCGTCACACGAACCTGATGATCTACACACGACGGATCGTATGCTACACCAGTTTTCTCCGAAATTTTCATCGGGTGTTTGCTGTTCATCCAACCTACGATTAAATTTGGCGAAATACTTCCATTGCTGTACGCGTTGCAAGTAAAAGTTACAAATTTTGCTTTGGCTTTCGCCAATTCGTCGATATTGATGTTGATATATTCGGCAGTTCCAATTTTATTTGGAATGCTTCGGATATCACCACTATGCTGACAACCTGTAGTAGTCAATCGGCTGAAAGAACAAATATCGGCTTTATCTTCATAAGCGATATGACAGCTTAAATCCATATCTAAATGCTGTGCAGGCAAATCTTTACCCCATTGCATAAACAATCGCACTTCGTTTCCTTCAATTGGGAAACGTGTTCCCATTAAAGCAACTGGCAAATCTTGAACTGTTTCGCTTCGATCTCCTATAGAAACCGGAATATTAAACAATTGCGGATCGATATACATTGTTTTATTAGTATTCGCCACTTTTGCAAATCGTTTTTTCATGGCCAAAAGACACAATTCTTCGATCTGATTTTTCATCGCTTCCAACTGAAAATCTTCGTACAATTTCAATAAACCGTTTGGTTCAATTCGTTTGTTGGTTCCACCCAAAGGTTTCACACTTCTCTGCATGTTTTTATCAAAATAATTTTGAGCATACATGTTTAATGTAAACACCAATCGAGCTGGAACTTTATCGATGATTTCTTCAAAATGAGCAATCGTTTCTTCTGCTCCAAACCATAGCATGTTCGAGAATAACGAACGTGCAAACAATCCTGGACGCTGTTTTAATAAGGCAAAAGTCTTATCGGCATCAAATTTCAATCTTGACGAATCTACTTTGCTCTGCCAAACATCGTACACTTGGTTGTAGAATACATCCATTAAAAAGTTCAATTTCTCAAACCCTTTTCTTTTGCTGTATTCTGCCAAACGCAACGCTCGGATAAAACGAACCCACATTCCTCTTTTTGGATGCATGGTTTCGCACATAGCTTCAACATCCATGTTCATATTGTTCAACCAATTTGCCACCATTAAACACTCTTTTCGGGAATATTTTAGTTTCAAATCTTTTTGAGATGCAATTCTTGCCTGAACGCTTGTATCTAAAGCATTATGGAAATGATGTGCATTTTTTGATGTTCTTTTGATAATCGTTTTTGGTTCGATAATTTGAAGCATTCCTGTGTTTTTATACCACAAGTATCGCAAGATATCGGTTGGCGTTTTCAAAAACTGAGACGCTTCGTCTTCTTTACCATTTTCGATCAAAAGATCAATCACCAGCATTAAAGTTTCCTTCATTGCTACTTCTGTTTTTGGTAAAGGCAAATACTGCATCGCCATTTTTAAACTATCTACCTGAGTAGCGTCTAAAGCGGTTTTAGATTGCAATAACGATATATAGAAATCATTTAAATCTTTTTCTGACCACAATTCCAACATTTTCAATTTGCTTCCTTGTCCGATATTTTCCAGTTTTCCAAATTCAAACGGAGTTCCGCAGAATGGACAACCGTTGTATCTTTCTAATGGAAAAGTATTATCTGGGATAATATGACCGCATTGTAAAGTTGTTCCGTTTTTAGTTTTAAAAACGTTTCCGAAATACGTGATAATATGATCTACAACAGATTCGCCTGTTGGAATATTCCATTCTTTTACTAATGGTGTCCAGTTTTTATCTGTTCCTAAAACTTCTCTCAAAACTTCTAAAACCTCGATTTTATAGTTCGGACTCACATTGTTTAAAGCGTGAAGCAAAGTTTCAGAAAATGTAAATCCAAGTTTAGAAACATTGGCTAACAAAACTGAAGTTGTTCCTGATAAATTTTTAACATCATTCGTAATCATTTCTGATGGAATGAAAATGGCATTTTGACGTAAACTGATTTTTAATAATTCTTTTGTTTTCATTTTTTTTAATTTTTAAAATTTAGATAATGGTGTTTCTGAGTTCTACCTAAAAGATTTTTGAAGTAAGAAACACTTGACCTGAAATTTGACGATAATTGATTAACTGAGTTTATCTGGTGGGTTTCCCCGAGAAGTAAGTTAATCTTGACCCTCATTTTTTATTAATGATGATTTTAAAACTTTGTTCGGATTCGAACCGAAAGTAGCCGTGTTCTGAAGTAAGTTTCAATTGACCATTAATTGTGGAGCAGGTGGGATTCGAACCCACGACCCGGACATTAAAAGTGTACGAAGTAAGTTTTGATTGACCTTTAATTGATAATTTCAAAACTACCTGCTCTAACCGCTGAGCTACTGCCCCAATTATGATTATAAAATAAAAAGGTAATGGTGTAAGTGGTACATTGGAAAGTGTTTTCGAAGTAACTTAAACTTGACCTATTTTATTCTTTTTTTATTTCTATGAACGTTTGTTTTTTATTTCCTGAACAAAGATTTCAAAACTAGTGCGCAGTTATTTTGCGCAGTGAAATTTTTGTTTTCATTTTTTAGAAATACTATTTGTTTTATTTCTTGAGCAAAGATTTCAAAACTACTACGCAATTATTTTGCGCAGTAAAAAAAGAATTTTAAATTTGAGTAAATATTAATTTGAAAAAAGCGCCTAAGTCCCAGAGGGACGAAATATTTATAGCTCTTTGATGATGCCTAAAAAGAGCCCCAGCGGGGCGACATATTTTTTAATAAAGCCCAACTTAAGTGTGGCTCCGCTGGAGCTTTATGATTGGGTCTTATACATTAGCTATAAATATTTAGCTCCTCTGGAGCTAAATAAATCCACTTACGATTATGAATTTAGAAAAAATTTATTCTGATTTACTCTCTAATATTGGCTTTTCAGCAAATGAAATTCAGCAAAAATGGTTGGATTTAGAAAAGGCATATTCCAAAAAATCAAGGCATTATCATAATCTCACGCATTTAAAAGAAATGATTGCCAGTTTTGAAACCTATCGTGATCAACTTCAAAATCCAGATGAAATATTATTTTCAATCTTTTATCATGATTTTGTGTATTCGGCTTCCAAAAAAGACAACGAACTCAAAAGTGCCGAATATACTTTGGCAATTTTACCTGAAAATGTCAGTCTGAATAAAGAATTGGTTTTTGATGCGATTTGTGCAACACAACAACATCAGCAAAATGAAATACAAGACATTAACTGGTTAATCGATTTTGATTTAAAAATCCTCGCTAAAGATTGGTATGATTATAAAATCTATTTCGAACAAATTAGAAAAGAATACCGCATCTATCCTGATTTTATATACAAACCCGGACGTGCCAAAGCGTTGAAGCATTTTCTGGAGAATAAGTTTATTTTTCAGACCGAGGATTTTAGGAGTTTGTATGAGGAGAAAGCGAGAGCTAATATTGAAAAAGAGATTTCAATATTAACATAAAGTATATCTGTAGAGACGCACTGCAGTGCGTCTACGCAACGAATATCCACAATACGTTAGACGCACTGCGGTGCGTCTCTACAATACAAACCGAAAAAACAAGCATTCTTATGTCACAAAACAAAAACGCCCTAATCCGATACAAAACAATTGATAAATGCCTACAGAATAAATACAGACAATGGACACTCGAAGATTTAATCGAAGAATGTTCTGAAGCTTTATTTGAATATGAAGGACGACAAAACCCAATCAGCAAGCGAACCATTCAGATGGATATTCAATTGATGCGAAGTGAGAAATTGGGTTACAATGCGCCAATCGTGGTTTACGATAAAAAGTATTATAAATATGAAGACGAAGATTTTTCGATAACCGATATTCCGCTGACGGAAACCGATATGAATGTTTTGACCGAAACGGTTTCGATGCTAAAACAGTTTAAAGATTTCTCTTTATTTAATGATGTTTCGGATATTCTACAGCGATTGGAAGATAAAATCTATTCCGAAAAATCACATACCAAACCTGTAATTTACCTGGATAAAAATGAGAAGTTAAAAGGACTGCATTATCTAGACGAAATATATCAGGCGATTATCAAGAAAATGGTGCTGATTATTACGTATAAATCTTTTAAATCTGCAGAAGAAACAAAATTCCATTTTCATCCTTTTATATTAAAAGAGTTTAACAATCGCTGGTTTTTAATCGGAAAGAAAAAAGCCTCACAGCCGATTACCAATTTGGCTTTGGACAGAATCATTTCTATTGATTACGATTTTAATCTTACTTATTTAGAGGAAGATTTTGACGCTGACATTTATTACAAAGATGTCATTGGTGTAACAGTAAATTCGGGATTGAATGCAAGACGAATTGAATTATGGGTCGATGCTTCGAATGCGCCTTATGTACTCACAAAACCTTTGCATACGTCTCAGCGATTAATTAAGGAAAATGAAGACGGGAGTGTTATTATACATATATATGTAATACCCAACTATGAAATGGAAAGGCTTCTTTTGGGTTTTGGAAGCTGTCTGGAAATTTTAAGACCTGAAAGTCTGAGAAATCGTATGAAAAAGACCCTTCAGGAGGCAATTTCGCGTTACGATTCTGAAAAACCAACTGAAATAAATGCATGATTTTTTACAGAATACAGAAATAAATGCTTTTTAAAAATTAAAAAAAGATTTTTACCGCATTAAAAATGTTAAAATCTAAAAAAAGAATAGTATATTTCACTTAAAATAAACCACCAAAACCCTCTAAATCAGGGATATTTTATAACTAACCAAAAAATTATTAAAAAATTATATGCATGCATAGTATTTTTTAATTATATTTGAAATCGATATAGTTACCTATGAAAGACAAAACGATAGATTATATTTTAAGAGCGACATGGCAAGCTGTTTCAAGAATGTATAATGAAGAAGCGGCTAAATATGATGCAACAATGGCGACAGGATTTGCTCTTTTAAGTATGGACAAGGAAGAAGGAACTCCATCAACGGCTCTGGGCCCTAGAATGGGTATGGAAGCCACCAGCTTAACAAGAACTTTAAAATCTATGGAAGAAAAAGGTTTGATTGTTCGCAAGAAAAACCCAAGCGACGGAAGAGGTGTTTTAATCTATCTGACCGATTTTGGGAAAGAAAAGAGAGATTTATCTAAAAATACAGTTCTGAAGTTTAATGAAATGGTAAGAAAACATGTTTCAGAAGAAAAGCTGAATCATTTTATCGAGGTTTCTGAAATTATAAATGAACTGATTCACGATAAAAACATATTTAATCAAATAGAAAACACAGAAAAAGAATAATATTCTTTTCC
The DNA here is from genome assembly GCF_058135255.1 of Flavobacterium sp. LK-23. Lineage (NCBI taxonomy): Bacteria > Pseudomonadati > Bacteroidota > Flavobacteriia > Flavobacteriales > Flavobacteriaceae > Flavobacterium > Flavobacterium sp. LK-23. Next base: position 18,041 of record NZ_JBYUVT010000003.1, read on the forward strand.
TCCTACAAACAAATAATAACAATATGAAACGCACAATTAAAAAAGTTGCTGTAATTGGATCCGGAATTATGGGTTCAGGTATAGCTTGTCATTTTGCTAACATTGGTGTCGAAGTTTTACTTCTGGACATTGTACCGCGTGAACTGACCGAAGCTGAAGCTAAAAAAGGATTAACACTTGAAAGTAAAGCCGTTCGCAACCGTGTGGTAAACGAACATTTGGCGAATTCATTAAAATCAAAACCATCTCCTATTTACAGTCAGAAATTCGCAAACCGAATCACGACTGGAAACACGACAGATGATATGGCAAAAATTGCCAATGTTGACTGGATTATTGAGGTTGTTGTAGAGCGTTTAGACATTAAGAAATTAGTTTTTGAACAAATCGAGAAATTCCGTAAACCGGGAACTTTAGTTACTTCTAACACTTCTGGTATTCCAATTCATTTTATGAGTGAAGGAAGAAGCGAAGATTTCCAACAGCACTTCTGCGGAACTCACTTTTTTAACCCTGCGCGTTACTTAAAATTATTTGAAATTATTCCTGGTCCAAAAACTTCTACTGAAGTATTGGATTTCTTAAACGAATACGGATCTAAATTCTTAGGAAAAACATCTGTTGTTGCTAAAGATACTCCGGCGTTTATTGGAAACAGAATTGGTATTTACGGAATCCAGAGCTTATTCCATTTAGTTAAAGAAATGGGATTAACAATTGAAGAAGTTGATAAATTGACTGGCCCTGTAATTGGTCGTCCAAAATCGGCTACTTTCCGTACGGTTGACGTTGTTGGTTTGGATACTTTGGTACACGTTGCCAATGGTATTTACGAAAACTGCCCTAACGACGAGCAACACGAATTGTTCAAACTTCCTGATTTCATCAACAAAATGATGGAAAATAATTGGTTAGGAAGTAAAACTGGACAAGGTTTTTATAAAAAAGTAGATAAAGATATCCTTTCTTTAGATTTAGATACATTAGAATACCGCGCTGCAAAAAAAGCAAATTTTGCTACGCTTGAACTAACAAAAACTATCGATAAACCTATTAATCGTTTTAAAGTTTTAGTAAAAGGAACAGACAAAGCTGGAGAATTCTACCGTAAGAGTTTCGCTGGAATGTTTGCGTATGTATCAAACAGAGTTCCTGAAATCTCAGACGAATTATATAAAATTGACGATGCCATGAAAGCTGGTTTTGGATGGGAAAATGGTCCATTCGAAATCTGGGATGCTATTGGTGTTGCGAAAGGAATTGAAATTATGAAAGCGGAAGGTTTAGAGCCTGCTGCATGGGTTAATGAAATGTTAGCTTCTGGAAGCGAAAGTTTCTACTCTGTAAAAGAAGGAGCGACTTATTTCTATAACATTCCAACAAAATCACAAGTAAAAGTTCCTGGACAAGATTCATTCATTATTCTAAACAACATCCGCGAAAGCAAAAAAGTTTGGAGCAATAGCGGTGCAATCATTCAGGATTTAGGAGACGGAATCTTAAACTTAGAATTCCAATCTAAAATGAATACAATTGGTGGCGATGTTCTACAAGCTATCAATAAAGCAATCGACTTATCTGAAAAAGAATATCAAGGTTTAGTTATTGGAAACCAAGCAGCGAATTTCTCTGTTGGAGCTAATATCGGAATGATTTTCATGATGGCAGTTGAGCAGGAATACGACGAATTGAACATGGCAATTAAATTGTTCCAAGACACCATGATGCGTGTTCGTTACTCTTCTATTCCAGTTGTAGTAGCGCCTCATGGAATGACTTTTGGTGGCGGATGCGAAATGAGTTTACACGCTGATAAAGTGGTTGCTGCTGCAGAAACCTACATGGGATTAGTTGAATTTGGTGTTGGAGTTATCCCTGGTGGTGGTGGTTCTAAAGAAATGACTTTAAGAGCTTCTGATTTATTCCGCAAAAACGATGTGGAATTGAATGTTCTTCAAGAGTATTTCTTAACTATCGCAATGGCTAAAGTTTCGACTTCTGGATACGAAGCTTTTGACACTGGACTTTTACAACAAGGAAAAGATATCATTGTAGTAAATAAAGATCGTCAGATTGCCGAAGCTAAAAAACATGCACTGTTAATGGCTGAAGCCGGTTATACACAACCTATAAGAAGAACTGATGTGAAAGTATTAGGAAAACAAGCTCTTGGAATGTTCTTAGTTGGAACAGATCAAATGGAAGCTGGAAAATACATTTCTGAGCACGACAAGAAAATCGCTAACAAATTGGCTTACGTAATGGCTGGTGGTGATTTATCTGAAGCAACTTTAGTATCTGAACAATATTTATTAGATATCGAACGTGAAGCTTTCTTATCTCTTTGTACTGAACGTAAGACTTTAGAGAGAATCCAGTACATGTTGACTAAAGGAAAACCACTTCGTAATTAGTATTTGAGTATTAAGATTTGAGTATTAAGTATTAAGATTAAAAAGAATTATGCATCAATTTGAAAAGTTGAAAATCTGGCAAAAAGCTATGGATATAGTAGAAAACGTATACAAAGTTTGTGCAGAATTACCGTCAGATGAAAAATTTAACTTAATAAGTCAAATAAAAAGATGTGCAGTATCTATTCCTTCAAATATAGCGGAAGGCTCTGGAAGAAATTCTAACAATGAGTTTGCGCATTTTTTAGGAATTGCAAATGGTTCAACTTATGAATTAATTACTCAATTAATGATTTCAAAACGTTTGAAATTAATAGCTGAAGAAAAAATATCAACTATAATAAATGAATTAGTAGAAGTCAGCAACATGAATTTTGCGCTTCAAAGATCTCTAAAAAAATAATAACTATATCGATTGGCAGTCTTAATACTTAATACACCAATCTTAATACATTTTATAAATGAAAACAGCATATATAGTAAAAGCATATAGAACAGCAGTTGGAAAAGCTCCAAAAGGTGTTTTTAGATTTAAAAGACCTGATGAATTAGCTGCAGAAACCATTCAGTTTATGATGGACGAACTGCCTAATTTTGATAAAAAACGTATCGACGACGTTATGGTAGGAAATGCCATGCCGGAAGCAGAACAAGGTCTTAACGTTGGACGTTTGATTTCTTTAATGGGATTAAAAGTGGAAGACGTTCCTGGTGTAACTGTAAATCGTTACTGCGCTTCTGGATTAGAAACTATCGGAATGGCAACTGCTAAAATCCAATCAGGAATGGCAGATTGTATCATTGCGGGTGGTGCTGAAAGTATGAGTTATATTCCGATGGGAGGTTATAAACCAACTCCGGATTATAAAGTTGCTGCTGCAGGTCACGAAGATTACTACTGGGGAATGGGTTTAACTGCTGAAGCGGTTGCCAACCAATATAAAATTTCAAGAGAAGATCAGGATGAGTTTGCTTACAACTCTCACATGAAAGCATTAAAAGCACAAGCAGAAGGAAAATTCGACAAACAAATCGTTCCTATTACTGTTGAGCAGACTTTCATCAATGAAAATGGTAAAAAAGAAACAAAATCATACGTTGTAAACAAAGACGAAGGTCCAAGAGCAGGAACTTCTAAAGAAGCTTTAGCAGGTTTAAAACCGGTTTTTGCTGCTGACGGAAGTGTAACCGCCGGTAACTCTTCTCAAATGAGCGACGGCGCTGCATTCGTTTTAATCATGAGCGAAGAAATGGTAAAAGAATTAAACCTTGAGCCAATTGCACGTTTGGTAAACTTTGCTTCTTCTGGTGTTGAACCAAGAATTATGGGTATCGGTCCTGTAAAAGCAATTCCAAAAGCGTTGAAACAAGCAGGATTAACATTAAACGATATTGAGTTAATTGAATTAAACGAGGCTTTTGCTTCACAAGCTTTAGCGGTAACTCGCGAGTTAAACATTAACCCAGAAATCGTAAACGTAAATGGTGGAGCAATCGCTTTAGGTCACCCGCTGGGATGTACTGGTGCTAAACTTTCTGTTCAGTTATTTGATGAGATGAAACGCAGAGGTAATAAGTACGGAATCGTGAGTATGTGTGTGGGAACTGGGCAAGGAAGTGCTGGGGTTTACGAGGTATTATAAGAAAGTATCATTAAGAGTAAGGTATACGTTCAGTTTGTCATTTCGAGGAACGAGAAATCGCAATAGTAATTCGACAAAGTAACCATCTAGTTTGTAATTCCGAGGAACGAGGACACGAGCGATAGCGAACTGGCGAAGCAATCTCCGCGACAATTTTCTGCAAAGTTTGTCAATCGTTGTAGAGCTACTTGCGGAGATTTCTCCTTCGTCGAAATGACAAGATTGAGCAAAAACAAAATATAAAAAAACATAATCATGGCAGATACAATCGAAAAAAACGTGACTCGTGGTGGTCAATTCCTAGTTAAAGAAACAAAATGCGAGGACATCTTCACACCAGAAGATTTCTCGGAAGAGCAGTTAATGATGCGTGACTCTGTAAAAGAGTTTGTAGACAAAGAATTATGGGCGCATAAAGATCGTTTTGAGAAAAAAGATTACGCTTATACAGAATCTTCTATGCGTAAAGCGGGCGAACTAGGACTTCTTGGAGTTGCAGTTCCTGAAGAATACGGCGGATTAGGAATGGGATTTGTTTCTACAATGTTAGTTTGTGACTACATTTCTGGCGCTACAGGTTCTTTCTCAACTGCTTTTGGTGCGCACACCGGAATTGGAACTATGCCAATTACACTTTATGGATCTGAAGAACAAAAGAAAAAATACGTTCCGAAATTGGCTACTGGAGAATGGTTTGGAGCTTATTGCTTAACTGAACCAGGAGCAGGATCTGATGCTAACTCAGGAAAAACAAAAGCTGTTTTATCTGAAGACGGAACTCATTATTTAATCACAGGACAAAAAATGTGGATTTCGAATGCAGGTTTCTGCAGCGTTTTCATCGTTTTTGCTCGTATTGGAGACGATAAAAATATTACAGGTTTCATCGTAGAAAACGATCCTTCAAACGGAATTTCTATGAATGAAGAAGAGCATAAATTAGGAATCCGTGCTTCATCTACTCGTCAGGTTTTCTTCAACGAAACAAAAGTTCCAGTTGAAAACATGTTATCTGAAAGAGGAAACGGTTTCAAAATTGCAATGAACGCGTTAAACGTTGGTCGTATTAAACTAGCTGCAGCTTGTTTAGATGCGCAAAGAAGAGTTACTTCTGGAGCTGTAAAATATGCTAACGAAAGAATTCAGTTCAATACTTCTATTTCATCATTTGGAGCTATCCGTTCTAAATTAGCTGAAATGGCAACGAATGCTTACGCTGGAGAAAGTGCTTCTTACCGTGCTGCAAAAGATATTGAAGACAGAATTGCTGCTCGTGAAGCGGAAGGAACTTCTCACCAAGAAGCAGAATTAAAAGGTGTTGAAGAATATGCTATCGAGTGTTCAATCTTGAAAGTAGCAGTTTCTGAAGACGTTCAATCTTGTTCTGATGAAGGTATCCAAATTTTTGGTGGAATGGGATTCTCTGAAGACACTCCAATGGAAAGTGCTTGGAGAGATGCTCGTATCGCTCGTATCTATGAAGGAACAAACGAAATCAACAGAATGCTTTCTGTAGGTATGTTGATCAAAAAAGCAATGAAAGGACACGTTGATTTACTTGGACCAGCAATGAAAGTTCAGGAAGAATTAATGGGAATCCCATCTTTTGATACGCCTGATTTCTCTGAATTATTTGCAGAAGAAAAAGTAATCGTAGCTAACTTGAAAAAAGTTTTCTTAATGGTTGCTGGTAGCGCTGTTCAAAAATATGGCCCTGAATTAGATGCTCACCAACAATTATTAATGGCAGCTTCTGATATCTTAATCGAAATCTACATGGCTGAAAGTACAATTTTGAGAACTGAAAAATTAGCAAAAGCTCAAGGCGAAGATAAAGTTCAGGAGCAAATCGCTATGGCAAAATTATACTTATACAAAGCTGTAGATATCGTAAACTTAAGAGGAAAAGAAGGAATTGCTTCTTTCGCTGAAGGTGATGAGCAACGTATGATGTTAATGGGACTTAAACGTTTCACTAAATACACTAACCTGCCAAACGTTGTGGCATTGAGAGAAAAAATTGCAGCAAAATTAGTAGCAGAAGATACTTACTGCTTCTAATATCAAGATAGTTTTTAGCTTTTAATTTGTTTAAGCCCGCGCAAGTCCGAAACTGCGCGGGCTTATTTTTTTGCTATTTATAGTGAAAGACATCACTTACAAGACGCAATATTTTTGCAGAAATTTGCAAAATATTCGTTAAAATTAACTTTCTAGAGCATTTACGATGTTAAATATTAAATGTATTGCAGTATATTTAACATTCTAAAAACTATAAAAAAACAAAATAATGAAACAAATTACTCTAATTGCATCCTTTTTGCTGTGTTTTGGTATTACAACCACTTTTGCACAGAAAAACAAAAAAATGGATATCATTGCCTACTATACTGGCGATTCTAAACTCATTGACCAATATGAGGTCAGCAAATTAAACCAGATTATCTTTAGTTTTTGCCATCTAAAAGATGGGAAATTGAGCGTTGATTCAGCTAAAGACTCTATCACTATCAAACATTTGGTTTCGCTTAAAGCAAAAAATCCGCAACTTAAAATTATCTTATCTCTTGGCGGCTGGGGAGGCTGTGAGCCATGCTCGGAAGCATTTTCAACTGCTGAAGGACGCTTAAAATTTGCAAAATCTGTAAAAGAAGTAAGCGATTATTTTAAAGTTGACGGTTTAGATTTAGATTGGGAATATCCATCAATTGAAGGACTTCCTGGACATTTATACCAAGCAGCCGATAAACCTAATTTTACTGAATTGATTAAAATATTACGTTCTACTTTGGGTAAAAAATATGAATTGAGTTTTGCTGCTGGAGGTTTCCAAAAATGTTTAGATGAGTCTATCGACTGGAAAGCTGTTGCTCCTTATGTAAACCGCATTAATATTATGAGTTACGATTTAGTAAACGGATATTCAAAAGTTACAGGTCATCACACACCATTATACAGCACAAATCCAAAAGAAGAATCTACAGATAGAGCTGTTGAGTTTTTACTAAAAGCAGGCGTTCCTGCTGAAAAATTAGTTATTGGAGGTGCATTTTATACCAGACAATGGAAAAATGTAGAAAATATCAACAACGGATTATACCAAGCTGGAGAGCACTTTCAAGGTGTTGATTTTAAAAACTACGCTACAACTTACACAGAGGCTAATGGCTGGAAATATTTTTATGATGAAAAAGCTCAAGCACCATATTGGTACAATGCTTCAACTAAAACTTTTGCAACATCAGATGATTTAAAATCTATAAAAGCAAAAGCGGAATACGCAAAAGCAAAAAAATTAGGCGGAATTATGTTTTGGGAACTTACTTTGGATAGTTTCCGCGACGGAATGGTAAATGAGATTTACAAAGTTAAAACTGAAAAATAAAAAAAAACGGGAATCAAATTGATTCCCGTTTTTTTTATAGACGAATATTTTACATCATTTTAGTCTTATTTTTATCCATTTCGCCAATAAATGGGATAGCTTCCAGAATTTCGCTTCTAATTATAGTTTGAAGATAAACCTCAAGCTGAATAAACTTAGCTGCATTTATTGAACCAATTGCTTTTTTCGCCTGATTATAAGTTTTAGAATAAAGCTTCTCATAATCAACATGATTTTTTAAAGTAGCTTTTGCCAATTCATCCGCTTTTGCATCAGTTAAAGTTTCATAATTCGCCGCATAATCATTTAGCAATTGAAACTTTGTCTGCCCTAAAGCTTTTCGGGAGATTTCATAATCGTCGTACACTTTAGTAAAAGCTGTTGCCTGCGCATCAGATAAATTCATGTACTGTTTTACCAATTCAGCTTTAGATTTTCCATAAACACTTTGTACTACCTCTAAATCTTCTTTATAAGAAGATTGCGCATAAGATGAAAATGAGGCTATCGCCATGATAAGAATAAGACTTAATTTTTTCATAGTTTCAATTTTAAATTTGTTTTTAAAAATATATGCATACTCAAATATACTGATTTTAAACACATTAAACGACCAACAGGTTTTAAAAAAATGAATATTGGTAAACCGCTGAAAGAGCATAATAATTTAGTCCGTTATTGGTATAGGCTCCAATATGATATTGAAATCTAACCGACTGTCCTTTTGCAATTGGAGTAGAAAAAGTTCCGCCCACCCGCCAATTATCAATCTGGCTATCATCTGAAACTCCATCAGCAATAGTTCTACCTCCAAAAAACCAAGTCGTATTAAAACCAACCCACATTTGGTTTTTAAAATAATAGCTTGCATGCGCCTGAAGGCTATAGGTTGGTTTTTGCTCTAATTTTTTCCCTATATAATCATTATTATCCGTATAAAACCACACCCCGCCATAGGCCTCAGCATAAACGTGAGCAAACCTTTTCGATACCCCTATTTCGGGCTTAAAAGCCCAACGGTTTGTTCCAATGTTTACTTGCTTATCGCCATAATACCTTCCTGTTGGAATTGAAGTAACCAAACTGACTCCAAGAATTGTTTTTTGCTCAAAACTTCTGAATTCAGATTTATCAAGTGCAGGAGAACCTAGCAAATTAATTCCAAAACGCACTTTCATATCTGCAAAACCAGTTCTTGAGCCAGTAACCAGCTGATCACTGATTACAGCAGATCCATCCATAAAAGTAAAAGGCAGCCCTACTTGTATACGAGCCAGTTTATCTGCCACCCCAAAAGTTTTGATATAATTTACTGCCATATTGTGGCTTTTAAGTGTAAAATCTTTTATGGGTAGAGAAGGATCTGTCAGCACATTTCCATTCATAAAAACATACCCCGCCGCAATTACGTTTAGACCTTTAGGAACATTAGCATAAGCTCTGGGTTCCAAATCCTGACCAAATACGCTGAACACACCAAAAAAGAAAAACAAAACCGAAAACTGCCACTTTACTAACCATAAAAAGATTCTTACCATATATTCAGACGAATTTGTGACAAGTTTAGTATTGAATTACATCATTGTTTCTCTGCTGTTTTTGGAGCATATATTACTCCATCATAACTAATTGGACCTCTATTATTGCTGCTTACAGAAAGTGTTGTGTTTCCGTTATAAAAGATAGAAAACGTCAAATCATATACATCATTAGCACCTCTTACTGTTGCTTTTAGAATAGTATTATTTTTTTTATTTTCGACTTTAATGTTCTCAGGCTTTCCTTTAAATTTTACTCCGCCATCACCATTATATCCAACATTATAACCGCGTCCGAAGAAAGGAAGATCGCAAGTTGCGTTATCGGCCTTAAACTTTAAAAAATAAGTATTATAGTCCAATTGAAGTAATCGACCACCTTGAGGCGTTGCTTTTTGAGCTTCGAAAACAAAATTTTGAGCATCTATAAGCGCTTTAATTTCGTTTTGTTTCTTTAATTCCCTTTCTTGCTTGAGTTCTTTTTTTGTCTTTTCTTGTGCAGAAGCTGAAAAATTGAAAACAATCAGGAACAGGAAGACACATAATCTAGTTTCCATAAGACTATTTTTTAGTAAAACGCATCATTGCAATATCTCCAGAAATGAAATTCAAAGTTTTACCATCATCTATAATATCGTAAGAAGTTATTTTCTGAAGCGTACTCAAATAAGTTTGCTCACCTTGCGATCCATCCAAACACATCATTTTCGTTACTGCCATTGGCTGAGTAAAATCAATTTTGTTGCCATCAACAATCAATTTCCCTGTGTATGAATTACAGCTTGCGTTACCAGAAACCTGATTTGTTTTGGTATCAAATTGTATGGTTGGTTTTTTATTTGGGTATAATCCTTCAAAAGTAATTCGTGGTCCAGAAATATAATTCAATTCCCAAGTTCCATCAAGCTTAGAAACTGCATCCGTTTTTGCGCATTTGCAAGAAATTAAAAACGAACTAATAAAAACGAGAGTAAAAATCTTTTTCATCATAACATTAAGGATTAAATGTGAGCGAATTAGATAAATGGTTTTCAGAAATTATTCGTTAAAAACTTACACGAATTTAAACAATATTTTTGGGTTTTAACTCAATCAACATCAAATTATAACGTATAGTTTGACTTTTTTTTAACTTTTAGAGTCAATCAATTCCGTTATTTTATGTTAAATTTACTTAATCTTTAATTAAAATGCCCGTAGATATGAAAAAACTAATTGTTTCTTTCGCTATAATTACTGCCTTAATCATTGGCTGTAAAACAAATAACAAATCAAATGATGCTAAAAATCTAACTGTTGCATTAGAGCCAAAAAGCAACAGTAAAGTTGCCGGAACTGCTACTTTTGTTGAAAAAAATGGTAAAGTAACTTTTACAGCAAAAATAACAGGATTAGAACCTGGAGTGCACGCCATCCATATTCATGAAAAAGCAGATTGTAGTTCTGCCGACGGAAGTTCTGCTGGAGGACACTGGAATCCAACTTTTAAAAAACATGGGAAATGGGGAGTTGCAGAATATCATAAAGGTGATATTGGAAACTTTACTGCTGATGCAAAAGGGAACGGATCTATTACTTTAACAACTGACGAATGGTGTATTGGATGTGGAGACAGTAATAAAGATGTTCTAGGAAAAGGCTTAATCGTACACGCAGGAACAGATGATTTTACCACTCAGCCAACTGGAAATGCAGGAGGAAGAGTTGCTTGTGCAGGAATCATTAAATAAGAAAAATTTGAATAACCGCTATTTTTAACAAAATCTAGCGGTTATTTAATTTTAAAATGAATCCTAAAACAATAAAAAGACATAGCTTTGCATCAGCAAAATTAAGTCCATGATTAACCCATCAGCACCAGGCTGGATCGATAAGTTTTTTAGTGAACAGAAGTTTTCAGAAGCAATTCCTTTTGAAACTGTGGATTCGTTTTACTATAAAGTGAGAGAAACAGGGTTTATTTACGGACATATTATTGCCATAGATTCTCAAGTTCCAATTCCGATAAAGGGCTGGTTTAAAACCGAAATTTCAAAAGTTGCCTTACTTAACACACTCTATCATGTTTTTTGTTTAGAGAAAAGAAATTCGGAACCTATACATTTTATTGCTGAAGTTTTAAAGTTTTACAAGCAAATGAATCCAGAAGGATTTAATTTGTTTAAAATTTTATTGCCAAAAGACACTCCTTCTCTATCTCTGGAAAACATTATTGATCAGAGGGTTCAGACGAATGACAGCATCATTAGCAAAAACTTCTCGCATTTGGTGACAAACGCTTTATTGTTTATTGATGTTCTGGCCTTTAGACAATATTTAGAGCATGGAGAAATTCCTGAAAAATATTTAAAAAGAATTGAAGAAACGGTTCTTGGAATTGTTGGTTTGGCTTTAAAAACCAAAACAGTAAAATCTCAGCACGACGATCTTTTAATTAAACTTTTTGAAGCTTCTATACGCTATTCAAAATTTTCAAAAGTGACAGTTGAGACTTTGGAGACTTTAAATCTAGAATACTTTAAAAATAGACTTGAACAATACTATTTAATCGATATGGCCGGAATGGCTTTATGGAGTGATGGAGTTGTAGAAAATGAAGAATCGTATTTCCTATATTCTTTAGGTTCAACAATGGGAGTTCCTGATGATTTTGTAACGCAAAGCATGGATACAACCAATACTTTTATTACAACTCACAAAAAGAAAATTCCATACTTTAATTATTCGAATCCTGTTAAACATTTTTATGACCAAATGACGCACAGTGTAGTCAAATTAATCATACGAAACAAAAACAGATTGATTAAGGAAATTGTACAGAGCAAGGAATTGATGGTACTACTCGCCTATTCTACAACAAGAGATTTGGATGCGAAGGAAAAGAAAAAGGTAAAAAAACAGCTTTTGGACATTTGTAAAACCATTCCGTCATTAACCATATTTTTACTTCCTGGCGGAAGTTTACTTCTTCCAATTCTAATTAAGTTTATCCCAACAATGCTTCCGTCTGCATTTAATGAGAATTTAGACGAAAACGAATAAAAAAAATCGCCCCTTTTGAGGGCGATTTCTATTTGTATCTATTAAAGATCTAATTGGTAAACTTCGTCAAGCTCGTCATTTGAAGCGATATTTACATCTAAATCAGTTACAAAACCAGAATTTAATCCGTAAACCCACCCATGAAGCATTAAGTCTTGGCCATTTTTCCAAGCATTTTGCACAATGGATGTTTTTGCTAAGTTGTAAACTTGTTCTTTAGTATTGATTTCAACAAAAGCATTAAAACGCTCTGTTTCATCTTCAATAGAGTTTAAGTATTTATCATGTAAACGATATTCATCTTTAATGTGACGAAGCCAGTTATCAATAATTCCAACAGACTGATGTCCCATTGCAGCTTTTACACCACCGCATCCGTAATGTCCACATACGATAACGTGCTTTACTTTCAGAACGTTTACAGCATAATCCAGAACACTAAGCATATTCATATCAGAGTGCACTACCATATTGGCAATATTACGGTGAACAAAAACTTCACCTGGTTTAGCACCAACAATTTCGTTCGCAGGAACACGGCTATCAGAACATCCAATCCATAATAATGGCGGTTGTTGTCCTTTTGCCAAATCAGCAAAATAATTAGGATCTTTTGCCAATGAAGTTTCAACCCACTTCTTATTGTTTTCTAATAACTGCTCATAAAATTTTCTCATTTTTTTATTTTTTGTGTGGTAATTTCTAATTCTACGAATGTCTCAAAAAAGAACTTGAATGTAAAGTTACCTAAAATTTGACATTTCTACGGCTTTAAAAATACCATTTTTTAATTATTCTTCTCTAACAACTTCTTTTTTAACCACTTCCCTTTTTGCCACATCATAGTAATGTTCTATCGTAACATGATTATGGTTTTCGGGTGTATTTTCTAATTCGTAAGCTTCTTTAAATCCTTTAAGCTTCACTTTAATGTTTTCATCTATTGCGCGGGTTTCTTTAAATTCACGAATTAAATCTAAAACATCATGCGAAATATACTCCGTATCATGCGCATTAATAATTACTTTAGAATTTTCTGGAATTTCTGCCAATGTTTGTTTGATTGCCGCTTTATTCAAGAATGAAACTTCCTGAGCCAAATCTATATGAATAATATCGCCATCTTCATATTCTTCTTTCTTGAAAACATAGGCTCTTTTCAGATTTCCTCTCAACACAAAAATGATACTGATCACAATTCCCAGCGCAACACCTTTTAGCAAATCTGTCGCAACGACAAAGACCAAAGTTGCAATAAAAGGGACAAACTGGTATTTCCCCTTTTTCCAGAAATGCATAAAGGTTGCTGGTTTTGCTAGTTTATATCCAACCAAAATCAAAACTGTTGCCAATGTCGCCAAAGGAATTTTGTTTAAAATTGCGGGTATAGACAATACGCTTATTAATAAAAGAACGCCATGAATTATGGCAGACAATTTAGATTTTGCTCCTGCATTATTGTTGGCAGAAGATCTTACTACTACAGAAGTCATTGGTAGACCTCCCAAAAGAGAACTTACAACATTACCTATGCCTTGCGCTCTTAGCTCTACATTGGTATTGGTGTAACGTTTTTGCACATCCATTCTGTCTGTAGCTTCAATACATAAAAGCGTTTCAATAGAAGCGACTATGGCAATCGTAATAGCAACTACCCAAACTTGCGGATTTGTAACAGCGGTGAAGTCTGGTGTAATTATAATTGATTTAAAGTCATCAAAAGATTTTGGAACTGGCAAAGAAACCAAATGTTCTTTTGCAATTGCCAAAGTGCTTCCTGTAGATATAAATATTTCGTTTAAAACAACTCCAGCAATAACTGCGATCAAAGCTCCAGGAACTAGTTTTATTCTTTTTAAGAAAGGAATCTTATCCCAAGCTAACAAAATCACCAATGAAACTGCAGAAACTACCACAGCTCCTAAATGAATATGATTTAAAACATCAAATAGAAATGAAAAAGAATTACTTCCATCATTTTGAATAAATGCCTGATCTCCTTCAAAATCCGCATCGTAACCAAAAGCGTGAGGTATTTGTTTTAAAATAATAATAATTCCGATACCCGCTAGCATTCCCTCAATTACGTTTGTCGGAAAATAATTCGATATACTTCCAGCCTTTAAAAATCCTAATGCTAATTGAATTAATCCAGCAATAAAAACAGACATTAAAAATACATTGAAAGCTCCTAAATCGGTAATTGCGGTTAAAATGATAGCCGTTAACCCAGCAGCTGGACCTGATACGCTAATATGTGACTGGCTTAGATATCCTACAATGATACCACCCACAACACCTGCGATAATTCCAGAAAATAATGGTGCTCCAGAAGCCATTGCAATACCTAAACACAATGGAAGAGCCACCAAGAAAACCACTAAACCTGAAGCAAAATCAGATTTAAGGTTGGCAAAAAGATTGATTTTTTTTGTCATAATATAATACTAAAAAAATTATTCATTAAAGATTTACCCCATCTCGATAGAAATGCGGCTAAAGTTCGAAATAATCGGAAGTATTATGCTACGTTAGGTGGTGGAGCAAAGATGCTCGGAGATATGTTGTCTAGTTTGACAATATTTTCAGAAATGATTGTTTTTTTCTCGATGCAAACCGGAATCAAAACTTCATGCTCAAGAATAGTGGGATGCATAACGTTTTTAAGTTCCTTATGCACTTCTTCCTCAGAGATACTAAAAGATATAGCCGTATTATTCCCTTTCTTAATCGCCTGAACAATTGTCGGGGTCGATAAGAAGGCAATAAATATGAATAATAATATGCGGGCTATAAATTTCATCAGAACAAAAATAGCGTTAAACAAATAAAATCAAAGAAAATTCATAGAAATTTAACACAAACAAAAAAGCAGAATGCAATTTTTATTCCATTCTGCTTTTAATTATTTAAAAAACAATTATTTACAAAGTTTCTTCTAACCAAGCATTCATCATCCAAATCGTTTTTTCCTGCTCAGCAATGAAGTCACTCATCATAGAATTGGTTCCTTCGTCATTAATTTCGTCAGATTTGTTCAATATTTCTCTCTCGATTTTTAATAAATCTGATAAAGAATGAACAATTAATTGAACCGCTTTTTCATCATTAGAAATATTCTTTCCAACTGTCAATTTATTGTTTTTAATATAATCCTCAAAAGTATGAAGAGGAGTTCCTCCAATGGTCAAAACTCTTTCTGCAATCATATCTATTTTCAATTGTGCATCTGTATATAACTCTTCAAATTTTACATGCAAATCAAAGAAACGCTTTCCGCGAATGTTCCAGTGAATTCCTCTCAAATTTTGATAGTACACTTGAAAATTTGACAATAGCACATTCAATTCTTTTACTAATAATTCTGATTCTTTTACTGGTAATCCTAAAATATTCGTCTTCATAATCTATTTTTTTACACTAATTTACTACAAATTTACTAAAATAAACATAAATAAAAATTATATTTTCCTATTTTTGCATCACAAATTACTATCAACATGACTATAACTCAATTGCAATATGTGTTAGCGGTGGCTGAGCATAAAAATTTCACTCTTGCTGCTGAAAAATGCTTCGTAACACAGCCAACTTTAAGTATGCAAATACAAAAAATCGAAGAAGAACTTAATATTTTAATTTTCGATAGAAGTAAAAAACCAATTCAGCTGACTGATATAGGACAGAAAATTGTAAATCAAGCTAAAAATATCGTAAACGAAGCTGATCGTATAAAAGATATTGTAGAACAGCAGAAAGGTTTTATTGGCGGAGAATTTCGTTTAGGTATTATTCCAACAATTATGCCTACGCTTTTGCCAATGTTTTTGAATAATTTCATTAAGAAATATCCAAAAGTAAAACTCCTAATAGAAGAATTAAACACAGAGGAAATTATTCTAAAATTAAAAAACGGACACTTAGATGCTGCTATTGCCGCAACACCGCTGGAAGATGAAAAAATCAAAGAAATTGTTTTATACTTTGAGCCATTTGTAGCCTACATTCCAGAGCATCACGCAAGTTTCCAGAAAGAAGAAATTGAAGTTTCTGACTTAAACCTAAATGAAATTCTTTTATTGCAAGACGGACATTGTTTTAGGGATGGTATTTTAAATTTATGCAAAAATGTCTCAGACGCTGACCAAAACAATTTCCAGATTCAAAGCGGTAGTTTTGAAACCTTAATTAAATTGGCAGACGAAGGCCTTGGTACAACGTTACTTCCGTACTTGCACACTCTAGACTTAAAAGAATCCGACAAACTGAAGCTCCGTAATTTTAAGGAGCCAAAACCTGCTCGAGAGGTAAGTTTGATCTACCCAAAGAGCGAATTAAAAATGCAAATCATTGACGCATTAAGATCTACAATTGCTGGTGTAGTAAAAGGCGCAATAGTTTTTCAGAATGTTCAAATCATTAGTCCATTACAAAAGAAAGCGTAATAAAAAAGGAGCCAATTTGGCTCCTTTCTTTTATACTTTAATTAGTTGTAGACTTTGTTTTAATTCTGGTTTTCCAACAACGAAATTAAGCAACCACTCTTGCAATTGTTCCATTTCGTAAGGTAACAGTGTTTTGATAGCTTTTTCTAACTCTTTGCAGAAAAGTATCGGATCGAAACTAACTCTTTCAAGTATTGATTTCGTGTAATCAAACATCATTTTTGACATAATAAAATAAGATTTTCGGGGGTTATCTATTTTTTTAAACTCGAGCCAAATTTAAACAAATAACTAACATAATTTCTACTTTTAACTTATTTTTTTAAAAACTTTAGCAACGAATACGTTTTCTTAAAACATATAAATCAATGTAGAATTATTCTAAATAACTCATTTAAACGTTTTTAAAGGCTCTAAACATTTCTCTTTTCCCTGGAGGTCCTGCCAATTTTTCTACAGTAAATCCAACTTCAATCATGCTTCTTTTAACAACTCCTCTGGCTGCGTAAGTTACAAGAACGCCGTTTGGTTTTAAACTGTTGTACATTTTCTGAAAAATTTCAGTACTCCAAAGTTCTGGCTGCACTCGGTAACCAAAGGCGTCAAAATAAATCAAATCAAAAATTTCAAAATCGTTTATTTCGTGAAAAAATTGTTTTCTTTTGGTTAAGGAGAACTGATCGCAAATTTCTATTTTTTCATCCCATTCCGATTTATGCATTTTTTCAAAAATGTTATAAAATTCCGACGCTTCTAATTCTTCCGCATAATTCATTTCCAAAATCTCGTCTGCATCTACTGGATATGCTTCTACTCCGACATAGTCAATAGCCTGCTTCTTTCTAACAGATTCTAAAAAAGTTATAAAAGCATTCAAACCAGTCCCAAAACCTATTTCTAATATGCTTATCGGATTTTCAAATAACGAAAGACCATTTTTAATAAAAACGTGCTTCGCTTCCTGAATGGCACCATGTTTAGAATGATAGCATTCATCCCATTCTGGTAAACGAATTGTAGTTGAGCCATCTAGCGTTTTAATTATTTCTCTTTTCACTTTTTTTAGAATTTTACAATAGCTTTTTATTGGTTTTCAAGCCATTTTAATAATCAAATTTAATCAAAACTAATGCGTAAAGCCTTAAAAAACCATACTTTTTTCATAAAATCTTTATAAAAATCAATTAAATATTTGAGTTTATTATAGGATAAATAAATCTCAGTCAAAACCATCAAATAATGAATTTTCGCTAAGCATTTTACATATTTTTACGTAATTTTGCATTCAATAAATTCCATTTTAAATGATATCGTCACTTTAGATTTCTGATAGTGAAGAGTATCTCACAAAAAACTTACATAACTATGAGTACAACTCAAACAAGCAAAATTGAAATCATTAAAGCTACTTCTACAAAAATCAATGAAGTAGATTTTGACAACTTAAGTTTTGGTGCTGTATTTACAGACCATTTATTCGAATGCGATTTTAAAAACGGACAGTGGCAAAATCCTGTCATTAAGCCTTATGCTCCAATTTTAATGGATCCATCTTCAAAAGTCTTCCATTATGGACAAGCAATTTTCGAAGGAATGAAAGCTTATAAAGATGACAATAATGATGTTTGGTTGTTTAGACCAGATGAAAACTTTAACCGTTTTAATAAATCGGCTGTAAGAATGGCAATGCCAGAAGTTCCGGAAGCTATTTTTATGGATGGTTTAAATGAATTATTGAAATTAGACAAAGACTGGATTCAAAGAGGAAACGGAGCTAGTATGTACATTCGTCCGTTTATGATTGCTACAGGTCCTGGAGTTATCGCAAATCCTTCTGACGAATATAAATTTATGATTTTACTTTCTCCTGCAAAAGCATATTATGGAGGTGAAGTAAAAGTAATCATTGCCGAGCATTTCAGTAGAGCTGCAAATGGTGGTATTGGTGCTGCAAAAGCTGCCGGAAACTATGCTGCTCAATTTTACCCAACTAACTTGGCAAACAAAGACGGTTTCCAACAAGTTATCTGGACTGATGATGCAACGCACACAAAATTAGAAGAAGCGGGAACAATGAACGTTTTCTTCAGAATCAACGATACTTTATTGACAGCTCCAACAAGCGAAAGAATTTTAGATGGTGTTACCAGAAAAAGTTTGATTGCAATGGCTGAAAAAGAAGGTCTAAAAGTTGACGTTCGTCCAGTAATTGTTTCAGAATTGGTTGAAGCGGCTAAAAACGGATCTCTAAAAGAAATCTTTGGAGCAGGAACTGCTGCAGTTATTAGCGTTATCAAAGGATTCTCTTATAAAGATGAATATTTTGAAATGGCTCCAATCGAGAATTCTTATGCTTCTTTCTTAAAAGAAAAATTAACAAGTCTTCAAAACAAACTTTCTGAAGATACTTTTGGATGGACAGTTAAGGTTCAATAATCCAAAACCATATAAAAAAGAAACCCGATAAATTTAGTTTTATCGGGTTTTTCATTTTTCTTTATTTTTAAATTTTGTCTTAGAGATAAGACTAAACTCAAATAACGTAAAACTTTGCGAACTTTGCGTTCTTATCAGAACCGCAGAAAAAAAACTTAGCGTTCTTTGCGTTTGATTCTCTTTACAACAATTTAGAAAAATCAGGTTTAAAATAATTAGGACCTTTCATCACTTTTCCGTCTTCGCGATAAATGGGTTTTCCATCTTCGCCCAATTTACTCATATTACTGCGTTGGATTTCATCAAAAACGGCTTCAATTTTATCTTGAAGTCCGTGCTCGATAATTGTTCCGCACAAAATATACATCATATCTCCAAGTGCATCTGCAATTTCAACCAAATCATTATTTTGAACCGCCTCGTAATACTCTTCATTTTCTTCCTTCATTAAATTATAACGAAGTAGTTTTTTCTCTGCTCCTACATCGGCAATTGGAGTTGCGCTGTGGCCAATTTTAAAAGCAGTGTGAAATTCGGTTACGGCGTCAAGTTGTTTTTTCATATAGTCGTTTTCTTTTTTTTTTGCTAATTTAAGTCAGTTTCTTATAAATCTGAAAATTTATTGAATGAAATGAAAAGGCAATTTAGCAGCAAATCGTTTACAAATCTTTAAATTTGCCAAAAATTTTTATAACTATGTTTAGTCAAGGTCAAATACAATTTGGAATATGTTTTTTTATCGTTTTTGTAATCATTATGATATTTGCTTATCGAAAAGATTTAAAATTACACAAAGTCTTTTATAAAGGAAATTACAAAGTACTCCTTGCCTTTCTGCTTTTCATTGTCCTTTTGTTCGTAATTAAAATCTTTTTGAAACGATAAATTATTCTGGTTGCCATAAAATAAAACCTAATCATTATGGGTTATTAGTAAGACTCATGATAAATTTATAACTTTACCGAAACCAAACAGCCTACCATGAAAATTCTAAAGTATTTATTTCTTTTTGCACTTTTAAGCTTTGTTGCTCTTACTGTTTTTGTTGCTACTCAAAAAGGAGATTTTTCTGTAGAAAGAAGTAAAGTCATCAATTCTCCTCGTACAACGGTTTATAACTACCTAAATGACTTTAGAAATTACGAAGATTTTGAATCATGGTCGGTTGAAGATCCTTCTATAAAAATGACATACGCTAATAAAACTAGCGGAAATGGTGCAACATTTTATTGGGATGGTGCTGATGGAAAAGGAAATTCTATTATTCTTAAAACAAAAGATGGCGAAAGCATTGACCAAAAAATGCAATTTGACGGTACAGAAGCCGATATAAATTGGACTTTGAAAGATACTTTGAACGGTAAAACAAAAGTTACCTGGAAAGGAAAAGGAACAATGAGCTTTCTGTTTAAAATTTATACCGCATTACATGGAGGTTCAGACAGAGTTATCGGAACTATCTACGAAAAAAGTTTGGCTAATATTGACAAAAATTTAGATTACGAAACCAAAACTTACGCCGTTACAGTAGACGGAGTGGTTAAGAAAACAGAAACGCCTTATATAAAACAGACTTTTACTAGCGAAATTGCCAAAGTAAATAAAAATGCTAGGATTGTAATTCCGAAGCTTATTCAATTTAGTGAAACAAATGGTTTAGCAGCAAGCGGAAAACCATTCATTATTTATCATACCTACGACACTAAAACAGGTTTGGCAAAGATTTCAATCTGTTTACCTATTAATAAAGAAATTTCAACTAGTTCAGGAAGTGATATTTTAGCAGGAAAATTAAATGGTTTTGATGCTGTAAAAACAACTCTTAACGGAGATTACTCTCATAGAAACGAAGCAATTGCAAAAACAACGGCTTACATTAACAACCAAAAAATTATTCCAGATTTAAGCTGGTCTCATCTTGAAATCTTAACGTTGAGTAAATTGGATGTAAAAGCTTCTTCAAAATTGGTGACTGAAATTTATTTGCCAATAAAACCAAAAGTAGTTCCTGTTACTGCTGAGCCGACTTATACTCCAGAAAGCACTAGCGAAACTACAAGCGAGCCACATACAGAACAACCACGTACAGAGCCTGTAAAACGCAAGCCAGCAGCACCAACTCCTGCTCCAGCGCAAACACCTGTACAAGAAGAAGACTCAGAATTTTAAATAATTTCAAAGGCGCATTAAACCTTTTACATTAAATTCTGTCTAACTTCTATTAAAGAAAGTTTACAAAACAAAAAGTTTGATAGACGAGAAAGAATTTATAAAAGAATTATTAAATCCCGAAACGCAAAATACTGCGTTTCAAAAACTCTTGTCTGATTATCAGAGACCTTTGTATTCTCATATTCGAAACATTGTTTTGAATCATGATGATGCCGACGATGTTTTACAGAACACTTTTGTAAAAGTCTTTCAAAATCT
This sequence comes from Flavobacterium sp. LK-23, assembly GCF_058135255.1. NCBI lineage: Bacteria > Pseudomonadati > Bacteroidota > Flavobacteriia > Flavobacteriales > Flavobacteriaceae > Flavobacterium > Flavobacterium sp. LK-23. The sequence goes on from NZ_JBYUVT010000003.1 coordinate 39,374, forward strand.
TAAAAACTTTAAAGGAGAAAGTAAACTTTTTTCCTGGATGTATCGCATTGCTACCAATGAAGCTTTGACTTTTTTATCGCAAAAAGCAAAATTAAGCGGAATTTCATCTGAAGATCTGCAGAATAAAACGATCGATAATTTAAAAGCAGATCTTTATTTTGATGGAGATGAAATTCAAATCAAACTTCAAAAAGCAATTGTAACTCTTCCAGAAAAACAACAATTAGTTTTCAAAATGAAATATTTTGAGGAATTGAAGTATGAAGAAATCGCAGAAATCTTAGGGACATCTGTTGGAGCTCTAAAAGCATCTTATCATCACGCAGTAAAAAAAATTGAATTATATGTTACATCAAATTAAACCTTTTGTAACAAAAACTATCTTATAAGTATCATGAAAACATTTAAATTAGAAAACGAACCCAAAATAAAATCTGGTTTTAAAACCCCGGACAATTATTTTGATAATTTTTCAGAGAAGGTTTTACAGCAATTAGACAAAAAAGAAGTTAAAGTAATTCCTTTTTACAAACGCAATAAAACCATTTCGCTAGCGGCCGCAGCAGTAATTGGTTTTGCATTATTAATACCGATCGTAAATAATTACAAAGCTAACTCAAACGAACTTGACGAAGCTACTTTAGAAACTTATTTATCTTATCACTCCAATATCAGCCAATACGATTTAATTCAAACCTTAGACGACAGTGATATAGAAAAATTAGGCAACGATGTCACTTTAGAAGACGAAACACTGGAAGATATTCTAGCTACAAGTCCGAACTTAGAACACTTAATTTCAGAACAAAATTAAATCAAACTTAACTCAACAACTTAGCTTAACAATGAAAATAAAAAACATTTTACCACTCCTGCTATTTCTGATAAGTTTTTCAATTTTTGCCCAAAGCGGAAAAATTGATGAAAAGCGAGAAAAAATTAAAGCTTTTAAAGTGTCATTTTTAACAACCGAATTGGAATTAACTTCCACTGAAGCAGAAAAATTCTGGCCTATTTATAATGCTTACGACGATAAGCAATATGAATTAAAGTATTTAAAAATGAAGACTTATCTGAAACAACTAAAAGATGATAATCTTAAAAATCTTTCAGATAAAGAAGCGGCAACATTATTATCTCAAATCGAAAGTACTGATAAAGAAATATATCAGCTTCGTGAAAAATATATGAGCAGTCTGAAAAAAGTACTTCCTGCAAAGAAGATACTTTTACTTAAAAAATCGGAAGACGATTTTAATCGAAAACTATTGCAGCAATATCGAGATAAAGGCAATAAAGACTAGACTTAAAGAAACAACAGCGATAAGAACCCTATATAATAATACTTACTTTATTATTTAGGGTTCTTATTTTTTTATTTAAAATTCAATCGAACTACCTTATTATGTCCCGCTGCGATTGCAGTATTTCTGTTTACAAAACGAATGGTGAAGAATTTGGTATCTGTAGAAAGCTGCATCCAGTTTTCTCCTCCATTTTGAGAATATTGTATTCCTTCTGAGCCTACACAAACAATTTCTCTTCCATTGCCTCCTGGAACATATTGTATACATGACGCATAACCAAATCCCATATTCTGACCAATTAATTGCCAAGTCTTCCCGCCATCTTTTGTAAAAGCCTTATTATTGGCTTTATTATTAGGAAGATCATAATCTCCTCCTGCAATAAAACCTTGTTTAGAATCGTAGAAATCGGCAGTAAAAATTCCTGTCATTTGCTTTCCTTGTACAATAGGGGTTTCTACAACTTTCCATGTTTTTGCTTTATCTGGAGAATAAAAAACACGTGCCTTTTTTCCACCCGAAACTAACCATGTATCATTTCCTTTGATAACAATATTGGTATTACTGGCTGCAAAAGCTGCTTCTCCAGTGCTATTTGTTGGTAATTTATCCGAAAGCAGTTTCGTCCAAGTTTCTCCGCCGTCGCGAGTAACAATAATTGAGAACGTATCCTCTGTTGGATCACCAATTGCAATTCCTTCCTTATCGTTCCAAAACTGCATGCTATCGTAAAATACTTTCGGATTAATTTCTTTATAAACCAATTTAACTTTGCGGTCTTTTTTTGAAACTGAATAAAGAAGTGCCGGATTTGCAACACTTAGCAAAAAAATATCTTTTGAAGTTTGTGCAATACTTCTAAATTCTAATTTAAGTGTATCACGATAAATATGTTCTTCAAATTTTTCTTTTTTATCCAAATCATAATAACCAAAACGAGAATTATCTGCTCCGTACCAAACTTTATTTTTATCAATAAGAATTGCTCTAATACTTATTCTGTCTTTAAACAATGTATCTATCGTCATTGATGTAAATCCACCGTTATATGCAATTTCAGTTTTAAAATTAAATGTTGTAAAAGACATCAATAAAATAAAGATACCGCAAAATAAAGCAAGTTTTCTCATAGGAAATTTAAAATTTGGTTAACGCTAAAATACGATTATTTATAAAATATCAAAATCATTCTATATTCTTTTCTGGCACAGTAATTGTTTTCTTACTAATAAATTTTAACAAGTAAAATATGAAAAACATATTATCTATAGCTTTTTTTATACTATTAATAAATTCCCTTAATGCACAAAAAGTAAATGTTTATGCTAAAAACTCTTATGTAGAAGACAATTTAGACCTAAATGCCGTTTCGATAATATTTTCTCAATCTGTAGACGCGGCAGATTTTGAAACAAGACTAAATTATCCTGATGAAAGAATCTCAAACTTAGATTTAAATCATGATGGAAAAGTTGACTATTTAAGAATTTCAGAAAAAATTCAAAACAATATTAAAATCATCATCATTCAATCAGAAATACAACCCAACATATTCGAAGATGTGGCTACCATTAATATTATAATGAATTCTAGAAATACAGGATACACTAACGATGCCGGAATTCGACCAAAAGATATTATTGTTCCATTTATATTTACAGTTTTGGACGTATTTCTCCACAGACGATAATAAAAAAATGTTGATAATCAACAAACTAAACCCATAATTATATTGAATAAATTTTATGGCACAGTAATTGGATATCTCAGAATATTAATCTTCAATATGATTTTATCATGAAAGCGAAAATACTTTTACTAGCCCTATTTGCATTAGGAATTAGTTCTTGCCAAGCCCAAGCTGGAGCTACTGTTTATGCAAAAAACTCAGATATAAGCGATAACTTAGATTTAAGAGCTGTTGCTTCGATGTTTGGAGAATCAGCTAACCTTCAAGATTTTGAAAGACGTTTAAATGATCCTAAATATCAAATATCAAACTTAGACCTTAATGGCGATAACGAAGTAGATTACCTTCGCGTTATTGAGAGTGTAGAGAACAGAACACACGTTGTTATTATTCAAGCCGTTTTAGATCGTGATGTTTATCAAGACATTGCAACTATCGATGTGGAGAGAGACAATTACAACAAAGTAAGTGTTCAGATTGTAGGAAACACTTATTTATACGGAGCAAATTATATTTATGAGCCCGTTTATAGTGTAGTTCCTGTTATTTACACTTCGTTTTGGGTAACCAATTACAGACCTTATTATTCAACTTGGTACTGGGGTTATTATCCAACATACTATACTGCATGGACACCTTATCCTGTTTACAGATACAGAAACAACGTAAATGTATGTATCAATGTACACAATACCTACAATTATGTAAATGTGAGAAGAAGCTACAGAGCTCCTGCAATTTATGAAACAAGACGTACTTATGGTTACGAAAGAATGCGTCCTAATTATAGTTTTGCCGAAAGACATGCTAACACAACAAACCGATACGAATTAGATCAAAGACGTGTTGTAAGTAGAGAAACTAACAGAAATACGTACACTACAAACAGAAATTACAGTGGCAGAACAACATCTAACAATGGAGTTTCTAACAGAACATATGCTGATAACAGAAGCACTACAAATAGACCTTCTGTAGACAGAAGCAATAACGGTAATGGAAACAGCAACAGAGGCTATAATTCTACAGGCAGAAGCACTGAAAATGTAAATACTCAAAGAAGCGCAACTCGTGATTATTCTAATAGTACGAATAATACTCCAAGAGCTGAAAGCACTCCGAGGGCACAAAATTCTCAGAGAGTAGATTACGGTAGCAACAATTCTTCTAGTGCATCAAGAGGTAGCTCAAGCCGTGAAGCATCTGCTCCAAGAGCTGAAAGAAGTTCAAGAAGTTACTCAGAAAATCAATCTAGCAGTTCAAATAGAGATTATTCAGCTAGACCACAACAAAGTCAGCGTTCAGAATCTCCTAGAATGAGCCAGGAATCTTCTAGAGTAAGCCAAGAATCTAGAGGCGGACAAAGCCAAAGAGAAAGCGGCTCGAATTCTAGAGGAAACGGAAGACGAGGTTAATTTTCCAAATAAATAATATTCAAAAACAGAAGCACAATTTTACGATTGTGCTTTTTTTTATCTTTTTAATTTTAAATGCCTCTAATTTGTTTTAAAACAGTAAATTTGCAACCGTCTTTTTATAAAATTAACATGAGCGCATCGCATAAAAACTTACACAGTAAGTTGTCTATTGGGGGTTTATTAATTACTTTAGGGATTATTTATGGAGATATTGGAACCTCTCCATTGTATGTAATGAAGGCTATATTAGGCGATCACACGATAAATGCTGATATTGTTCTAGGCGGTATCTCTTGTGTGTTCTGGACCTTAACATTACAAACTACAATTAAATATGTACTTATTACTTTAAGTGCAGACAACCACGGTGAAGGAGGAATTTTTGCCCTATATGCATTAGTCAAAAAAACAAAAATTCAATGGCTCATAGTACCCGCCATTATTGGAGGTAGCGCCCTGCTCGCTGACGGAATTATAACTCCGCCTATTTCGATTTCATCTGCTGTAGAAGGAATTAGAGCGTTCTACCCGACGATGGAAACACAAACCATTGTGTATATCGTAATTACAATTTTATTCGTTTTATTCACCATTCAGCAGTTCGGAACTAAATTGGTTGGTAAATTCTTTGCCCCAATGATGCTGATCTGGTTTGCTATGCTGGGTACGTTAGGAACCATTCAGGTTCTGAATTATCCAGAGGTAATTAAAGCGATTAATCCTTACTACGCTTATCATTTATTATCGATACATCCTGATGGTTTCTTTGTTCTTGGTTTCGTATTCTTATGTACAACTGGAGCCGAGGCTTTGTATTCTGACATGGGACACTGCGGAAGAAAAAACATCAGAATCAGCTGGATGTTTGTAAAAACGACTTTAGTTTTAAACTATTTCGGACAAGCAGCTTATTTGATTCACCATGAAGGAAGCACATTACAGCAATTAGGAGGTGAAAACGGAAATCCGTTTTACTTGATTATGCCACATTGGTTTTTACCATTCGGAATTGTAGTTGCAACTCTTGCAGCTGTAATTGCATCTCAGGCCCTTATCTCTGGCTCGTTTACTTTGATTAACGAAGCAATGCGTCTGAACTTCTGGCCAAAAGTAAAAATCAAATATCCTACAGAGGTAAAAGGACAATTATATATTCCGTCAATCAACTGGTTATTGTTTTTTGGCTGTGTTGGAATCGTTTTACATTTTGAGAAATCAGGAAATATGGAACATGCTTATGGTCTTGCGATCATTTTGTGCATGATCATGACTACCATATTATTGAATTACTACTTAATCATGAAACGTGTAAAACTGTACTTCATGGTACCGTTGATTACGATTTACTTATTGATTGAATTCAGTTTCCTTTTCGCTAATATTACCAAATTTGCAGAAGGTGGTTATGTAACCTTAATCATTGCAAGTATGCTGATTTCTGTAATGACAATCTGGTATTTGGCTAAGAAAATCAACAAAAACTATACAAAAGTCGTTAAGGTCGATGATTACAAACAAGTTTTGGTAGAGTTAAGTCAAGATTTGTCTATTCCGAAATATGCTACGCATTTGGTTTATATGACGAACGCGAATCGTGTGGATGAACTAGAAGAAAAAATCATTTATTCTATTCTTCAAAAACGTCCAAAAAGAGCCGATATTTATTGGTTTGTTCACGTGAATATTTTGACTGAACCCTATAAAACGCAATATAAAGTAACCGAAATTGCTAAAGATGACATCTACAGAATTGATTTCAACTTAGGTTTTAGAGAACCTACTAAGATCAATTTAATGTTTAGAGAAGTTATCAAAGACATGGTAAAACGTGGCGAAGTAGATATTACCAGCCGTTACGAATCTTTAAACAAAAACAATATTATTGGAGACTTTAAATTTGTATTGTCTGAGAAATTCTTATCAAACGACAATGATTTAAGATGGCATGAAAACATTATCATGAATTCTTACTTCTTCATTAAAAAACTGAGTTTGTCTGAAGAAAGAGCTTTCGGTCTGGACAGCAGCTCTGTTAAGATAGAGAAATTCCCAATGGTGCTTCATGCTCCAGAAAATATTGGATTAACGCGTATTATTTCAAAAGAATAAAAAGCTTAACAATAATTTCAAAAAACACTCTAAACTAGAGTGTTTTTTTCATTTAGTGAAAGTCTAAAGTAAGATTCAGTATTAAAAATTTAACTTTCAATCAATTAATAGTACCTTTGCAACTCAAAATATAGAAATGAGATTACACAGAAATTTAGTTTATACTACCATTGACTCTTTAAATGCAATTTTCAACGAAGGAGAATATGCTGATAAAGTGGTAGCAAGAGCATTAAAAAAAGACAAACGTTGGGGAAGTTCTGACAGGAAGTTTGTTGCTGAAACCATATACGAAATTGTTCGCTGGAAACGATTATACGCTGAAATTGCCGAAGTAAAAGAACCTTACGACAGAGACAATCTATGGAGAATGTTTGCGGTTTGGGCTGTTTTACGCGGTTATCCAATTCCAGATTGGAGACAATTGGAAGGAACTCCTGAAAGAAAGATAAAAGGCCGTTTTGACGAATTATCTAAGACTAGAGCTATCAAAGAATCTATTCCGGATTGGATGGATGAATTGGGCGTAAAAGAACTTGGAGAAAAAGCTTGGGCAAAAGAAATTGCAGCGCAAAATCAGCCTGCGAAAGTTATTCTTAGAACGAATACTTTAAAAGGTACAAAAGAAAACCTTAGAAATACTTTAATGGATTTAAATATTGAAACAGAATATTTAAAAGACCAGCCAGAAGCTCTTGTTTTAAAAGAAAGAGCCAATGTATTTTTGACAGATGCTTTTAAGCAAGGACTTTTTGAAGTTCAGGATGCTAACTCTCAATTAGTTGCAGGATTTTTGGATGTAAAACCAGGAATGCGTGTAGTTGATACTTGTGCTGGGGCTGGTGGAAAAACATTGCACATGGCTTCTTTAATGGAAAATAAAGGGCAATTGATTGCAATGGACTTGTACGAAAGTAAATTAAAGCAATTGAAATTAAGAGCAAAAAGAAATGGCGCTTTTAATATCGAATACCGCATTATTGACAGTACAAAAGTGATCAAAAAATTACACGAAAAAGCAGATCGTGTTTTAATTGACGCACCTTGTAGCGGATTAGGAGTTTTGAAAAGAAACCCAGATTCAAAATGGAAATTACAACCTGAGTTTATTGATAATATCCGTAAAGTTCAGAGTGAAGTTTTAGAAAGCTATTCTAAAATTGTAAAACCAGGCGGAAAATTAGTTTACGCAACTTGTTCTGTTTTACCATCAGAAAATCAAGAACAAGTAGAGAAGTTCTTAAAAACAGAAATTGGACAACAGTTTACATTTATTGAAGACCGTAAAATGTTAGCATCAGAATCTGGTTTTGATGGGTTTTACATGGCACTTTTGGAAAGAAAAAAATAAAAAGTTAAATTCCAATATTTTAAATTCCAAATTCCAATTTGTTTTGGAATAACTCAATACTAAAAATTCCAAATTCCAACTTTTACGATTGGAATTTGGAATTTTTTATTTTTTTCCAATTCTATATAGTTTTGTCATTTCCGACATTTTTTTGCGGTTACGATATGTTTATTTAAAGTCTCTCAAGTCTTGTATGTCATTCCGAGGAACGAGGAATCTCCGCAAGTAGCTTCGCTCCAGTAGGCAAATCTTTGTGGAGTTTCTAGCGAAGATTTCTCCCTTCGGTCGAAATGACAATATTGCGAAAACTTGAAATTTATTTTTGCTTACCAACTCGCAACTCCACCAGTCAACTTTGTCAAAGTTTGGAATTTAGAATTTGGAATTTCAATCCTGCAAGGTTGGCTTACGAAGTAACTTCCCATTTTCGTTTTCTTTAAATTTTGAAACGAAAACTATTTCTTTTGGTTTTTCATATTTCCCTAAAACATCAAAAAAGTCAGGTTCAAACTCTTGTTTTTCTCCTTCGATAACCAAAACTAGTTTTTCTCCTAAATTGGTGTCCGGAAGTCCAGTCACAAAAAACCTGCTGTTTATTTTTCCGATCAATTTCGCTTCAATCTGTTCTGGAATCAGCTTCACTCCTCCACTATTGATTACGTTGTCAATTCTGCCTAAAAATTTAAACTGCTGTTCATTCAACAATTCAACCAAATCATTAGTCACAATTGGTTCATCAGAAATCGTCGCAACATTAATTACCAAACATTGGCGATCGTCTTGTGATATTTTCACATTTGGAAGAATCGAAAAAACAGAATCACCTAAACGTTTCGCTGCAATATGCGTAATAGTTTCAGTCATTCCGTATGTTTCATAGATTTCTGTTTTAAGTGGCAACAATTTCTCCTCTAAAGCCGAATCTAATTTTGCTCCTCCAATAATTAACTTACGAACTTTAGATAGTCCAGCAATAGAATTTTGAACTTGAAGCGGAACCATTGCTACAAAATCATAAGTCGTTGTATTTAATTCTAGCGGATGAAGACTTGGCGAAACAACATCCAATTCTAAACCTAAAATTAAACTTCTTACCAGCATCATTTTCCCAGCAATAAACTGCGTTGGAAGGCACAATAAAGCTTTATCTCCTGGTTTTAAATCGAAGAAATCTCCCGTTGCAAGCGCTGACTGTATCATGGCTTGTTTTTTCAGCCTAACTAATTTTGGCAGGCCAGTTGTTCCAGAAGTAGTCATTTCGATATAATCTTTTTTATCAAACCAGTCTAAAAAGAATTCTCCGATTGACTGCTCGTACGAATCGCCTTCTTTGATAAAACTATAAGCGACCTGGCACAGATCTTTTGCATTTAAATGATATCCATTTAATCTAAAATAATTGTGAACGTTATTTTGAGTTAAGTTTTGCATATTCTTAAGCTTTTAATTCGACATGTTTAATATTTCCCGTTAGCTTTTCTTTCCAATTTGTCCATCCGTATTTTTTACTAAAAATAAAAAGCAGAATAGGATAAATAACCACAACTGGCAGAATAACATCGATTCCCGCCGAAGGTTCTGAAAGATCTTTAAATATAGAATTCGTCTGAAAAACAGTCCAATCTGATGTCACTAACAAAGCTCCCACAAGATTGTTTGCTGCATGGAATCCCAGTGCCAGCTCCATTCCTTCATCCATTAAAGTTATCACTCCTAAAAACAATCCAGTTCCTATGTAGTAAATCATTATAATATTTCCCATTTTCCCAACTTCTGGATTAGTCCAGTGCATTGAACCGAATATAACAGAAGTCATCAGGAGCGGAAACCATCTGTTCTGCGCTAAATTGGCAAATCCTTGCATTAAATATCCTCTAAAAACATATTCTTCTGTAGTTGTTTGAATCGGAATTAAAATGCACCCTAAAATTACTAATATTAAAAAAGGAATCAATTTAAATTGCAATACAAATTGTTCTGGCGCTCTTAAATAGACAAACAAAAAACTAAGCAGTGAAAAAAATGTCCATACAAAAAAAGAAAACCAAATTCGTTTCCAATCTACTTTAGATCTAGAAGTGGTAACTGATAATAAGGTTTGATGATGAATAAATTTTACAACAAAATAAATTCCTGCAAACGCAAAAACAAACGAAATCATAACCAGAAAAAGTGTCGTATTTGATTCGAACATGTTCATGACACCCTCATTAGTAGTTGGAAAAGCGATGTGCTCGGTAAATGTTTTATAAAATACAGCCGCTGTAATTGGAAGTTGACCAACAAAAGACGCTGAAATAATAAAAACAGATCCTAAAAGATATTTCCAAAATTTATTTTCAGGTTTAATCCCTTGCTCTAAAAACATAAATTTAAAATTTTAAAAAATGAGAATTCAAATTCGATAAGTTAATCTTACTTTTGATATTGCTAAAATACCCCTTTTTTATTGTAAGAATATTTGAAACGTTTAAATATAACAAAATGATACAAATTTACCATAATCCGAGATGCGGAAAATCAAGAAACTGCCTAGCTTTTATCGAAAAAACGAACCAAGATTTTGAAATCATTCCTTATCTAACAGAAACTCCCACTTTCGAACAGCTTAAAACATTATTAGTACAGTTAAATCTTGAACCAATCCAGCTCATCAGAACCAAAGAAAAAATCTGGATTGAAAATTTTAAAGGCAAGACCTTGAGCAATGATGAGATCATTAGTGCAATGGTAGAAAATCCTATTTTAATTGAGCGTCCAATTGTTGTAAAAGACGGAAAAGCTATAATTGGCCGTGACCCAGAATTGGTCGCTTCTTTTTTAGATTGATTCTAAAATATCCTATTAACATTTTTTTGTGATTTCTCTCTTTAAACCAAAAACTACATTTGCCGTCTAAAGGAATAAAGAAAACCAGAAAATGAAAAAAATCAAATTTGCAGTATTACTTGTATTCTTGTTTACAAGTTTTTACAATTACTCTCAACAAGGAAGCCCAGGCGGCAAGAATAAAGTAAAAGTCACCGGGAAAGTTTTCGAGAAAGTAAGCAAACAGCCCTTAGAATATGCTACTATTTCGATTACTGCTCCAAACGATACAAAAGTTGTCGCTGGAGGCATCACAAATCCAAAAGGAGAGTTTGAGGTTGCTGTTGCACCTGGAACTTACGATATTAAGGTTGAATTTATTTCGTTTAAATCAACTGAAATTAAGGGAAAAAGTATTCAGGATGACACCAATTTAGGCATAGTAAACCTATCTGAAGATGCGGCGCAGTTAAATGAGGTTGTTGTTCGTGCTGAAAAATCGACAGTTGAAATTAAACTAGACAAGAAAGTTTACAATGTTGGTCAAGATATGATTGTAAAAGGCGGAAGTGTGAGCGATGTTTTAGACAATGTTCCATCTGTTTCTGTTGATACAGAAGGAAATGTAAGTTTAAGAGGAAGTGACAATATTCGCATTTTAATTGACGGAAGACCTTCGCAGGCTATAAACATGGCAGAAGCTTTAAGACAACTGCCTGCAGATGCAATTGATAAAGTAGAAGTTATTACCAATCCATCGGCACGTTATGATGCAGAAGGTGGTTCTGGAATTATCAATATTATTCTTAAAAAAGGTAAAAATCAAGGCTTCAACGGAACTTTTATTGCTTCAACAGGTTTACCAGAAACTTACGGTTTAAGTGCTAATTTGAACTATAAAACAGAAAAGTTAAACTATTTCACCACTGCTGGTTACAATTACAGAACTACAGAAGGTGCCGGACAAACAAATTCTGAATATTTAAATCCAGATGGCACAACAAAAAGTTTCTTAGACGAAGACCGCGATACACAACGTATTAGAAAAGGTTTTAACGGAAGAGCTGGTGTAGAATGGACCATAACTCCATCAACATTTTGGACGAATGCTATCAATTACCAAAAAAATTCTGGTGACGATAGAGATTTGATCAACTATTACAACTATGATGCTGCTCATAATTTTACAGGAACAACCTATCGTTTAAATAATGCCGATACTGGAAGTGAAAACTTTGAGTATACTTCAAACTTAATTAAAAATTTCAACGATAAAGGACATAAACTTACAGCAGATCTTTCTATTTCTAGAAATACAGATGATAGCCAAAGTACTATTGAAGATTCTCCTAGATTTGACACTACTTTAAACGATCAAATCCAGAAACAAGTTCTTTTTCAAACAGACTACGTATTGCCTTTAGGAAAAGGCGGTCAATTTGAAGCGGGTTATAAAGGAAGTTTTGGAGATCTAAATAACGTGTACTATGTAAAAGACGATACTGGTGCAGTAAATCCTAATTTATCAAATACATTAGAGTATAAAGAAAACATCAATGCACTTTATACGCAATATGGTTTCAAAGTAAATAAATTCTCTTATTTATTTGGCTTACGATGGGAAGACACGAATATCCAAGTTAACTTATTAGACAACAGCGATTTCAATACTAAAAAATACAACAACTTATTTCCAAGTGCTTTTGTTAGTTACGAAATCTCAGATCAGAGCAATTTCTCAGCTAGCTACAGTAAACGTTTAACTAGACCTAGAGGTCGTTTCATGAATCCTGCTGTAAACTATGCAAGTAACATTAATATCTTTCAAGGAAATCCAGACTTGGATCCATCTTTAACAGACAAATATGATATTGGCTACATTAAAAAATGGGATAAAGTAACTTTTAATACGTCTGCCTATTTTGAAGACACAAAAGACGTTTTCAGCTTTGTACGATCTCCTACAGGTGATGAAGTTAATGGAATCCCAGTTATCAAAAGCCAGCCTATTAACTTAGGAAAAGAACAAAAATTTGGTTTCGAATTTACATTTAATTACACTCCATACAAATGGTGGAAACTAAACAGTAACTTCAACTTTTTTAACGTAAAAACAACTGGAGAACACAGTTATACAGACACACAAGGAAACGAGATTGTTCAAAATTTAGACAATCAGGCTAATTCTTGGTTTGCAAGAGTAAACTCTAAAGTAACGTTACCATACAAAATTGACTGGCAGTTAACAGCAATGTACAACGGAGAGCAAAAAACAGCTCAAGGTAAAAACTTAGGTCAATTCGGAATGAATACCGCTTTCAGTAAAGATGTTATGAAAGATAAAGGAACTATTGCATTCAATATTAGCGATGTTTTCAATTCAAGAAAAATGAGATCTTACACGTACTTAGACAATGTAAATTCATATAGCGAATTCCAATTCCGTAAACGTCAGTTCAATTTATCATTCACTTACCGTTTTAACAAACCAAAAAGCGAAAGAGATAAAAACGCACAACCAAGAAACGATGGTGGCGGAGAAGGTGGCGGAGAGTTTCCGGGCTAACATCTGTTAAATTCCAAATTGGATAAAAAATAACAATATAAAAATTCCAAATTCCAATTATAATTAGGATTTGGAATTTTTTATTTTAAGCCTACTTCTTAGCTGTCTAACTTTGTCAAAGTTCTAAACGCAAAGTATAGAAATTTGGAATTCAGTCAAATAGATAGCAAACAGGAGAAATAAATCTCCATAAGAAACTCCTCAAAAAAGCCCAATCTTTGTCGAGCTACTTGCTAAGATTTCTCCCTTTGATCGAAATGACAAAAATGGGCAAACTAGATTTAGCTTAAAACTTTGGCAAAGTTCTAAACGCAAAGTATTGGAATTTGGAATTTCTCCCAAGGCTTCGGGATTGGAATTTCCTTTTTTTTTGCACAAAAAAAAAGAACCCTAGTGGGTTCTTTTCTTATGACATCAATCTAATATTTAATAGATTGTTCTTCTTGTCTTTTTCTGGCTCTTTTTTCTTTAATCATTTCCCAGCTTGCTCCCGTAACCCAATAAGATACGAAACCAACTAAGAAAAACATTAACCAAAACCCTATAGTTAGTATGGTTAAGAAAAGTAAAAAGCCTAAGTACTGTGAAAATTCAAACATGTTTTCCGGAATTTTTGAATGTTACGACAAATGTAGGGTATATATTTTTTCTCAGCAATAAAATCTAAATCAATTTTCGTTAAATAACATTTATACGTATATTTATACTCATTTTAAATAAGCTTTTTTTGAACTAGAAATCCTTTTAAATAAAGAGCTCAAACAAATTATAATAATTTTCAGAAGCTAATTCCTGCTGTCCGCTATATTCCCGATAAACAAAAATTACGGCTAAAAAGCCTTGTTTTTCTAAATCGGGAGATGCCGCTTCCATCAGGGCTAAAAGACTCATTTTCAAAAGAAACTTTTCATTTCACATTTAGATATTTCACATTTTACAGATAACATTTTTACAAACAACATAATGAAATACAGAATAGAAAAAGACACCATGGGCGAAGTTCAAGTCCCAGCCGATAAATATTGGGGTGCACAAACAGAACGTTCCAGAAACAATTTCAAAATCGGACCTGCGGCATCTATGCCAAAAGAAATCATTGAAGGTTTTGCTTACTTAAAAAAAGCAGCCGCTTATGCCAATTACGATTTAGGCGTTTTACCAATCGAAAAAAGAGATGCTATCGCTGCTGTTTGCGATGAAATTCTGGAAGGCAAACTAGACGATCAGTTTCCATTAGTAATTTGGCAAACAGGTTCGGGAACGCAAAGCAATATGAATGTGAACGAAGTAATTGCAAATCGCGCTCAAGTTCTTAAAGGTTTTGAAATTGGCGAAGGCGAACAATTCATTAAAGCCAATGACGACGTGAACAAATCACAATCATCAAACGATACTTTCCCAACCGGAATGCACATTGCGGCTTATAAAATGGTGGTCGAAACTACCATTCCTGGTGTAGAAAAACTTCACGCTACATTAGCAAAAAAAGCAGCTGAATACAAAGACGTAGTCAAAATCGGGCGTACACACTTAATGGATGCAACGCCATTAACTTTAGGTCAAGAAATTTCGGGTTATGCTGCTCAATTAGCCTTCGGATTAAAAGCATTAAAAAACACTTTAGCGCATTTATCTGAAATTGCGCTTGGAGGAACAGCCGTTGGAACCGGATTAAACACACCAAAAGGTTATGACGTAAAAGTAGCCGAGTATATTGCCCAATTTACTAATCATCCTTTTATAACGGCTGAAAACAAGTTTGAAGCACTTGCTGCACACGATGCTATTGTAGAAACACACGGAGCTTTAAAACAACTAGCCGTCTCTTTAAATAAAATTGCTAACGATGTGAGAATGCTCGCTTCTGGTCCGCGTTCTGGAATTGGTGAAATTCATATTCCTGAAAATGAGCCAGGCTCTTCTATCATGCCAGGAAAAGTAAACCCAACGCAATGCGAAGCTTTAACCATGGTTTGCGCTCAAGTTATTGGAAATGATATGGCAATTGCCGTTGGAGGCATGCAAGGTCATTATGAATTGAATGTTTTCAAACCTGTAATGGCAGCCAACTTTTTACAATCGGCACAATTATTAGGAGATGCTTGTGTTTCTTTTGACGAACATTGCGCACAAGGAATCGAACCTAATCACAAGAGAATAAAAGAATTGGTAGATAATTCATTAATGCTAGTTACCGCTTTAAATACTAAAATCGGATATTACAAAGCTGCTGAAATAGCCCAAACCGCACACAAAAACGGAACTACTCTTAAAGAAGAAGCTGTTCGTTTAGGTTATGTAACTCCAGAAGATTTTGATGCTTGGGTAAAACCTGAGGAGATGGTTTAATTTCAAGTTATGAGTTATGAGTTATGAGTTATGAGTTATGAGTTATGAGTTATGAGTTATGAGTTATGAGTTATGAGTTATGAGTTAACTTACTAAATCATAATTTCCCTAAAGCAAAAAGGTAAAAACATACTGTTTTTACCTTTTTTACATTTAACAATGAGCAAAACTCACAACTCATAACTCTTAACTCTTAACTTATTTCCCGTCTACATAATCCTGCAAATAACTAAATCTCTCCGTCAATTTTCCGTTTTCTGTGATTTTGGCGCGTTTTAAGATTCCGTCTTTATCTCCGTTGAAGAAAGCTGGAATTACATGTTCCATAAACTGTTCTCCAAAACCTTCGCTCGCATCTTTAGGGATTTCGCATGGTAAATTATCGACCGCCATTACCGCAACTGCAGCAGGATGAAAAAAATCTACTTCACGATCTTCCAATGGAAAATATCCGTACAAGGGTTCTTCAATTGTGGATGAGCGAATTGTACAAGCAATTGGTCCATTAACATCGCAAGAAATATCAGCTACAACTTTCAATTTGCAGTCGCTTGCATTCAGCATTTCTTTTGTTAAAATCATTGGCGCATTACTAGCATAAAAATGTCCAGCAAAATAAATATCAGAAACCTTCGTGAATCTTTCAAAATCAGATTCGTATTCCTCTGGATGATTCACAAAATCTGTAAAATCTAAAACCTGACCGTCTTTTCTTTTGTTATATTCCAAAACATCCAACTGTACATAAACTGCTTGAGCGTATTTTTTAGTCAAATAATTATCAATCGTAATTTCTTTCACTTTTATGGCATCCAAAATTTCTTTTGCTCCGCTCCCCACCTTTCCTGTTCCAGTAACTACAAATTTAAGAGCTGGCATTGTGATGCGTTTTAAATGCTTAATCAAATCTTCTTTTCCTGAAAGCGTCTCTGCTTTAGGTAGTTTGAATAATTCGAATTTAATTCCGAAAGCACGAATTCCGTTATAAACGCCAACCATTCCAGCGTATCTTCCAAAACCAATTAAACGACGATCATGTTCGTCTACAATTGTTTCGTGATCGTATAAATCGATATTTTTTTCTAAAATTGCCTGAAGTAATTTTCTGTTATGAGGCTGTTTTTTAATCGTATGAGAAAAAAAGAAATAGGCTTTATTAGGAATCAGGTCTGCTACAGGAACTTCTTTTACACCAAATAATACATCGCAGTCAGATACATCATCGGCAACGGTAATTCCCATATTTTTATAATCATCATCAGAAAATATTCTTATATCAGAACTCTCCACTTTTACAGAAGCATCGTGATAAAGCTGTTTTAACCTTGTCAATTCATTTGGAGAAAAAACGACTCTTCTATCTGGCGGATTTTTTCTCTCTTTTATGATTCCAAATTTCATTTAAACTGATTTTTTAATATTAAATAATATAACTTTTTACAATGTATTTGTTTCAAATATAACAAATTTAGTTAAAATTTTGTTTCTAAAATTCAATTTAAAATGTTTCAAAACCGTTAAAAGCTGAAAAACAATCGACTAAAATTTACTTTTCTTAAAACTATGTTAAAAAACACAAATTAAAGCCTCAGAACTAAGAATACAACAAAATTGAATTCGATATATTTGTTTTTAAAGAACGATGCAAATGATTTTCCTTAAAAAGACAAAGATACCACAATTACTTTTTTCCATACTTGTTTTAAGTTCATGTGGTCAAAACAAAAATACAACAACAGATACTACTCAAACAGTCGAAGATACTTTACCTAAAATGAAACCGTTAGGTCCAGAACCGAAAGTTTCTCAAGCATATAAAAATTCGGTTGTAGGCAGAATAAATCACTTTTACAATAAAAATTGGCCCAATAATAACATGAACGGGAGCTTCTTGGTTGCCAAAAACGGACAGATTTTATTTGAAAGATATAATGGTTTTGCCAATAAAAATGAAGGAACCAAAATAACGCCCGAAACACCTGTACAAATTGCTTCGGTAAGTAAAGTTTTGACGGCTACAGCAGTTTTAAAATTGGTTAATGCGGGTAAAATTGAATTGGACCAAAAGGTAAATACGATCTTAAAAACTTTTCCATACGAAGAGTGTACCATAAGAATGTTACTAGATCATCGTACCGGAATGCGCAACTATGCTTATTTCACAGATCGTGATAAATCGATTTGGGACCGACATAATCAATTAACCAATAAAGATATTCTGGATATTTTAGCAACAAAAGATATTGGTTTAGAATCTAGAACAGGAACTCGTTTTAGCTACTGTAATACTAACTATGCAATGTTGGCGCTTATTATCGAAAAAATTACTGGTTTAAGTTATAAAGAAGCAATGTCTGAAATGATTTTTAAGCCACTAGGAATGAAAAACACCTACGTTTTTGATGATGATAAAGACAGAAAAAAAATTGTTCCATCGTATAAAGGCAACGGCGTAGAAATTGGTTTTGATTATCTAGATAATGTTTACGGCGACAAAAACATTTTCTCTACCGCTAGAGATCTTTTAAAATTTGATAGAGCCAGACAATCACCAGATTTCTTAAAACCTGAATTGTTGAAACAAGTTTATACAGGCTACAGTAACGAACGCAAAGGAACTAAAAATTATGGTCTTGGAATTAGAATGATTAACTGGGAAACAGGTCAGAATTTTTATTTCCATAATGGCTGGTGGCACGGAAACACCTCATCTTACATTACTTTGATGAACGAAGGAGTAACGATTATTGCGTTATCAAATAAGATGACCAGAAACACTTATGCAGTTCGTAAACTAGCCCCAGTCTTTGGAGATTACCCTTTTAATTTTAAAGACGAAGAATAACAAAATTTTTCTGAAATTTTTAGCAGAAAGTAATTTCAAATACTCTAAATTTGCAGACTTATTTTTGGGGTCGACTGGTTTTGACAGCGAGTCGAATTGAACAGTAAGCACGTCGAGCATTGAGACCTTGCTCGTAAATATAAGATCTCGAACTTTTACACGGCGAAAATAATTACGCTTTAGCTGCATAATCCGAATCATAGTAAGATTGCGCCACGTCTCTACAAGGTAGAGAAGCTGGATTCTCCTGGAAAGCCTTGGTTTGTGGCGTTCCGTTCAGGGGAACCGTAAAAATAAACCTAGATTTCCATGAGCTTCGGGTGGATTTCGAAAATTAAGAAGATAAGTGTTGGGTGGTTGTTTCTGGCCTAGCTCAACATCGAAAATTCAATCAGGAAATAAACGTGTAGAAAGCTCTTTAGTTGCTCGTTTGGACCCGGGTTCGATTCCCGGCGACTCCACAAAAAAGCCTGTAAACTCTTTGTTTACAGGCTTTTTTTATATATAATTTTTAATTAGACAAAGTTTTACATAGTTGTATTCGACTTCAATAGTTTTGTTCAAGTAATCAAAACAACATGCTAATTAGTAAGAAGATTATTGTATCTCAAAACCCTTACTAAAATTACATCGAAAAGATATAACCTAACTAACTACTTTCTATATATACATTAACTTCTAACGAACGTGTTTAAATTTATTTTTTTTCTTATCTAAATCACTTTGTATTGCACCGCGGTCTATTTTATTATCAAGCTTTAATTGGGCTACCTCAATTTTCTTCTTTAAGAATTCTGCTAACTTTTTATTCTCTGATCCATTAAAATCATAATAATATCTAAATTTTACTATTGTAGAATATTTTAGTACTCCCATATCCATTGTCTCAATAATCTCGTCTGCATACTTAAAAATATTTTCATCATCTATATCTAGAAGTAAGAAATACAAAACAAATAGTTTGTACTGATTCTCCTTGCTATTTTTTTTAAGTTCAACAATTTTATCAATTACCAATTTTTCAATATTATATTGCGCTATACTATCAGTCATATTCAATTGTGTAATAAATGGCAAAATTTGCCCAAGAAGCACTAATATTTGCTTTGCGGAAATTACATCTTCCTCTTTCTTCTCTTTTGCACTTACCTTTTCAATTTTTTCCATTGTCTCAACAAGATAAAAACCAAAATTTATATAGGTCTCCAATAAAAATTCTAGAGTTTCAGAAAGTAAATCATAGCTATTAATACCTTCCATTGTTTTAAATATTCGAGCTAAAATTGAAATGTATCTTTCATAAATTTCAGGGTTTAAATTTTTAACGTCGAATATTCTTTTTACAGAAATATCTTCATTAATACTTCTGAAACTAGCCTCGTCCCTCAACAAATCCTTTTCGTCCGTGGTAAGTGGCTCAACAACATTTAACGACTTAACAATGTTTTCAAGATTTATATCGTTTTTATCAGTGACCTTTGACAAAAGTATTAAATCCGGACTTCCAAGATCGTTATAGTATTTATTACGAGAATAGAAATAAGTTCGAGTTTTTTCAAGTATAAGTTTTAGAAAATCATCATCATCATTGATAATACCACTATAAATTTCGAATTCATTTTTAAAAGAAAGGTAAACGGAATCATCTAGTAATTTATTTCTAAATTCCATATTTTTTGACATGAAAAATGCAATAAAATACTCAAAAATTCCATTTAAACGAAATGAAATCATTTCATTATCTTCTCGAATCTTTAAAACACCTGATTTTATCAAATAATCAAGAATTTCCTGTGCATCAGCTTTTATCCTAAAATCTTTTTCAAGCAATTTTTCAAGAAATACTAATAGTTCCGAATATTTCTTAGAATATTTATTCTCACTATTTTCCGTCAAAAGAAATTCAGCAATACTCCCACATAAAGATTTAATTTGTGAAAATGAAATTTTACTTTTTGTAAGTGCTTTATGTTTTTTCTCTAATATTTCGTCAACGCAAGAATCAAGTAAATTGAATATATTTTTCGAAATATCAAACTTTGTTTTTTTATGAACTAATAATATAAGAGATATTGTCCAATAATTGAGAGGAAGCTCAATTTGCTTACAGAATTGTATAATTTTTTCGATTAACTTATCACTATTTTCTTTTACATCAACATTTGTTTTTTCTATATAATTACGAACATCTTTTCTTGAAATATCATGAATATAAAGCTTAGATAATTCTCGATGATCAATCTTTACATCTCCGAAAATTTTTGATGTTAAATAATCACAACTAACGACAATATTTATTTGTTTATTCTGTTCTAAAAACTTTATTAAAATCTCAGAATTTTCATGTTGAGCTTCGAAATTATCTAGAAATAATCGAAAATCTTTACTTTCAATTACTTTTTGAGTAGTCGCTTTACTAAAACCATAATATCTGCGTACTTCTTCTGCTATATTTAATTCTTTGCCTGAATTTATAAAATTACTAAAATCAATATAAAAAGGAATTATACCATTTCTCCAGTAATTTTTTAAATGATCAATTTGTATGTATTTTAAAAGTGATGTTTTACCAGATTTATCATGTCCATAAATTAAATAATCTCCATCATTTAATAATAATTGCTTAAAATTAAAGTTATTTTCTTTTGATTGTGATTTTTCTTGTATCTCTTCTTTTGCAGTTAACTTAAGATTTGGTTCATTAAATAATTCTAAGAATAAATAATCATTAGTATTATCAATTTCATTATTTACTAATAAATCTTTTGCCAAAAGTAATTCTGAAACAATTTTAGCACTAATTTTCTCCCTATTTGCATTTTGTTCAACCTTTTGCTCACCACTTGGAATTGTAATTATAACATTATCAACATTAATAAAATCATCTGCTTCCTCAACAAAATGATATTTGTCAATTACTGATGTACTGTGTTCATTGATATCAATCTTTACAACTGAAAAACCTAACGTAAACTTATCATTTGCAAGAGAAGCCTGTGAAACTAAAGCACAAATACCATTTTTATGTTTATAATGGGTAGATACCTCTGATTCATGAATATGACCGGAAAACATAATATTACAATGTTTGTAAACATTCTTTTGCAATATAAGCTGGCTAAATTCTTTGAACCAATGAATAGGATGGTGCAATAAGAAGAATTTCCAACTGCAATTTTTAGTCTTCCTAAGAGCTTCATCCAATAAAAAATAGGGAAACAACAAATTTCCATTTGAAAAATCATCTACACTTCTCCAGGCTGAATTAATTGATATTATTCCTATCTTATTCCCCTCTATTTCTCTAATAAATACTGAATATAATTCATTAATATCGTTTGATTCATTTTGGAAATAATAATTCCTAATAAAGGAATTATAATTTGCTGAAGTCTTTATACTATTACGATAATCCTCTCCATTATTTTTCAATAGATTATAAAGATCATCGTCAGATTTAATATTGTTTTTGTAAAACTCTTCCAATGCAGGTGATTTTCCTCCTCTATCCATATCATGATTCCCTGGGCATATCAAAATATTTTCAGGTGATAAATTTAAGGCATGACAAATTTTATCTAAAAAAAGTGTTCGTGCGAAAGTAAAATCTTCTGCATTTGAACCATTAAAAACGAGATCGCCTGTAAAAAAAACCAAATCAATTCTAGTCTCCAATTTTTGAAGACGTGTACATAACTTTTCAATTAATCTTTCTTGATTTAATTTCTCATAAGATTTAGAATTATAATGTAAATCCGTTATATGTAGTATATTCATTAATTTTTGATATTAGTTAAATTTCTTGAGATTTAAAAATATTAATAATAAAACAATCAAAAACAAGTACTTATACCTGTTTTTAATTACTTCCGTCCGTAAAATATTCTCCTTGCTAGCTTTTCTCAAATACTCTTGAATTAAGGCCAACTCAAATTCTACTTAAAATAACGAAAACAACTAAAGATCTTTGACTTTAAAACAATACTAAAAAAAACTTATCCCCAATCTATAACCCATATAAAAAAGATAATTTCTGCCAAGCAAAAAATTTACCTGATAAAAATTATCAAAACATAAACACAATATTTTTAAATTTTTTCTTTCTTGTATCGTATAAATAATCAAAGAAGAAAGCATACTGATTAAAGCAATTATTGCAAAAAGAAGTTTAGTTTCTCCTGTTTTTTCCAAGTATAAATCCGAGGAAATAAATAACCGCACATATTCATTATTTCTATAGAAATATCCTTTCTTTTATTCTCATAATTTCTGGATATAGTGCCCAAAAGTTTGCCTGACCGTATACAAAAAAATCGCAACTTATGAGTAACAGACTCACGACAAGTATATTTACATTGTCGTAAAAAAAAGCAAAAAGAAAAAGCAAATGACTAAATAAATATAGAATAAGTCCCCTCTAAAGATAATATTCAAGAGAAATACAATTTTGCAATAAATAATAAACTATTTTATTAATAGGTATAATATCTGACAAAAAGAATATTTTACACGATATTTTTTTATCTTTGAAATTCACTATTTTTAATCGAAATGGCTTTATCTTTGGGCATTCAGAAAATCAAGACTCATTTATGGAACAGAAAATTCATCAAGGAAGAAATGTAAAACGATTCAGAGAAATGCTTGGTATCAAACAAGAAGCATTGGCATATGATTTGGGAGAAGATTGGAACCAAAAGAAAATTTCTATGTTGGAGCAGAAAGATGTTATTGAAGATTCTCTTCTTAAACAAATCTCGAATTCTTTGAAAATTCCTGTTGAAGCTTTTCAAAATTTTGATGAGGAACAAGCTATTAATATTATTTCTAATACTTTTGGAGATAATGCTTGTGTTGGAAATCCTAACTCTACATTCAACTTCAATCCTTTCGAAGAGTTAAAAAAACTTCACGAAGAAAAAATTGCTTTGTACGAGCGTATGCTGAAAGAGAAAGATGAAATGATGTCAAAGCTTGAAAAGCTAATCAATAAATAAATCAACCACAATAAAGTATATTAAAATAAGCCTTTTCTAAAATTTATAGAAAAGGCTCTTTCGTTTCAAATCAAAAATTTGGTCACAAAAATGTATATTTCATAAACGACAAATACGGCTTCCCTACAAAGAATACCGCATTCATCAAACTAATTCAAAATTAAAAAAATTATAAACTTGCTTTTACTTCACCACAAGTTAGCATGTTTTTTGGGTAGTACGGATTTTTGATTTCCTTACTATCACTTGTCCAAACTGCACCTGTCATTGGGCAAATTTGTAAATATAATGTCTCATCAGCAGGTTTAAATTTTGGAGCCTGATCCCAATATTTTACCGAGAGTGTTTCAAAAATCTTACGCTGTTTGTTGATGTTTTTTGTTGTCGTTAATGCCGTTGCCAATTCGATAATTTCTTTTCTCGAAGTCGTAGCCGCATTCATGTTTTCTAAATTTAACTTTTTAAACTTGAAGTTTTTTAAGGCACTTTTTAAAGCTTCTGCATTTTTAACAACCGCTAAACTGTCTGATGTTAAAAAGTTATTTTTTAAAGCCAAATAACTTTTTGTGATTTCTTTTTTCTCTGCTTCACGCTTCGCAACCAAATCGGGAGTTACTTCTTCTTTTGATGTAAGTTGCGCCTGAGCTAAAAAGCTACAGAAAATAAATGCTATAACTAATAAATTTTTCATGATGTAGGTTTATCTAGTTTTGTAATGATTTTATCGATGTCAATCAAAATGCTTTCATAATGATCTTTATTGATTCCTGTTACTGAAGTTTTTAATTTTTCAATATCCGTTTTCAATTTTAAAAGATGCTGTTTTGCGTATAATTTCACATCACTTCGCTGTGCTGCATTTGCTGCTTTTCCAGGTTCTAATTCTTTCGGCAATAAAAGCATGCCTAATTTTTCGATGTAACCGCGCTGAAAACCTCTTCTGTAAAAATCTTGTTTTTCGTCTCCGCTAAATTTAACCCAAACCGTTTGTTGCACATCGTTCAAAAATTCTGGAACTGTATAAGCTCCTTCCGACTGCATTGATTTGAGGTTAATATTGTAAAGCATTCCTGAACTCAACAGCATATTTAAAACTTGATTCTGCTGATCAGAGATTTGATCTTCTCTCTTTAAAGCAATCAAATCATCAATTTCCTGCGGATACATCCAAAGTGGAGAAACAAACAATTGTCTTCCCAAATAATCTATCGCTGCCTTTACTTTTGCTTTAGGAACTGGTTTGTAAACTACTCCTTTTTCATCGACTGTTCGTTTTGTAACGTAATTGTTTCCGATATTTTTCAGAACATGATACAAATACAATCCGTATTGTCTTACTACCGCTTTATGCATGTCTGCTAAATTATCATACGGATCGTTGGGCTGATAGGTCCACTCGATAAGATGAGGCACAACGCGCTTCAGGTTTTTAATTCCGTAATCGCTGGCAAGTACCGCATCGTCTCCCAGATCTTCTGATTGACTACGCGGATCTTCATCTTTTCCTTCTCCACCAAACCATAATTTCGGGTTCGCCGTTAAACTATCAGTGGTTAATTTGGCCAATAATTTCTCTTCTTCAAACTCATCTTTCGTGTTTGGATAATATTTATATCCCCATTCAACAGCCCATTTATCATAACTCCCAATACGCGGATAAAGACCTATTGGACTAATATTATCTTCTGGCTGTGCTACGTAATTAAAACGGGCATAATCCATAATAGAAACCGTATGTCCATTTGCTTCTACCCATTTTTTATCACGAAGTTTTTCAACCGGAGTTGCACTGCTCGCTCCCATATTATGACGTAAGCCAATGGTGTGTCCGATTTCGTGAGAAGAGACAAAACGGATTAATTGCCCCATTAATTCGTCATCTAAATGCATTTTTCTTGCTCTTGGATCTAAAGGTCCGGCCTGAATCATGTACCATCGCTGCACCAATTTCATTACATTATGATACCAGCCAACATGGCTTTCCATAATTTCACCACTTCTTGGATCACTAATTCTTGGCCCGTAAGCATTTGGTGTTTCGGAAGCTAAATATCGCACTACAGAATATCTTGCATCTTCCAAACTCATGGTTTTATCGTCTTCTGGCCATTCTTTACCTACAATCGCATTCTTAAAACCTGCTGCTTCAAAAGCTTTTTGCCAATCGTTGATACCCGCAATTAAATAAGGCCTCCATTTTTTTGGCGTTGCCGGATCGATATAATAAACAATCTGTTTTTTTGGTTCCACCAATTCGCCTCTCAAGTATTTTTTAATATCCTTGTCTTTTGGTTCTAAACGATAGCGCTGTACAATAAATTTCTTTTGAGCACGCTGTTCATCATCATCAAACAAAACATATTTATTGGCAAAATAACCCACTCTTTCATCGAAGAAACGTTTGCGCATTGGCGTTTTCGGAAGTAATACAATCGAAGTATTCAATCGTAATGTTATGCTTCCGCTGCTTGATGTAGAACTTGTATACGTTTTTGTTGTTTTGGTTTCAATATTAATTGGATATGCATCAATGCTTTCAACAAAAGATTTGTCATCGGCAAGAGATGTTAATTTTTTCTCTGTTTTGTCCTGACTTCCGATAGAGAACATCGCATTATCTTTCTTGAAAACATCTGTTACTTCTATAACCACATCTTTGGTGTCTGGATTGGTTGTTTTTATTGGAAACGCAGCCACAATCGGATTTTCATTGCTTCCTTCTAATGCTTTTGCCAGCATAGAATCTGAAGAACGAACATCTTGTCTGTATTGCAGCGATCTTAAATAAACCGTATTATTGGAACCTTTTTCAAAATAAATAGTCTGCTCGTTCGCTTTTTCTCCGCCAAAATTTCCAAAACCTTCAGGTGTTGAAAGATATCTCGTTACAACCAGCATGTATCGATTAAATAAACTATCTGGAATTTGAAAGTAATATTTAGTATCAACTTGGCTAACTGTAAAAAGACCTGATTTGTTTTTAGCTTTATCGGTAATTATTTTATTGTAAGCCTGCATACCTTTTGGCTGTGTGCTGGTACTATCGGCTTTCTTTTCGGGAGTCTGAGCAAAACCATGCTGCCAACACGACAGCATGATTAGAGATATAATTAACTTTTTCATCTAAATTAAAATGGGACTTTTTCGTCTGTGTTTAATGTCAGTTTCGGGTTTTTCTGCAAAACCGATAAGGGAAACGGGATAATATACAATCTTGAGTTTGGCTGTAACGTATATGTTTTTTGAGGAACGGTTTTGTTTACCAAAGGAAATACTCTTGTAATGGTTTTAGCAAATTCGGTTTCTGTATTTAATCTTTTCAAATCAAAGAAACGATTAAAGCCTAAAAGCAATTCTTTTCTTCTTTCATTAATAACAAGTTCCATTGTTTCTTTTCTTGTAGCAGGAACTTCTAAGTTTACTGTTCCCGATAAAATACGTTTTGCTCTCAATGTATTTAAAACCGTAACGGCTTCATTAAATTTATTATCTCTGGCATAACATTCTGCCAAAATTAAATATACTTCTGTCGTTTTCATACCTACAGTAGGATAGAAAAATCTGGTGTATTGTGTTGCCCAATATGCTGTATTTGAACCCTGATCTAAATTGGTTGCGCTTGTAGAATTAAAAAATAAATTGAAACGGGCATCGTTGGTACCAAATAGAGTTCTCAATTCCGGACTGATGACATAAAGCTGACCAAAGTTCATTTCATTATAACCTGTCATGTACATATAGCTCAATACTTCTATATTATTGGCTGCCGGTACCGCAACTGCAGTTGGTCCTCCTTGTTTGCTGTAGGCAACCATATCAAAAATTTGGTTGTTGTAGCTTAACGATTTTTCTGCGGCGGCTTGAGCTTGTGCAATTTCTCTTTTAAACAAATGCACTTTAGCTTTAAAGGCATAAGCAAAAGCTAAAGACGGATGATAAACATCAAGCGGTTTTTCCTGAAGATAAGGCAACGCTTGTTCAATATCCTTTTGAATAAAATCATAAACCTGCGCCACGGTAGATTTTGAAGGCTGTGCTTCTAAATCAAATTTATCCATAATACAGATTCCACCATCTGTTGCTGCAGTATTTGGATCGTAGCCTTTTGCGTAAGTGTTTACTAATAAAAAGTGATCGTAGGCTCTGTAAATCTGAGCTTCGGCTTTTGCTAATTGTTTTGTATTTGCATCGCCTTTACTATTGTCTACTAATGAAATAATGGTATTCCATCTGTTGATATAATTATAAGCCTGATTATAAAAGCTTGACCCACTTAATAACGAAACTCTGTCTACGCTTTCATCAAAAGTAAAATTAAGAATATCAATGTTTGGCGTTCTTCCGATTACGTTGGCTTCTCTCATCCATTGATCATCAGATAAATATTGAAAGTTATTGATTGGATAACCGCGCCCCGGAAGTGAAACCATTTCGTGAAACTGATCGGCTGTTTCGACTACTAAAGATCCTTTTGGTGTTATGTCTGTATATTCTTCGCAAGATGTTACTGAAAACATCATTACGGACAGAATTGAAATATATAAATGTTTCATAATTTAAAGAGTAAGATTAAAGCCAAACAAATATGTTTTTGGCAATGGTAAATTACGTGTAGCTGAATTGGCAGAATAAACCTCAGGATCAATATGGTTTCCTGCTGCACTCCAATACCAGATATTATTCATCTGAAAAGTAAACCTAGCCGATGAAATATTCATTTTACCAGCAAAAGCTTTTGGTAAATTATAAGCTAATGAAATGTTTCTAAGTTTGATGTAATCGCCATCTACAACATTTACATCTGAATTTCTCCATAAACTGCTCATTGTTACGGCATAATTTCTAACACTTTCATCATAATCGACATACAAACGTGTATTTCCATTTGGATTTGCATCTGTATAACGATCTGCAATACCCGAAAGGTTTACAGCATCAGAACCTGTATCCAGAACTTCTTTTCGCATTACATTTCCGCCTGAGAAAACAAATAAGAAATTCAAATCAAATTGTTTATATGAAAATCGCTGCGATAACGAACCGGAGTAAGTTGGCGTCAAACTTCCCATATTAACCAAAGCTTTTGGGGAGTTAACTGTTTTAATAGAACTTGATACAGGAACACCATTTGCATCAAAAGTGACTGCTGGATTTCCGTTTTCATCTAAAACATAAGGATATCCATTAACCGTTCCGCCATATTGGTAAGCGTACAAACTATTGTAAGTTTCTCCTATTAAGAAATAATTTAAAGGCGAACTAACATAAGAAGCTGCTGACGATTCGGCTCTTGTAATTTTGTCAACTGTTGTTCTGTTAAAAGCTAAAATCACATTAGAACCAATACGGAAACTTCCGTTATTGTACCAATCTGAACCAACACTGAACTCAATTCCTTTGTTTAATAAAGCTCCTGCATTAATTCTTCTGTTTAATGCCCCAACAGTTGGATCTAAATCGGTCGTAGCCAATAAATCACTGCTATATTTACGATAGATATCAATACTACCGTTTAATTTTGCTCTAAACAAACTGTAATCTACCCCTAAATTGGTACTTTGTGTTTTTTCCCATCTTAACATTGGGTTGGGCTGTCCGCTAATATTAGTGTATTGCAATGACTGATATAAATTATCATTTCTTCTCGTAGCGGTTACGTAAGGAGTTGTACTTTGATCAATATTTCCGTTAACACCATAAGTTGCTCTCACTTTAAGCGCCGTAACCCATTTTATTTCTTTCATGAATTCTTCATTACTCGCATTCCATCCAAAACCTGTTGACCACAAAGGGCGGTTTTTATATTTTGGATCAACTCCAAATAAATCTGCTCGGTCTACTCGATAACTTCCTGTTATGTTATATTTTGATAAGAAAGTGTAACCCAAACTGCTAAAAACCGAAAAGTAACGGTGAAGAATCTCAGTTTGTGTTCGTGACAATGCAGATAAAGTTCGGTTGTTTCCGTACATATAACTTGGCGTTCCAGTCTGGCTTAATGCAAGATTATTGATTACAGCCGAAGAAAGCGTTACAGGATCGTAACCATATCGTAACTGTTCAATCGTTCTTGGAAGAAAAGTTTCTCGCATTTCAAAACCAGCCAGTGCGTTAATAGAATGTTTTCCTTCACTGAAATCCTGAGTATAATCTAATTGGTTTCTAAAAGAATAATTAGTTGACTGGTTGCTTATTTGTTTGTATCTGCCTCCAGTAGAAAAACCTTCTAAATAAGTATACGCATTAGTTGCAGGATTATAAGCTGTTAAAGCATTAATGGCGTAACGCATTTTATATGAGTTAACATCATAAAACTGTTCGTTATCATTTCTTCTAACTTCGTATTGAAATTGCGTACTAAGGCTTAAACCTCTCCATAATTTCGCTTTAAGATTTCCAAATGCTCTTAAGCTTAATGATTTTTCTTTTAAAATTCCTTCCTGAAGTGCATCCAGAACATTAAAAGTCATAGGTTTAAATCCGCTTAAAGCGGCCAATTTTTCTGCAGCAGCAGGATTAATAACACCACTGGAAGTAAACCCGTCTTTAATTCCAACAAAAGGTGATACTACTAAATTACCATTATCGTCTGTAATGCGTTCGTATCTTTTTTGGATATCATAATTATTGAAATCATTATCTGTAACATTATCATTACTGTACGTTCCATTAATTCCAAATGTAGCATTTAACCAGTTGTTTACCTGAAAACTGCTTTTAGCATACAAATTAAATGATCTGCTGTCATTGAATTTTATACGATTTTTTGCCTCGTCATAATTCAATGACACGTATGTATTTTGTCTGCTTGTACTTCCAGAAAACGACACATTGTAACGCTGTCTAAATTCATTCTGCCACACATTATCGCGGTAATCTTTGGCATAATCATTCTTTCTCCACTGGGCAATAGTACTTTCGTAATCTGCACTATTGATTTTTCCTTCTTCTAAATTTCTGTTCAGCTGATAAAGCGGACTGTAATATTTCATACTGCTATTCCCAATATCTCCATAATTGCTGAACATGGTAGCTGTATCTGCAAATCTGCCTCTTTCTCTGTTATAAACTGCCTGTTCAAAATCGATTAAATCGCTTGTTGAAGCGTAGTTCATATCTCTTAAATTGGGCTTGGTTGAAACAAAGAAATCCGAGTTGATGTTTACTTTTAATTTACCGTTTCCTTTTTTAGTAACGATAACGATAATTCCGTTTGCCGCTCTAGAGCCATAAATAGAAGCCGCCGCCGCATCTTTAAGAACATTTATACTTTCAACATCGTACGGATTAATATCTTCCAGAGTCAATTCAGTCGGAAGACCATCCACTACTAAAAGCGGACTGAATCCAACTTCTGATACCGAAAAAGTTCCCATACCTCTTAATATAGGTGTATCTGCACCGCCTCCTGTTGGATTTTTTTGAAATACTAAACCTGCCACACGACCTTCTAGCGCACTTGCTAAATCAGTATTGATATTTTCATTTAAAGTTTTCTCGCTTACTGTTGAAATAGAACCGGTTGAATGGCTTCTTTCTAAAGTCTGATACCCTGTAATTACCACTTCTTTCATTGCGGCAACTTTGTCTTCCACAATAAGATTTAACTGTGTTCTTCCGCCAATGCCAAAAGTTTTTTTCTCGATCGTTAATCCTGTACATTCAATAATGCCATCCGCAGGAACACCGTCAAAAGAAAAACCTCCATCAAAATCAGTAATGCTGACTCTGTTGGTTCCAGAAAGAGAAACCGTTACTCCCGGAAAAGGTTCGTTTTTATTGTTTAGTACTTTTCCGCGAATGTTGATTAATTCGTTTCCCAAGCTCTCCCCTTTTTCTTTTGCAGCAGTTACTACAATGGTCTGATTGGTAATATTGTATTTTAAATTTTGAGTTTTAAAAATTTGATTTAAAGTTTCATTCAAACTCGCATTCTTAACATTAATACTTACAGGTTTAGAATCTTTCAGCATTTTTTGAGTGTATAAAACTTCATGATTAGCCTGTTTGGCTACTTCTTTTAAAACTGTTTCAAGCGATGCTCCTTTAAAATTAATGGTAATGTTTTGGGCTTGTCCAGTAAAACTGCACAACACTATAAAAACAGTGCATAGCGCCCATAAATGGGGAGAAAAATGAACTTTGGGAATCTTTTTTTTAAGTTTTTTGTAAGGTTTTTTTGGTTGTAAATTTAATTTCATACATTTACATTGGTTATAGTTAAACAATAGTGGACAACTTATATTGGCTATAAACTTTTTAAACAACCAGAAGCATCGCAACTGCCTCTGGTTTTTTAGTTTATAGACTCAATATAATCGGTTAAATAAGATCTTATGGATACACAATAATCGTTTTTCCTTCAACCTTAAATTTTATATTACTAAGCTCAAGTACTTTTAATACCTCAGACAAATTTTTATTTCTAAATGTACCTCCGTTAAATCTCACATCCGAGACATCGCCACGATATTCAACTTTAATTCCGTACCAGCGCTCCAACTGTTTCATTACTGATTTTAAATCGGCATTATCAAATTTGAATCGGCCGTTTTTCCAAGCAATTGCAGCTTCGGTGTCGACTTCTTTAACGGCAATCTTACTAGAACTTTCAGATATATTGGCTTGTTGGCCTGGCTTTAAAATCGCTTTCTGGTTTTTAGAAGAAACGGCAACACTACCTTCTAACAATGTAGTTTTTATTACAGATTCATTATTGTAAGCATGGACATTAAAATGTGTCCCTAAAACTTCGATTGTTTGGTTAGCTGATTTTACTAAGAAAGGCTTGCTTTTATTTTTAGCAACCTCAAAATAAGCTTCTCCTTCTAATTCAACAATTCTTTGATCACCATTAAACTGAGTGGGATATTTGATAGATGAAACAGCATTCAAGAATACTTTTGTTCCATCTGCCAAAACAATATTATATTGTCCGCCCGTTGGAGTCGAAAGTGTATTAAATGAATTTGCATCTTCTTCTGAAGCATCAGCATTTGGGTTTATTACATAAGTAATCACTCCATTGGCATCCATTTTAATGGTTACCTCATCTTGATCTTCTTTAGCAATAATATCTTTTGAAGAAATATCAGAAAGTACAATCTGCTTTCCGTTAGAAAGGGTTAAAATCCCTTTGTTTCCACCTGGTGCAATTTCTTTTGGTTTTTCGACAACCTGAATATTTTCTTGTTCTACTCGCAATTCCGATTTTGTAAAATAGAATATTCCAGCGCCAAATAATAACGCAATAGATGCGGCGGCGGCAACACGCGGCCAAAGATTAATCACTTTTGGTTGCTTTACTAAAGGAAGTCTCGATTTCAAATGTTCGTAACTATCTGCTAGTTCGTATTCGCTAAGCTGTTTAGTATTATTTGCCGCTTTATGCAAATACCACGCATCAAGTTTGTCTTTATCTTCACCAGATAAAGTGCCATTTTGATGTCTTTTAAGCAGTTCTAAAAATTCAGTTTCATTCATAATTACAACACGAAATTTTGTCTTGTTTTATAATAAGACAGTTAGAAAGGGGTTTTGTCATAGATGAAAATCAAAAAAATATTAATTTATCATTAATAAATTCGTAGAAACGTTAGTTTCTCTTTATTAATGAGGCTTTTATGGATAGTTTTTATTTGAAAATTTAACAAAAAGAACAAGAAAAATTTACCACACAAAAACATTCAACGCCGATTTTAGCTTTCCGCGAAGAATTTTTAGCGAATTATAAACTTGCTGTTTAGCCGTTTTATCTGTTATGTTCAATTGAAGTGCAATTTCGTCGTATGACAGTTCTTCTACTTTTCTTAAAAGAAAAACTTCACGCATTTTTTCTGGAAGCAAAGCAATTTCGCTTTCAATAATAGCTTCCAATTCTTTTTCTCGGAGTTTAGAATCTGCAAAAACATAATCATTTTCAATAAAGTTCGAAAAAGAATCTGCGTAACGAGAAACCACTTTTTCGTGAGCAATATGATTCAAGATTCTGTTTTTGGTTGCTTTGTATAAATAAGAAGATAATGATCCTGCGATTTCCAACTCCCTACGTTTGTTCCAGATAAACAGGAAAACTTCCTGAACAACATCATTGGCTTCATCATGATTTCCAGTCATTTTGTAGGCATGATTTACTAAAAGCCTAGAATATCTTTCGAAAATTTCTGTATAGGCCAATTGATCATCATCCTTAAGGAGATTTAATAAGATATGATCAGCATATTTGCTATAAACAGACATTAATTAATAAAAAGTGAGGATCAAAAACGCAATATTAAACAATTTTAATGTTAAAAGCCAAAAGATTATTAAGTTAAAAAAAGCGCAAAGGATTTCGTAAACATTTTTGAATAAAATTCAATATGATTAATCTTAATAATATTGAACAGCAGTATTATAGTTGAAAAAAGTACTCGTATTTTCAAACTTTTGCTTTTTTATGGTTAAATTTAATAGTAAATGAAAATTTGACAATACTATAAAAAAATTATATAAAACAGTTAGCAGATTAAGACAGTAATTTTAGAATAATCTAAAAATAGAGATAATTATTATTCATCCTTTAAAACCGATTATTATGAGATATGAAAATTACGCATCTGAAGAATTTGAAATGAATTCTTATGAGGAACAACTACTACTAAATTATGACGACTTTTTAGACGGTGACTACAATAATAGACTGACAGCTTCTAATCACTACAATCTAGAGCTTGGAGAACTGGAAGATAATCTTGAATATGATTTCGATTCAGAGTATGATGAAAATGACTGGGAAGAAGAAGAGTTAAATGATATTGACGGAGAATACGATAAGAATGAAGAAAAGCCAGGGAGTTTTGAAATGTTAAGCTAAAAATACTACTATGAAAAGTTGGTTTCTACTTTTAACCTCGGTTTTCTTTTTCTCATGTCAGCAAAAGGAAAACAAAAAACCTGCTGCTGAAGTACCGACGCCCGTTGTTCAACAAGAAAAAAAACAGGAAAATGAACAAGTGGGCGACACTATTGCTATGAATTTTAAGAATGAAGAAAATGTGTTTTCAGTAGAAGGCCATTTAGATTCTCTACATTCAAAAGTTTATGTCCAATTTAAAAATGAAGATTTGGGAGAATTAAACGCTCAAATTGTTCCAGATGCAGGAAAAGGAAACATTCGTTTTAATCAAATTATTTTTCCGGATAAAACATCAGACGGCCCTTTTGGAATGGACATGAAAATGCCGCTTCAACAAAAAGGAACTCATATTTTAATCATTGGACATTCTCTAATGGCAGACAATCCATATTATGGTAATTTTAAAGTGCAGTTAGCGATTCAAAAAGAATAAGGCGCTATAAAATTACGCTTTCATTCTCCTTTTATTTCTTGCCCAATAAGTAAGATATACAATTCCTAGAATTAGCACCAAGATATCAAATCTGATGATTTGCGGTATACGGTTGATTTGATCATTATAATAAGTTCCTCCTAAAAGAGCTCCTAAACCGATTCCGAGTTCCATTGAAATATACATCGTTGCAACCGCTTTTCCTCTATGTTCAGGATTACTCATATCTATAGTCCATGCACTAATTGCTGGTGACAAAATACCCGTGCCGACTCCGTAAATTCCGGCTCCGATTAATAACATATTGATATCTCTTCCTGCACTTATTACAAAAAGAGCAATCGAAGTGATGATTAATCCAGCCATGATCACTTTTGGACGGCCATGCCTATCGGAAACTTTTCCTGCACCAAAACGAACCATAACTGAAGCTACCGTAAAAGCAGTAAAAAATATCCCCTTATTTGTTGCTCCCAAATGCTCACTCCAATCTGGAATTAAGGTTAAAATAAGTCCGAAAGCGGTGTAAGAAAGAAAAGTGATAATTCCTGCTGGAAATACATTTCTATCTACAATATCATTTTTGCCTATAACGAACATTGATCGGTTCAATTTTTCTTTTGTCGCAAGAGTTTCTTTCATGTTCAAAACAATAATAATGGAAAAGAAAGCCAAAAACGACGAAGTATAAAACATGACATTGATTCCGTACAAATTCACAATCATACTCCCGAGCGCTGGTCCTAACGCCCCGCCAATACTAAAACATAATCCGTGCATTCCGAGTGCTTCTCCCCATCTATGTTGCGGAATAATATCTGCCACATAAGCCGAAGTTGAAGTAGGTTTAAATCCTGTTGAAAAACCATGTACCAGACGCAAAAGCAAAAATCCTGAAACCGAACTCAAAATGGGATACAGAAATCCGCAGATCACACATACCGAAGAGCCTATTGCCATAACTGGAACACGTCCCCATTTATCGGTAAGTTTACCGCTGAAAGGCCTCGAAATTGCTGCCGTCAAGGTAAACAACGAAATAATAAGTCCTTTATATTCTGCTCCTCCCAAACTGCTTAAGTAATTGGGAAGCTCCGGTATCATCATATTAAAACTTGATGAAAATAATAGAGAACTCAAACAAAGCAAAATGAATTGTAAGGTATAAATTGATTTTTCGTTTTGTGACATTATTGATTTTTTGTATAACTAAAAAGGCAGATAGGTAATTATGATTCTTTAAAATAATTCCAGCTGATTGTTTGGGTTTATAGGTTTCTTTTTTGGAGGTTTCGCATCGCCAAAAACGGTTCTTCCACCATATTTGTGCGATTCTTCTCTTTCTCTTTGAACAAGAGCATCAAAATTGGAATTTGGCGTAAAACTTTCTTCTGCTTTTCTTGAAATTTCAGATAGTTTCTGAATAGCGCTCAATTTATCACTATTCCCGATTTTAGCCCGATTAATGGCTCTTTGCAACGTGTCTATTGTTTCATCGTAGATTTTAACGGGAACAGGAAACGGATGTCCATCCTTTCCGCCATGAGCAAAAGAAAAACGGGCTGGATCATCAAATCGTGTTGGAGTTCCGTAGATTATTTCGCTTACCAAAGCCAACGACTGCAAAGCTCTTGGTCCCATTCCTTTTAAAAGCAGTAACTCTTCAAAATCTTCGGGCTTGTTTTCGTGAGTAGCCCAAAGCATAGCGCCCAGTCTTTTCATATTCACATCTTCCATTCTCACGTCGTGATGTGCGGGCATAGAAAGATGCTGCATTTCTTTTATAATTTTAACTGGCGATTCTTTTACCAATTCTAAAATACCTTCACGCGATTTTGTGGCTGCATTGGCTGTAAGATTTAAAATCGCACCTTGATTTTCGCCATAAATAAAAGTGTGCGGTTCGTTTATAAAAGACTTTAAATCTTGCGAATGCCAATGGTATCTTCTGGCTGTTCTAGAATCAGGATTCATTCCCTGCTGAATTACAGCCCATTGCCCTTTATTATCGACAATAAAATTATGCTGATACAATTGAAATCCGTCCTGAATGGCGGTATTGTCTACTTTTGCGGTAAGTCGGCTACAGCTGGCAAGATTAACTCCGTCGAGGCCTGTTTTTTCGCCAACAAATAAAAGTTCCTGCGGCGTTGCCATCGAATGTTTTCCTTTGCCTCCGCAGATATAAATTCCGAGTTCTTTGGAGTGCGGATTCACCGATTTTTTTAATGCTCCAAGCACCGAGGTTGTAATTCCAGACGAATGCCAATCCATTCCCATTACGGCTCCAAAACTCTGAAACCAAAACGGATTGCTCAATTTACTTATAACTTCGGCAGTCGAAAATTCCATGGCGATAGTTTCCACAATCGCAAAACCAAGTTTAGACATTCGCTCAGCAAGCCATAATGGAACATGTCCATAATGTAAAGGAAGATCTGCAGTGCCTGAACGTTTCATTTGCTAAAATTATAATCCTGCAAAAATACTTTATTTAATTGTGAATTATAAATTGTGAATTGTTAATTAAGGTGTGAAATGTTAATTGTGAAATGTGAAAAAAGTACAAAGTGAGAATCACAAAGTGAAAAATAAAAAAACTACTTAAGTAACACTTCTAACTTCTAACTTCTCACAATTAACAATTAACTAATTTCAATATCTTCTACAGGTTCTTCAATGGGTTCTGAATTATCATCCAGCCAAGCAACAAAGAGTTTGTAGCCTATTGAAAACACAATGGGTCCAACAAACAATCCGATAAAGCCCGACATGATAAATCCGCCAATTACACCTAGAAAAATAACAAGCATAGGCACAAGAGCGCCTTTTCCTAGTAATAATGGTTTTAGAACATTATCTGATAATCCGCTGATAATGAAAAACACCGTCCAAAAAATAGCATAACCAGAATCTCCTGTTGAGAAAAGATAAATAATAACGCCAATATTAATTATAATAGGGCCAATCTGTAAAATTGAAAATATCAGACAGATCAACGTCAAAATTCCAGCGTATGGAATATCGGCCCAAAACAATCCAATTGCCTGAATAATGGTCTGAATAACAGCAACTCCCAAAATACCTTTAACCACTTGATAAATAGTTGAAACCGAAATGGTCATAATTTCTTCAGCCTCACTTCCTGCAATTTTTCTAAGGAATTTCATAAAGAAAGTTTTACCACCTGGCGATACTAATAAAACACCCGCAATAATAACCGAAAGGATAAATTGCAGAAATGCTGCACCAGAACTTAAAATACTTGCCATGATCTTAGACGACAATTCCCTTATCTGATCTTGATACTTCACAACGCTTTGTTCCAAATCTGTTGATAAAGAAAGTAAAAATTCGTAGAGCGGTTTACCAATTATCGGCCACTCTTTTATAGAAGCTCCTGGCGGAGTAATTTTTAATGTTCCTGCCTCAAAACTGTTTTTCAGTTCTAAGAAATTTCCCGTTGCCGCTTTCAGGAAATAAATTAGAGGCACCACCATTATGGCAATAAGCAAAATAGTAATAACAACCGATGCCAGTGCTTTACGTCCTTTTAATATTCGCTGCAGCGAATTAAATAAAGGATAAAACACAACCGAAAGTATTACCGCCCAAAGAATAGGCATAAAAAAAGGCAGCAACAATTTAAGACAAAATCCCACAAGGAGAAAAATAAAAAATAACTGCAAAATAGTATCAAAAAGTTCTTTCTTTTTATTCGAATTGGTTGTTTTCATGGTTATTGTTTTTAATGGTGAATGGTAATTGTGAGTTGTGAGTTGTTATTGAAAATGAATTCTCTTCTCTAAATCTTTACTTTAATCCTAGTTCTTACTTCTTTCATCTATATTCTATATTCTATATTCTTTACTCTTTATTCTTCCCCGTCTTATTAACAGCAAAATTGGCATCTGAAACCAGTCTTCCAATTAAGATTACAGGATACAGAACACCTGTAAGCACTTCAATCTGAACAAGCGAACGAGCCAAAGGATGCAGAGGAACGATTTCGCCAAAACCCGTTGATGTGATACAGACATAACTGAAATACATAAAACTAGCCAGATCGCTATTGCTTGCAAATTTCGATTCAGTAATTTGAAAAGCGCCTTCAATATGCTGGAAAAGAAACAAATAAAGCGTAGACCAAAAGTGAACCAAAAGCATATAAACGACTATTGACCCTACAATGCGATAAGTAGTTACGGGACCAGGTTCTAAAACTTTTATTAAAACCAAAGTAATGAGAAGCAACATGATGGCAACAGAAAGAATGAGATCGGCAAATAGTATTAAAATATTATGTTCAAAATAATTAATCCATTGCGTTATAATAAATAAAAAGGGAATTATGGAAATGAGAAAAGCTTGTTTTTTATGTTTGGATAAAGCTATAATTCCAGCAAAAAGAAATAACATCCAAAAGATATTGACCGCCACCATAAAACGCGTATAACCGCCAAAAAACGGAATGACAATAAAGTGCATGATAA
Organism: Flavobacterium sp. LK-23; assembly: GCF_058135255.1. Lineage (NCBI taxonomy): Bacteria > Pseudomonadati > Bacteroidota > Flavobacteriia > Flavobacteriales > Flavobacteriaceae > Flavobacterium > Flavobacterium sp. LK-23. The sequence goes on from NZ_JBYUVT010000003.1 coordinate 78,637, forward strand.
ACAGAAGTATCAGCATACCACTCAGCCCGCTTTCTTGTGTCCAAAAGCGATATAAAAAACGATTTTTTTTTGCTATCATAATATAAATTCCAAATATTAAATTCCAAAGCCTAAGGACAAATTCCAAAAACTAAATTCCAAATTCCAATCTCCAAGCCTACGGACAAATTCTATATTCTATAATCTATAATCTATAATCTTGCTTCCTCACCCTCAAATCGGTATCGGCTCTACTTCTACTCTTCCAATTGGTCTTCGCCAAAGTTTGAAAAGAAGAATAATAAAAATGGGCAGAAAACAAACTGCCGACATGACGAGATAAATATCTTTGTAAGCCAATAACATAGAAGTTTGAGAGGTTTGATTGGAAAGATTTTTCTCGGCTTTTTTCTGCGCTTCGGCATCTGATAATCCCATAAATAAAAATTGTCTTTTTGAGTTTTCCAGCTGCTGTTCGGCTTGTTTATTTATCGGACTCAACTGCTGACTCAGACCTGTTTTATGCTGTACATTCATGTTCGAAATAAAAGTTCCTAAAACAGCGCCTCCAAGTAAAGAAGCAAAAACAGCCTGTGCTATAATTCCAGTCATCATGCGCGATGTACTCAAAAAAGGAGGAATTCCTTCTGAAATGTAAAGTAGCGAAACCGGAAAAATAAATCCCATTCCTAATCCTTTAAAAATTAAGGGCAGATAAAAATCAGAAGCATCTATTCCAGGATAGAACCTAAAAAAAAGCGTAATATGATAGATTCCGTAACAGGCAAAACCAATTACCCAAATCGTAGCCAAATAAATGCGTTTGTATAAAAGATAAGTCGAAAGCGGAATCGAAATGCATAATCCGATTAATAACGAAAGATGTGTTACCGCTCCCAAAACAGGATCAAATCCTAAAATATTAGTCATATAGCCTGTTACGACACTTCCAGTTCCGTTTATTATTCCGATATAAAACATCAAAAAGGCACCAGCGATGACATTTTTAAATTTATAAACATCCGGATTAATTAATGGTTCTGCTGTAAAACGAACATGAAGCAGATAGATTCCCGCCACAATAAATAAAACTGCAAAAGCCAAAGTTATTTTAGGATCGCTAAACCAATTTCTGGTCTGCCCTTCGGCACATAAAAAAAGAATAATCGCAAAAAACAAAATCAGGATGATCCAACCTCGCCAATCAAATTGGAATTTGGTTTTCATGGGCGCCACATCGGCTTTATAAAAATACCAAGCCAAAAGAATGCAAATCAAAAAATTGACATTCAGGAAATAAATTCCAAACGTCCAGTTATGAAAACTCACAAAATGCGCTCCCAAATATTGATACAAATGCTGGCTTCCTTTCTGTATAAACTGGAAAATTCCGTACATCAAAGCCATATTTAAAGCAGGATTATATTTTAATAAAATAGGCACCATCGAAGCAAATATTCCGATGACTGAAACCATTGCTAAAAGAGAACGGCATAAAACAAACCAAGCTATTGTGGGTGCAAACAATGAAGCAGTATTGAAGATTAAGGATAAAAATGAAACCGATAAAATCATGGTTCTAACCTTGATTTGCTTCCCTAATTTTAAACCTAAAGGCAGAAAAGCCAACATGACAAAAATCGGAACGTAAACCGCATAACTAAAAGCAGTCGTAGAAGGTCCGAAATGTCCTAATATCTGCGAATTATCATAAGTCGTAACATTGAGTCCGTTAAAAAAAGGAATCGTCAGGATATACAATCCTGTCAGTGTAAAAACGCTTCCTTTTTTTCCTGCAAACATCTCTTATTTTTTTACATCAACTGTTACATTCATTCCGGGTCTAACTTCCTGTAGCTCTTTTGTCGGAGTTTCAAATTCAATTTTAACTGGGATTCGCTGGGTGATTTTGACAAAATTTCCAGTCGAATTATCGGGTTCTACCATTGAGAATTTAGCTCCAGTCGCGGGAGAAAAACCAGCCACTTTTCCCTTAAATTCTTTTCCGTCCAAGGCATCAATCGTGATGGTTACTTCTTGTCCCTGTTTTATTTTCTCTATCTGAGTTTCCTTAAAATTGGCCGTAATCCATAATTTTTCATTCAATACAATTGTCGCAATGGTTTGATTGGCATTGATTAATTCGCCAATAGACAAATTTCGTTCTCCCACAAAACCACTGGTTGGAGCCATAATAACAGTATATGACAATTGAAGTTTTGCCGCATCAAGATCTGCTTTCTTTCTAGCGACAGTTGCTGTGGCGGCTTCAAGATTAATTGAACTTTGTTTAGTAATCGAGCTGCTGGCATCCAAACCTTTTTTACCTGCTTTTACATACGCTTCTTCTGATTTTAATTTGGAAATAACTTGATCGTACTGATTTCGCGTTACGGCCGAATCGGCATACATATTTTTGAACCGCTGATAATCTTTTTGCGCTTTTTCTAAACTCGCCAAATCTCCCGCCAACCTTTCTTTTCCCGAAGCTTGATTGGAAATCGAAGTTGTAATGTTTTGCTGCAGCGAATGCAGATTTCCTTTGGCTATAGCCAAATCCGCTTCGGCTTGTTTGACTTTAATGACATATTCAGAATCGTCTAAAACAACCAATGTATCTCCTTTCTGCACTTTCTGATTGGCTTCAAATCGTATTTCTTTTATATGTCCAGTCGCTCTTGCCACTACATTATTGATGTAAGATTCAACCTGAGCATTATTGGTGGTTTCATAAGAACTAAAATCAAAGAACAAACTTAAAATCCACAATCCGCCCGCAATCAAAAAAACAAATGACAATACCGTAAGAATTGTGTTTCTTCTTTTTTCATTTTTCTGAACTGCTCCGTTTTGTGTATCTGCTTCGCTCATAACAAGATGTATTAAAGTTTGCCCATTGCATATTGAAGTGAATAATATTGAATGATTAAATCTAAATTGGCGTTTACAAGTGAAATTCTAGAATTGTTTAATTGCAATTCTGCATCTACAATCTCGCTGATTAAAGCAAAATCGTTGTCATAACGGCTTTTCACAATTTTATAATTGCTCATAGACAACTCTACATCTTTTTTATAGGTTTTGATATTTTCTTTGCTTTCCGCATATCTCACATAAGCATTTTTAACTTCGGTCGTAATCTGGTCTTTGGTAACTTCTAGGGCTATATTACTTTTATCGATTTCCAGTTTATCGCCGCTAATGCGATGTTTCAGATTATAGAAACTCGAAATATCCCAATTCAAAGAAAGTCCAGCCGCCCAGTAATTGAGAATATTGACATAATTGGGCCACTGCGCTGGATATTCGGTATTGAGAATAACATTTGCATTTACGTTTGGCTTAAATCCGCTTTTGGTCAGGCTTAATGTCGATTCCGAAAGTTTGATTCTTATTCCTGCACGCTTTATTTCTTCTCTATTCTGAAAAGCTTCTTCCAAACTTTGCTGCAGATTCATATTTTCGGTCGGAATCATGCTTTCTGTCACTTCTGGTTTCAGAATCGTATGGGTTGGAAAACCGATTAAAATATCCAAATAATTGCTAATCAGCTCAATTGTATTAGTGCTTCTAAAAACCGAAACCTTAAAATTAGACTGCTGCAATTCGGTTCTCAAAAGGTCGCTCGTAAGATTCTGACCATTTTTCACACGCGATTTTAATTGATTTATTCGAATATCGGTATTGATAATATTCTGTTTCGTAACCTCGATCTGACGGTATAATTTTTCGAGTGTAAAATATTGTTCGGTAATCGCATTCTTGACATCGGCTTCTGTCATTTTCACCGCAGATTCCTGCATTTCACTAATTAATTCCTGCTGATTAATTCTAGTGTTAATGGCATTTCCAGCGTAAATTGGGAGTGAAGAAACAATATTAGCAAAACCTTGATGATCGTAATAATCTACGGTAACATTTCTGGCATAAAATCCTTCATAGATTTTAGGATCGCCAATATAATTGTATCCGCCATTTAAGCTTATTCTTGGCGCTTTTGCAATTTTGGCCTGACTGACATTTTCATTCGCAATAGCGAGATCTGCATTGGCCAATTTTAACTGACGGTTGTTTTTAATGCCTAATAAAATGGCTTCATCGAGTCTTATTTTTTTAGCAGACGCCAGACTGATCGTATCCTGCTGCGCAAAACTTACGTTGAGGCTGCAGCTCAATAAAAAAAGAGCTAAATGCTTTAAACGAAAAACTTTAAACCGCCAATAGCTCATGAGATGATATGGATTTAATTTTGCATTTTGGGGAAATTTGCAATCAACATTAGCAGAACTTTCGAGAGAATTAAATTTTAGCTAGGCGGAAAAATTACGATGGTTAATTTGGATTCTGCTATTCCAACATTATGATTTTCGTATAAATTTAAACAATTCTTATTCAATACTTTATAGTATAAATACTCAAAATTGTTTCATTTTATAAAATGGAACAATTTTGAGAAATTCCGTGCATATTTAAAAACAAAAAAAATTGCAACAATCAAATGAGATTATTGCAATTTTACAAATAAATCAAAATGTAGTTATCGGCGTATAATTTATATTATTCTGCTTTTGCGGCGTCCAGTAAGATTGCCAATTGAATACAGGGCGAATCCGATCGGTTGCTCCAAGCGTGATTGGTTCCGCGCTGAATTACAATATCTCCCGCTTGCAGTAAAGTCTCTTCTTCATCTACAATCAAATAAATTTCACCCGAAATAATGATAATGTAATCTAAAGTATCAGTCTGATGCATTAACGGATGCGGCTGGCCTTCGAGAGCAACAATTCCCAAATCTTTGTCGGGCGGAATCTGTACATAACGAAAATAACTTCCGTTTTTAGGCGTATTTGGAAAAGCGGTGTTTTCAATAACTTTTTCTTCAAATTTTGCTGGCGTTGAATCTGTCGACCAGATATCTGAAATAATTAATCCTGGAAAATGTTCCGATACGTTCGAAACGATTTCATCTTGCTCTATAATCGATTTTCCGTCTCGTAAACCTGTTACAATTCTTCTTGGTATTGCTCTCATTTAATTTATCTTCATTATTAATTTTCTGCCATTACACAGGTGTACCTACAGGACACAACGTAAAACACAACCATTTTTTTCTACCGACGAGATATTCCTACGGAATATTTAGCAATTTAAAAACCTAACAGGTTTTGAAAACCTGTTAGGTTTACTACTAACTAATCTAACTTAAACCATTCGTTTACTTCTCTTGCGATGGTATCTTTAATTTCCGGATTTTCAAATTCATTTGAAACCGGATTATATTCATAATCTTTTTTCCATTTTTTATTATTCAGAGCTACTTTTTCAATTGCATCGCAGATATAAAAAAGCTCTTCATTGCTCATAATCGGATGCAGTGACAAACGCACCCAACCCGGCTTATTGGTCTGATTTCGCTGCAATAATTCATTGGTAATTTCTGCCGATTTCTTATCGTTGATATTGAACAGATAATGCGCATAAGTACTCGCACATGACCAGCCGCCACGCACCTGAATTCCGAAACGGTCATTTAAAAGTCTAACAATCAAATTATAATGAATGTCTTCGATCACAAAAGAAACACAACCAATTCGTTCTGTAGTTAAATCTCCTAAAATAGATAAACCTTCTATTTTTTGAAGTCTTGAAAAACAAAGATCAAGCAATTCTTTTTCTCTTTCTTTGATTTTCTCTACTCGCATCTGCTCTTTCAATTCTAAAGCCAATGCTGTTCTGATTACCTGTAGAAAACCCGGAGTTCCGCCATCTTCTCTAACTTCTATCACATCACTGTAACAATATTTGCCCAACGGATTAGTCCATTTTACATTTCCTCCGCCAGGATTATCTGGAAAATCAGATTGGTATAATTTTTCATTGAAAACCAAAATACCGCAAGTTCCAGGTCCTCCTAAAAATTTATGCGGTGAAAAGAAAATCGCGTCCAATTGTTCTTCTGGATCTTTTGGATGCATATCGATTTGGACGTAAGGTGCCGAAGCTGCAAAATCCACAAAACAAAGTCCGCCGTTTTGGTGCATGATTTTGGCTAATTCGTGATAAGGCGTAATAATTCCCGTAACATTCGAACAAGCCGTAAACGAACCTATTTTTAAACTTCTGTCTGCATATTTTTTAATTGCTTCAGCAAGAACATTTGGGTCGACTAAATTGTTCTCATCAGGCGGAAGAATAACTACCTCAGCATTGGTTTCATACCACGAAACTTGATTAGAATGATGTTCCATGTGCGTAATAAAAACCACAGGTCTATCTTCTTCCGATTTTGTTCGAAGTGCCATAATGCGTTGCAGTTTTGATAAAGCTGCTGTCATACCGCTTCCTGTCGTTACCAAAACATCCGAATCATTGGCATTAACCGATTTTTTAATAATATCCCTTGCATGCTGATAGGCATAAGTAGAGGTTTTTCCTGTCTGACTTGAAAGTGAATGCGTATTGGCAATCATTGGACCAATTTTATTGAGCATTATATCTTCGATCGGATGGTATAATCTTCCGCTGGCAACCCAGTCTGCGTACACTAAATTTTGTTCTCCGTAAACCGATTCGAAAGTATGATCAATTCCTACTGTATTTTCTCTAAATTTAGAAAAGTAACATTCAGGCTCTGTTGGTTTTGTTGTTGGCTCAATCGCATTCATTTCCTTATCATTTTAAATTAACTAATATGTATTCTTTCTCAATTTTTGTCATTTCGAGGAATGACAAGATTGCGTGTTCTTTATTAAATTTTATTTTCTAAAAGCGTTTTTAGTGTAGCTTGTAATTCTTCTCCGTGCAGGTTTTTCGCAACGATTATTCCTTTAGAATCCACTAAATAATTTCCTGGAATAGCTCTTACACCATATAATTTAGCAACAGCACTGTTCCAGAAAAGCAAATCAGAAACGTGTGTCCAGGTTAAATTATCATCTTGAATTCCTTTAACCCAGTTTTCTTTCTTTTTATCTAGAGAAATCCCTACAATGTTGAATCCTTTATCATGAAATTCTTTGTAAGCTGCTACAATATTTGGGTTCTCTCTTCGGCATGGTCCGCACCATGAAGCCCAAAAATCAACTAGAGTATACCCGCCTTTTAAATTATCATAAAGTCGAACTGGCTTTCCGTCAGGATCATTGGCTGTAAAATCAGGGGCTTTTTTACCTACCGCTAATCCATCTAAAACAATAGCCAGTTCTTTTAATTCTTTTACGTAAGTGGTATTTTGAAGACTTTTATCCAACAAAGCAATATTTTGTGTAATCTGCTCTGGCGTTAATCTATAAGACCAATTTCTGTACAACACATAAGCTGAAACAATAGATTTTGGCTGTTCGGTTATGAATTTGCTGATTTCTACATCTTTGCTCTTTTTATAGATTTCGAACAAATCTTGAGAAGCCGAACCTTCAACTACAGAAGCGGTATAATATTTCTTCGGACTCAGTTTTACTGTAATTGGGTCTTTTTCAAGAAAAACATACAAGGGCGAACTTTCTGTATTGACGCTCAATCCATATAATTCTGGTGTTTTTACTTTTGTTTTAAAACTAAAATTTCCATCTTTTACTTTTGCCGAATCAATTGTAGTAAACATTTTATTGTGAAACTTTTGCAGGTAAACATATTGCGCCACTGTATCGACAACAGTCCCTTTTAATTGTAAATTATTTTCCTGCGCTTGAGTTTGAAAAGCTCCAAAAAGCAAAGCAAAACCTAATAGTATTTTTTTCATTTTATTTTTAGTTTTAAGATTAGACAAAAGAATTTCAGGCCAATGAAAAAAATCATTAGCGTTATTGTTGTTTATAAAAGAAATTGGAGAGAAACTAGTCTTTAAGCCTTCAGAAAAAAGCAAAACTGTTTTCTTCAAAAATGGAATTCAAGAGTTCATAACTAGCGTACAAAATGTATTCTGCTTTCATAATAAAGATTTTAAATTGGATGATCTTAAACAGATTTACGGAGAAATCTTTCTTATCTACCCGCACACAGCGGAAGGATTTAGCACCTTATTCGGCAACAGGTTGCTAAGACTTCAATGGGCCTATTCCCTCAGTCTTTCTGGATAAGTATCATTATATAAATTTTCTGTGATACAAATATATATTAATTCTACCGAATTAGTCAAGTTTAAAATGCTTTTTTTTACTTTTTTTATTAAAAAGATCATTTAGTACAATTTAAAATTTTAAAAATCAACACATTAAAACAAAATATACTTTTTGGCAAATGCTTTTTTTATAAAATAAATTCATACGTTTTACTTTTCAAAAAAAGAAAACACAGTTTCATTCTGCACAAAAGACATGTAAATATTTATTATTTTCAAGATTTGAAAAAGCTTCTTTTAGCCCATTTTCAAGGTTTGAAGTAATTAATCTCAAAACCTGTTTTAAGTCGTCAAAATTATTTGGTTTTACAAAATAGCAGACTGCTCCAAGATTGGCAGCCGTATCCATATCATTTCTGTACGAAGAAGTAGAAATCATAATTACAGGAATATCTTTATAACGTTCTTCCGATTTTAATTGCTTCAGACATTCCCAGCCGTTCATAACTGGCATATTTAAATCTAGAAAAACAATTTCTGGAATCTTCTCCTGATTTTTCAGCGTATTTATCACACCGCTACCATTTTCTGAACAATAGCAAACAATACTTTCATCTATTTCTGCCAATGCTTCGCAAAACATTTCTGCATCATCCTGATCGTCATCAGCCAATAAAATCATCTTTTCTTGCATATTTAAATGTGTTTTACTTTTTGCTCAATTGGCAATGTTATAATAAAAATGGCTCCTTTATTAGCAATTCCTGTGGCCGTAATACTTCCGCCGTGACGTTCGGCTATTTTTTTACAAAGCGACAAACCTAACCCCGTTCCTTCATAACGATCCTTAGAATTTAAACGTGTAAAAGTTTCAAAAATTCGTCTTGTTTGATCAAGATCAAAACCAATTCCGTTATCTTCTACTGTAATAATCGCAATTCTGTTGCCTTCTTCAATTTGTTCTGTTGCTGTAATACGTATTTCTGGCGGAGTATCTTCTTTAGCAAATTTAATAGAATTATTAATAAGATTATAAAACAGCTGATACAACAATACAGAAGCGCCTTCTATAACGGGAAGTTCTTCAAAATAAATGGTGCCATTTGTATTTTGAAGCGCAATTTCAAGATCGGTTTCTATATTTTTAATAACTTCATTTAAATCGACTATTGTTGTTTTTTGCGAATCGGCATTCATTTTCGAATAGGCTAATACACCATCAATCATATTAAACATTCGATCTGCCGCGACATGAATTCTTTCAATATATTTTGATGAAGATTCATCAAACTGTCCTGACATATGATCTTCTAGACGGCTTAAAAAAGTTTTTATCTTCCGAACCGGTTCTTTTAAATCATGCGAAGCAACATGCGCAAACTGCTGTAAATCGTCGTTAGATCTTTGCAGTTCTTTAGTACGATCTTTTACCAAAATCTCAAGTTTTTCAGTAATCGACTTTTGTTCGTGAATATCTGTACAGGTACCAAACCAATTGGTAATGATGCCTTCTTTATCTCTAATAGGAAGCGCTTTACTTAAAAACCAGCGGTATTCTCCCGTATGGGCATTTTTTAAGCGAAATTCAGTCTGATAAGGAACTCCGGCATGAACACTTTCGTACCACATTTTTGACACTAGATAAACATCGTCTGCATGTAATTTTGAAATCCAGCTTGGATCTCCAAATTCATCTTCTATGTAACCCGTGTATTCGTACCAGCGGCTATTGTAATAATCAACAAAACCTTCTGAATTGGCAGTCCAAATAATTTGAGGAACCAAATCTGCAAGCTGTCTAAATCGTTCTCCACTTTCTGCAATAACATTTTGAAGTTCTTTCTGCGAAGTAATATCGCTCGATGCTCCAAACCATTCAATAATCTTTTCTTGATCGTCTAATATCGGGACCACTCTAGAGAAAACCCATCTAACAGAATCGTCTTTATTTATAACCCTATGCTCCATTTCAAAAATGGATTTTTCTACTATCGATTTAGAAATAAGATGTACAGCCATCTGCAAATCGCTAGCATGAATAAATTTATCCAACCAATTGACACCACGTTCTCTTTGATTGGCCAAACGTCCGTCTCCTTCCAGATCTTGCATAATCATCCAATCGGCATCCATTCGATAAACCAAATCGGATGATGCGTTGACTAAAGCACGGAAGCGGCTTTCACTCTCTTCCATTTTTTGACGCGCCACAACTTGTTGCGTAACCTCAACTGCTACTTGTATCATTCCAGTTATCTCTCCATCTTCAATTAACGGACGATAAGCCAAATTATAATAATAGTCTTTTAATTCGCCTGTACGATTGTGCGGCACCAAAACTTCACTTTGATCAAAAGGAATTCCTTCATTATAAACCTTTAAAACTTGCTCCCAAACATATTGCCCTTCGAGTTCTGGCAAAACATCAATCAGTCGCATGCCGATAATTTCTGCGCCGCGACCAATCATTTGCAGCATATGCCTATTGATCTGCTCAATAATAAGATCATCTCCTTTAAGGACTAAAGTCGGAGCTGGCGTTTGATGAATCATTTTGCGAAAACGATTCTCACTTTGCTGCAATTTTTCTTGTGCTTGCTTGCTTTCTGTAATATCTCGTGTTGTTCCAGCAACAAACTCTACTTCTCCATTTTCATTAAAAACGGGAACAAAAATATAATCGTAAATTCTTCTTCCCAGTTCTGCGTGCGGAAAAGAAACTGTTCCTCGAACTGGTTTTTTCGTAGCTACTACAGTATCTATTTCTTCTTCATGCATTTCGGCATGCCAGTCCTCATAACCATTTTCAATTAATCTGCGTCCAATGGAGTCTTCTGCAGACTTGCCCCACATCGTCAATAAAGCTTTGTTGGCGTAAGTAAATTTATAATCGAGACTAAATACGTAAACTAGATCAGGAGTTCCGTTTAGTATAGAATTGTATAGCCTTTTTTGTTTTTCTGCATCAAGCAATGCATTATGAAGCGCTGTTTCGGCATGTTTCTTTTTTGTGATATCTTCCATGGTTACCACCAAAACATCGTCTTGTTTTACAGCAGTAAATCTGAAACATTGTTTGTTGGCTTCTTCTCCATACCATTGCTCAAAATTGGCTGTAACTCCAGTTTCTGCCGTCTCAATCAACTGTTCTAAAATATTGGTTTTATTAATTTTAGAAAAAACTTTACTGAATGGTTTTTCTTTGTATTCTTTATCATCAATCCAGTTGATGATATAAGTATTAAACAATAATATTGAAAAATCTTCTATTTTGCCTTTATTATCGTACAAAGACTTTAAAACTGCTATTCCATTTGGCGCAGAATTAAAGACGGTTTGAAAAAGGTCTAAATTATTTATTAGCTCCATTATCGTACTAAATAAAGGTAATTTCTAAAGTTGCTCAATAGTCAAAAAGGCATTTAAAAGATTATATTCTTTCTCAAATATAGAGAAAAACGTTTTTACTTTTAACATTTGTTGAATTCTTTTATCTGATTCTAAAATCAAAAAAGCTGAATCATTAAGATTCAGCTTTCTACTATTTTTTTGCCGAATAATTATTTCTTAATCGTATCGGCTTTAACTGTTACTGTTGTATCCATATTAATTGTATCTACTTCCGGTCCAACGGTATCAATCGTGTTTTGAATAGAATCATTCTCGGATGAATCTATTGTAGTGCTTTCGTTCTTTTTACAAGAAAATGCTAGTCCCATAAGAAGAATTAAGAAAGCAAGTTTCATTTTTATTTGCCTTTTCATAATCCTATATTTTTAAATAAATATTTTCTTCTTTAATATTATAAAAATACTCCTTTTCGACTTTACGTTTTTTACACAATTTCATTAACTTTTTATATAAAAACTTTTCATTTTCAAACAATTTGATATAAGTATAAAAAAGAGCAGAAAATTTCTGCTCTTTCTTTATTCTTTAGTCTGTCTTTGTTGCTTCATTTTCAGCAATATCTCTATTTAAATTATTTTTATGCCTAAGTTCTTCATAATCGGCATCATCTCCCCAATCTCCCGTATTTTGCTGGTGCACAGGGCTATCTGCTTCGTTTAGGTGTTCCTGCTTATTTTCATCATTCGGAAAATACATCTGATATCCTAAAATAGGATCCCAATTGGTTTCTTGCGTACGATCAATTCCATCTTGGAATAAATCGTTTTTTTCATCTCGTGTATCCATTTCTAATTCTTTTTATACCATCAAAAACTGAAAGTATGATTATTACTTTGTTTTCATAGACTCGTAAAATTGAAAAAAATAGCTCGAAAATTTGTTACATGATTTTGGAGAAAATTTATATGATTCTATTTAACAGCTCATTAAAATTTTAGAAAATATGATGTTTCAAATTGTAAATAAAAAATCTGCAAAAATTATGCCCATAGGTTTTTAAAATCATTATTACACTTACCAATTGTCTAATAATTCGATTGCAAGTTTTGCAACAACTTGTTCATCGCTATTTAAAAATGATTTAATTTCATTTCGTGCTTTTTCTCCTTTAATCATTGCTAATGCCTGTAGGTATGTTCTCGAATTTAGATCGCTTTCTTTTCTGGTTTCTTCGCAAACTTGAATAAGTAAATCAACAGAATCAACATCTTTTAATCTTCCTAATCCCAATGCAGCATCATATCTAACGGAAAAATCGGATTGTTTATTCATTAAAATTTTTCTAAAAAATTCTGCATGCCTTTCTAAAGGAAAACTTGCTAAATATTCTATTGCCCCTCTTTCCCAATCGGAATCTTTGGTATTATTTTTATATATTTTCTCAAATATAATTTGCTGATCATTAATCCTATTTTCAACAAATAAATTTACCAAAGCTACTGTTCTGTATTTTTCATCATTTATTAAACTTGGTAAAAGGTCAATTAATTTTTGACTTTTATTTCCTTTCAATGCATCTGCACTCCAATATCTTATCGTTCTGTTTTTGTGTTTTAAAAAGTCTAACAAAATAGTTGTACTTTCCACATCATTTCTACTTTTTAACGCACTAACTAATTGTTCAATTATTTTTTCGTTATTGCACTCTTTTAAAGCATTTTGGATATTGGGCAATAATTCCTCAGAATAAAGAATTTTATTTCGCTGAACTAAAAAGTAATAATCATTTGAAATCTTTTTTGATGTCAGTAATTCTAACCAATATTTTACATTTTCAATTTTTTTCGATTCAAGAAAACAATTTAATAAATCATCTGGAACAGTCTCTTTTTGATTTATTAATGATTTTAAATACTCATTGTCGCTACTTGTCGGACTATTTGCTAAAGCTTGTAAAGTAATTTTTCTTGTATTATCATTATCTAAAAATGGCTTAACAGTCTCTAGCAAATTCCCTATTTGAAGTTCTTTTACCGTATAAATTGCATATCCTTTAATGTTTATATCCCAATTTTTAACAGCATCTAAAACAATTTTCTCCGTTTCAGTATTATTTCCAGTTTTTGATAAAATCTGAATCGCTAAAATTCTAGCTTTTATATTGTCACTATTATATCTTTGATAAGCTGTTTCTTGTAAATTATTTTTATCTAGTTTTAAAAATAATGGAAGCATATGAGCATCTCCAAAATTTTCATTTTCTACTAAAAAATCAAACAATTCAGTAGTATGCTTTGTTTTTAAATTAAGAAGTGCCATTCCACACCAAATCAAATTTCCTTTATCCTTTTCTGTTTTTAGTTTATTTAACAATTGTCCTTCTCTTGCTAGATCATTGGAAGCGCCAATTATTAAATAGGAAAATAAACGTTGAAAAGAGTTTTCTGAATTCAACATTTTATCAATGTTGTCAATATATAAATCGTCATTTTTGAAATCGCTTAAAGGAAAATTCACCAAAGTTTCGCCCTTCAAACCAGAACTTAATTGTGTAATATCGCTTTGCGGAGTTAAAAGATTTGAATATTTCGAAAATAAATCATTTAGTTGGTCTTCATTAAACGTCTCGTTCAAAGACATTTTAAAATCAGCTTTAAAGTTTATTACATACTGACATTGAGCCTTTGTGAAAAAAGTTAAAAGAACAATTGTAATGATTAATTTTATTTTCATTTCTATTTTTTTATCATTTCGAATAAGACATTTTTTTACCTCTTTTGCAAATCAACAAAACGTTTTTTTTTAATACTTAAAAATATCTTCTAGCGAATATAAGAATATTTATACAACAATTTCTTTAACTTAATTGGAAGGACATTCAATCTTATTGCGTTTTTTTGATTTCAAAAAATTTTAAAAATAATAATTACCTTTAAAATTCTATAAAATTGATTTATGACTGAGATTTTCAAAATGTTTAAAATTACAACTGCCGAATCTGAAAAAATCATGCAATCGGTAAACGAACCTCATGCCCATGATTTTGAAGAACTTATTATTGGAAATAAAGGTCAGCTGGAACATTTTATAGATTTTAAATCCAAATTAATAGAAGCGCCTTTTATCAGTTTTGTTACTCAAGGAAAAATTCATCGTGCAAAACCTCTTGTAAAAGATGGTAATTGTGATATGTGGGTCTTGCGATTCAAAAGTGAATTTATTGCCGAAACCACTTTTAGCCTTTATGCTTCCTTTCATGACAAGGCAAATATTAGTTTGCAGAGCAATCAGTGTTTTGAAAAACTGGATACGATCTGCAAAATTATTTTTGATGAATACCAACAAGAAGCTCCTGATCTTGCCGTTATCAAACAATTATTGAGCGCACTTTTTACCATTATCGAATCAGAAAGACGCAAATTGAATTTGAATAATGATGAATCGAAAAAAATTCAAAGTTCTACGTTTAAAAACTTTCTTAGATTATTAGAAGAGCATTATAAAGAATCGAAAGACGTTAATTTCTATGCAGAAAAACTCTTTATGACTTCGCGCAACTTAAATAATATCTGCCAGAATATTCTACAGCAAAGTGTTTCGGAAATTATTGAAACCCGAAAATTAACTGAAGCCAAAAACTTATTGATGGCCACCGATAAAAACATTGCCGAAATAGGTTACGAACTCGGATTTAATGAAAAAACCTATTTTACACACGCTTTTAAACGAAAAGCAGGAATGACTCCAACCGAATTTCGAGAAGAAATGAAGAAACTTCTTTCTTAAAAACACAACCTTTCTTCCGAAAATCGTTACCTCTTTGGTTATAATTAAATGCAACTTTGTATCACAAATAAAAGATACTTTTTAAGCAATTAATTATAAAAAATGAATCGTAAAGATTTTCTAAAAACCATGGCAATTTTACCTATCGGAGCTGCAGCAATGAAACTCAGCTCACTCAAAACGGCCGTAGATACTTTTGGCCCAACAGAACGAATGCCAATTCTTTTTCTTGGACACGGAAATCCGATGAATGCATTGGCAGATAATAATTTCACGCAAGGTTTTCAGCAAGTAGCCAAAACATTGCCAAAGCCAAGAGCCATACTTTGTATTTCGGCACATTGGGAAACCAAAGGAACTTTTGTAACCGCAATGCAAAAACCGCCCACCATTCATGATTTTGGAGGTTTTCCGCAGGCACTTTTCGACGTACAATATCCTGCGCCTGGAAGTCCAGAATTGGCTTTGGAAACACAAAAACTGATTACTTCGGCTTCAGTCGGTTTAGACAATAACTGGGGGTTGGACCATGGATGCTGGACGGTTGTAAAATTTCTTTATCCAAATGCTGATATTCCAGTTATCGAAATGAGCATTGATTATACGCAACCTGCTTCTTATCATTATGAATTAGGAAAAGAATTGGCTGCTTTACGCCGAAAAGGTGTTCTTATTGTCGGAAGCGGAAATACGGTTCACAACTTACGTCTAGCGGCATGGGACAAAATGATGGTTCCCGGTTATGCTTTTGAATGGGCTCATATTGCAAATGAAAAAATGAAAAGCATGATTTTGGACAATGACCATAAATCGCTTATTCAGTTTGATAAACAGGGAAGAGAATTTGAATTGGCGGTTCCAACACCCGAACATTATCTTCCGTTATTGTACATTTTATCGCTTCAAGAAAAAGACGAAAAAGCAACTGTTTTTAATGATGAACTTGTTGCAGGATCACTCAATATGATGTCTGTAAAAATAGACAAAGCATGAGTATAAAAAAGCCTTTTTGGATGGCATTTGCTGTCCTTATTACCCTATCAATTTTCAGTTTTACAATTATGAATTCAATCAAAGAAAAAACTAAACTGCATTATTTAATTAGAGAACCAAAAATAAAAACGGCAAATCCGCCTTTAGTGATTTTGCTTCATGGCGTTGGCGGAAACGAACAAAATTTGTTTTCGTTTGCTCCCGAATTGCCAGATAACTTTGTCGTAGTTTCTGCGCGCGGCCCGCTAACTTTCGGTCCAAATAGTTTCGCTTGGTTTCAGGTGGATTTTTCTACTGGAAAACCTCAAATAAATGCTGAACAGGCAGAAAATTCAAGATTAATGCTGATTGATTTTATTACCGATTTAAAATCTGAAATTAACTTTAATCCAGATGAAGTTTATTTAATGGGATTTAGCCAAGGCGGAATTATGAGTTACAGCGTTGCGCTTACTGCTCCAGAAAAAGTAAAAGGAATTGCTGTAATGAGCGGAAGGCTTTTACCCGAAATAAAACCGTTTATGGCAGATGAAAAACGTCTTGAAAATCTTAAAATCTTCATTTCTCACGGAAAACAAGATGCCGTTTTAAATTATCAATATGCCGTCGACGCTTCTGATTTTCTAAAAACAAAAAACTTAAACCCAAATTTTCATTCGTACGAAGAAGGTCATACCCTAAATAAACAGATGTTTGATGATGTCAATCTTTGGTTAAAGAAGAATAGCCTGTAAACGTAATATTCACAGGCTTTTTTTATTATATTTTTAAAAAGACTAATATTGCTTTCAAAAACAAATCAAAACTTATATTTCTTTTCTAAAAATGATTCTAAAAATTGGTTATTCATTATTCTTCTTACTTTTAAATTTTGTACTTTACCTAAAACTAAACAATAAAAACATTAGCAAAAACTATTTAGGTTTGATTCCATTTGGATTGATACTTGTTGCTTCTAATTTCTATTTCGAAGTTCTACCAAACCAACTGTTTTACTTTTTAATCATTTTTTCTTGTAGCATTTTTATAATGAAATACTTGTCGAGATCTGTCAATGTTTTAAAAAGTAGTGAATTAACAAATGAAGAAAAAGTAGTGGCTTTCAAAGAAATGCTATTTAATAAAATTTTCCCCATAATGATTACTATTTTTCAAATCGTTACCATTTGGTCCGATAAAACTTTTTAATGTAATTTATGATGGATTTACACAAAAAAGGGAAGATAATTTCGATATCTTCCCTTTTTTCTATTCAAAATTGCAATTAAAAAGTAACTAATTTCACTCCCAATGTAAACCATCTAGAAGGCAGCGGCACCGCTCCTACTTCATAATACGTTGCATTGAAGATATTTTGTCCATCTAAGAAAATGGTGAATTTATTGATTGATTGGCTAACTCTAAAATCATTTACCCAGTAAGAAGGTCCTGTAATCCTTTCGTTAAAACGAGTTGCAAACATTACAGACAGATTTTTAAACTGATAATCTATCGTGTTGGTAATTTGATGCTTTAATGAAGAAATGGAATATTTTGAATACGTTTCTGTACGCGCAGTTTTAAATTCAGAATCTAAATAGGTGTATCCTAAAAGGATGTTCAATCTAGAATCTTTAGAGAAATCGAATCTATAAGTTCCACGCAAATTGATACCATTGGTGTTTAAATCTCCAGTGTTTTGGCTTTGCCATGGCTGCGTGGTAAGATTACGCATCCAGTCGATATAGTTGTCAATTTTTCTGTAGAAATAATTCGCATTAAAGCTCAAAGCTCTCTTATTGTATTTAAATCCGATTTCGCTCTGAAACGCGTTTTCTGAATCTAATTCTGGATTTCCGATATTTCCCGTCTGTTTCAAGTATAAATCGGTAAATGAAGGAATTCTTTGACTTGTTCCCACATTTCCAATAATTTTAAACGCATCTGTAATGGCATAACTTGCATCGATTCCTGGATAAATCTGCCATTTGTAATCTGAATTATAGTTTAAATATGTTCCGATATTTACATCTAGTTTTTCAGTAAAACTCGTTCTGTATTCAGCATACAATCCAACATTTTCGCGATCGTGATCTCCAATGTTTGAAGAGCGAATGTTTTCGTTTCTAAATTCAGCTCCAAAACCAATTTCTCCTTTAGATAATTTAACGGTAGAGTTCAATTCTCCCGCAATAGAATTGGTATAATGCTGACTTCTTCCAACAGCCAAATTTGAGTTTCCTAAGTAACGGTAATCATCATAATTGTATCTGTACGTTACTCTCGGCATAATTTTCCAACTCTCCGTAATTTGATGATTGGACTGAATGTTGGCAAACGTAGTCTGAACAATTTCTGTTGAGTTTTTATCTCCAGGTGCTGCGTAAAATCCGTTTGCACCAAATCCGTTATTGATATAACCTGCAGAACTTAAAATTTCGTTCTTATCATTAATCTGAACATTTCCCTGATAGAAAATTTTGTTGTTTTCGAATGCGGTATTGTAGCGGTAACCATTGCTTTTATCATGCGAAGCAAAAAGTAAATGTTGCTGTTTTTCTTTACCTAAAACAGCTCCAGCCTGAATTCCTGTTCCGTAAAAAGTATCGCCTGTATCTTGCGTATCTTTTTCGAAATTAGAACCTGCATAAGTGCTTACCATAAAACCAGAATCGGTTGGCTTTTTAGTAATAATATTGATTGCTCCAGTTAAACTGTTAATTCCGTAAATTCTCGCAGCTGGTCCGCGAACTACTTCAATTCTTTCAATTGCTTCAACCGGAAGAGGAAGATTCAACATATTATGGGCAGTTTGCGAGTCGATTACTTTTGCTCCGTTTAATAAAACAACAGTTTGCTCAAAACTTCCACCGTCAACACTAATGTCGGCTTGAGTTCCAAATGGTCCTCTTTGTCTGATGTCTACTCCGTTGGCATATTGCAATACTTCTTGCAATGTTCTTCCTGGCAATTTTTTAATGGTTTCGCTCGAGATAACATATACATTTCTATTTTGTTTAGAAATTGGTATATTAAAACGGCCTTCATTAATAATAACTTCATCCATTTGGTTGATGGAATCGTTCTTTGTCTGTGCGTAAAAATTGGTACAAATTACTGTAAAGACAGCAAAATAGATCTTTTTCATTTTGGTTTACTATTTTTTTGGCAAAAGTAGTTTCTTACCGTACCAATAAAGCATACCAGTTTTATAATAATAACTAGTCCGGATGATATTATGTTCTATTTTGCTACAATCTAAGCAAATGTGAGAGATATTACTTATAAATCAAATATTTAGCTCGCATTTTTTTAAATGCTGCCACACCTTCTTTCCAGCTATTTCTGATTTCTTCTTCCGAAATTCCGGCTTCAATCTGCTGTTGCAATTTTTCATTTCCTGCACGAATAGCAAATTTTCTTTTGTCGAAAAACTTAGATTTATCAGCAGTGGTCTGATATGCTTTAATAAGCCATTTTATTTCTAATCTGTTTATTTTTGGAATTGCAGATAAATCTTCTCCGTTGCATTCCACTCCATTATACAAAGGATCTTTATCACCAAAATTTGGTTTTGGAGTAAAAGCGAAATCACTTTTTGGAAGATCTGGCGAACCATAAATTTGAAACTGTTTTTCAGTTCCACGTCCCATGCTCACATTGGTTCCTTCAAAAAGACATAAACTCACGTATAAATTAATCGCCTGATCGTTTGGTAAATTTGGCGAAGGCCTAACTGGAAGACTGTAAGAGCTTTTTCTAGTATAATTCAAACACGGAATTACGGTCAATTTACATTGAATTCCATCTTTCAGCCACTTTTGTCCGTTGATCATTTTTGCTTCTTCGCCCAAAGTCATTCCGTGCAATAAAGGCGTTGGATGCATTCCGATACCGCTTTTAAAAGCAATGTCCAAAACCGGACCGTCGACAATCGCGATATTCGGATTGGGACGATCCAGTACAATCAGTGGAACATTGTTCTCAGCGCAGGCTTCCATAATGCGGTGCATGGTAGAAACATACGTGTATAATCGCGTTCCAACATCCTGCAAATCAAAAATCATAATATCGATTCCTTTTAATTGCTCTGGTGTCGGTTTATTGTTTTTTCCGTATAATGAAGTAATGGATAACCCTGTTTTAGAATCTATTTCGTCCGATACATGTTCGCCCGCATCTGCCGTTCCTCTAAAACCGTGTTCTGGCGCAAAAATGGTTTTGATTTTTACTTTTTGTTCTACTAAAAAATCGACTAAGTGTTTTTCTTTATTGATAATTCCCGTTTGATTGGTAACGATTCCTACGGTTTTGCCTTTCAATAAAGGCAAGTATTTTTCAGAATTCTCAGCACCGGTTTTTATCTGCTGCGCAAAAGAAACGGCTGAAATTAGTATGCAGATTATTATATTTTTCATGGTAATTACTTTTTATATTTTTTCTGCCACGAATTCACGAATTATTATTTATAATCTATGTGTATAAAAAACATCCACCGAATTACACCAATTTGAAATAATTCGTGAATCAAGCGACAGCGAACAAGCAAAACAATTGGCTAAAAATCATTTTAATCCTTTTAATCTGTGGCAAAATTTTTCTCACAGATTGAGAAAATTAATTCGTGAATTCGTGGCTAAAAAAAATCATTTATTAATTTGCCTCCAGATTTTAGCACTAAAATCGTCTTTGTACATCAATCGGTTTGTTCTCGTTGGGTTAACTCGATTCGTAAGAATGATTAAAAATCTATTAGTTTTTCTATTCATAAAGAAAAAAGTACCTGTAAAACCCGTATGTCCAAAATCATCTTTTGTAAAAAACTCGTCTGGTTTTCTTTTATCAAAACCTAAACCTCTGTAAATTCCTTCTTTCGCAAGCGGAGAATCTGTAAACTCTTTTACGGCATTTGCTTTTAGAATCTGTTTGCCTTTATAATTTCCGTTGTTCATCAGCATTTTGCAGATTACGGCAATTGATTCTGCGTTGGCAAATAAACCTGCATTTCCAGAAACACCTCCAAAAATTGCCACCGCTTCATCATGCACATAACCTTTAATAGTATCTTTTCTGAAGAAATTATCCACTTCAGTCGGCATTACGTTTTCGATCGAAGTCCATTTTAACGGATTATATCCAATTTTTGAAATGCCTAATTCGGTATAAATTTCATTTGTGAACTGATCGAGTTTTTTTCCCGTTTTGGTTTCTATCATTTGTTTCACCAAAAGCAAATTTAAATCGCTGTACAGATATTTCCCTCTCGGATTTGTATTGGCCTTCGCAATCCTTTCATAAACCGATGAATAAAATTCTGGATTCAGCCACATGTTTTTATAAATCTGAACCCAATTTTCTTTTGGCTCAAAAACCAAATATTTTGAATTGTAAACAATGTTTTTATTTACATACATATTATCAAAAGGCTCAACATATTGCTCTGATTTTTGATTGCTCAAAAAAGGCGAATTATCTGGTGTAGAAAGCAATGCTTGATAAAAAGTAATACTTGGTGTTAATCCAGAAGTATGTGTTAACAACTCAAAAAGCGTTAAATCGGAAATTGCTGTATTTTTATAAAACGGAACAATTTCGCCCACTTGATCTGTCAGTTTAATTTTTCCATCTCCAACCAAACGCATCGTTACCAATGTCGCTCCTAAAACTTTAGACATTGAAGCCAAATCAAAAACGTCATCTGATTTTACTAATTGCTTTTTGGAATAATCGTGATAACCGTAGTTTTTGGAAATTAAATTAAAATCTCCAGTACCCACGATAATTTGTGCTCCTGGAAAAAAACCTTTTTTAAGAGCATTCTGCATCATCGAATCAATATAGGCTTCATTTTCATTATTGTCGCCATCAATATTTATTTTATTAGGAGAATGAAAACTCATTCCTAAAAAAACAAAAGAAATAATAATGATACTAAATATTATCTTTTTCATGATTTACGGATTAATTTTTAAGTCCTGCCCTGCCATTAAAGGCTCATTATTGGTTCCTGTAATTTGAATTCTAACTGCTTTTACAGGCTGTTTCGGATAAATTGATGCGTTTCCGTAATCAAAATTATCGCCTTTGATAAAATCAGTTCCATTGTATGAAAACTCTACAAAACCGTTATTTATTATAAATCTCGGATGATGTGGAATTCCAGTTAATACATCTATTTTAGAAGAGATTACAGGATTAGTAAAGGTATACAAAATCCAATCGCCGTCTTTACACGCAACATCGGTACGCAAGTACGATTCTTCATTATAATCTTGCAGATTCGAAATTGGAAACTTCGGATTTTCTGCCATCGAAGAAGTCACTTTCACTTCTGGTTCTTGATAAGGCGAGCAATTGAATTTTACATTTGCAGCAGATTTTTTCTCTTCTTTATTTTCAACCGTAAAATCTAATTTATAGGTATTTTTTTCGTTGTAATTTTCAATTAGAAATCTCAAACGAGGTTTTGATTTTAAAGCTTTTTCGTCTGCGTAAGTCTGAACTAATTTATCATTTTCAAAAAGCGAAACATTTTTGATTGTTCCGATTGCTCCGTCATCCGTTGGATTAAAAGTCAGATACCAAATGCCTTTTTTATCTACGTGCTCTGAAATATTTTCTGAAATAGTCAGAACTTCTGCTTTTGAAGTATTCCAAGTAGCAATAGGCAATTTCTCCACTTTTACCGCTGGACTTGCCGACATTTCATTGAAAAAAACTTTAAACATATACTGCTCATAATCTTTAGTCTGAATTGGTTCAGTATACAAAGGTGATTGTCTTGTTGGTTCATTTCCATCTTTATCAAATCGTACAACGGCACCTTCATAAGGTGGAGTTACGCTAATTGTTCCGTTTTTATAAATGGCTGTGGGAGGAAAATCTCTAAATGCAATTCCCATATTAGCTAATCTTTTTAAATGGCTATTGGTTAATCTTCCATAAAAATCGTCCCAGTTTTTATCTTCTTTTTTAGACCATCCAATTTCAGACAACGCGCTGATTCTCGGATAACTTTGGTATTCCATAATTCTTGCCGGACGATCCAAATATTCGCTCCATAAAGCGCCTTGAACTCCAATGATATTTTTTTGTTCTTCGGGAGTTAAGTCAGCATCAGGAATTGGTTCAAACGAATACGCTCTTTTGGTATCGGTAATCGCTGCCCAACGATGGCCGCGTTCTGTTTCTGATTGCGCCATATCGTAATACGTAAACTGTCCCGGCATCATGATGGTTTTATATCCTTTTTTTGCCGATTCAATTCCGTAACTAATTCCCTGCCAAGCAGAAATAAGCGTATTTGGATTGATTTCTCCGCCTTTCAGAATTTCATTCCATCCATCCGTTTTTTTATGGTATTTATCTACAATCGTTTGAACCCTTTTAAAGAAATAATTCTGAAGCTGAAAACTGTCTGTAAATCCTTCTTTCGCCATTAAAGCTTGACATTTTGGACAATGTTCCCAATTGGCACGATTCACTTCGTCTCCCGCAATATGAATGTATTCAAAAGGAAATAGTCCAGAAACTTCTTTGATTATCGAATCCAGAAGATCATAATTTTCTTCGCGCCCTACACACCAAACATTTTTTACTTCGCCCTGAACACTTTTAAGTTCCTGCGTTATCGCACAACCCACTTCTGGATATGAAGCCGTTACCGCACGCGAATGCCCTGGAATTTCGATTTCTGGCATTACCGAAATACCGCGATCTGCAGCATAAGCTACGACTTCTTTAATATCTTCTTGTGTATAAAAACCTCCGTAACGTTTGTCTCCAGAACCATAAGATGGCAGCAAAACTTCGCCAGGGCCTCTCCAAGCACCTTTTAAAGTTAAATCTGGCAATGATTTAATTTCGATTCTCCAGCCGTTATCGTCAGTTAAATGCCAGTGAAAAACATTCATTTTATGAGCAGCCAACCAGTCGATATAATTTTTTACGGTTTGTTTATCGAAAAATTGTCTTGAACAATCGAGCATCATTCCGCGCCAATCAAAACGAGGATAATCTTCTATTTTTACAAACGGAAGAGTTCCTTTTTTGACTTCTTTTGCAGAGCAAATTTGCAGTAAAGTCTGAAATCCGTTTAAAACGCCTTTATCCGTTTTTCCTTTTATGAAAATTCCGTTTTGGTTTATTTCTAATTGATAACCTTCGTTTGGAAGATTCAGTTTCTTATCTACTAAAAATGAAATAGTATTTTTTCCGTGTTTTTTTCCAATCGAAACAATTGGGGCAATTCCTGTATTTTTTGAAAAACCAGCTGTGATATAATCGGCGCTATTTTTTAGTTTTTTGTCTACAACCATTTTTAATGGCGAAGGAAAAACAAACTGTCCCGCACTTTGCTGAACTGATACAGGTTTTGGAATTAGGTCTAATTTTTGGGCTTGTACAAAACTAAGCGAACTTAGAAATAGGGCTAATAGAAGAATACTTTTTCTCATTTCTTTTTATATTTTATTTTGTTGAAAATTCAATCGGACTGCTTTCTGTCTGGGTCTGACTTAAAGCCGTGAGCGCATAAACGTAGTTTTCCAAATCTGGGTTTGGCACTTCTAGTTTTAGAGCCGTTGTCACATAATAAATATTCTGAGGATTTGAGAAATCGGTAATTTTTCCTTTTGGAAATCTGTAGATTACATATTTTTTGTCATTTAAAGCCGCTTTCCAAGTTAAAACTGCTTTATCGCCTTTTTTAACAATTACTGCATTTGTTGGCGGTTCTGGTTTTAATCTCGTAATTCTATTCGCTTCTGGCGTTAAAGCGATGTATTTGTATTCTTTTTGAAGAAGAGGCTTTCTAAGTGTATCTCCCTTTTTTAGGAAAGTAGAAGCAGTAAAATGCATCGAACCCTCAATTTGAGGCATTTTACGAATCATTTCAATCTGTTTTACAATTTGATCTGGACTTCTCCATTCTGGTTCTTTAGCAGTAGTTGAAATTTTGTAATCGCCATGACCCACATAAACATTTGCTCCATATTTATGTTCTGCCCACCATTTTGCCAAAACTTCAAAATTGGCTCTGTCAAAACCAATGTGCCAATAGATTTGAGGTGTTACATAATCGATCCAGTTTTCTTTTTGCCATTTTAAGATATTCGCATACAAATCATCATAATTGGTTGCTCCTGCTTTTGTATTAGAACCTTGTGAATCTTTGGCTATATTTCTCCAAACTCCAAATGGCGAAATTCCGAATTCGACTTCTGGTTTATTAGCGATAATGGTATCTCTAATTTGTTTGATGATTAAATCGACATTGTCTCTTCTCCAATCGTCTTTGTCTTTAAACTGGCGCGGTTCTTTGGCAAATGCTTTTTCATCTGGAAACTCCTGCCCTTCAATTTTATACGGATAAAAATAATCATCCATATGCACGGCCTGAATATCATATTTACGAACAATTTCGCCCACAACAGAAGCCACAAAATCTCTGGTTTCTTTTAAACCCGGATTAAAATATCTCGTTTTTCCGTACGTCAGGAAAAGGTCTGGTCTTTTAAAATATAAATGATTTTTTGAAAGCACATCTCTTACCGTATCTTTTTGAACACGATACGGATTAAGCCACACATGAACGTTCATTCCGCGTTTTCCTGCTTCGTCAATCATCATCTGCAACGGATCAAAACCTGGCGCAACGCCTTGCGTTCCTGTTATCCAATGCGATGCTGGTTCTTTTGTCGATTTATAAAATGCATCAGCAGTAGGACGGATTTGAAATATTACCGTATTCATATTATAAGAACGTAGATTATCCAAAATGGCAATCATTTCGTTCTTCATTTCTTTATCTGATAAACCAGGTTTAGACGGCCAGTCGATATTTTCTACTGTAGAAATCCAAGCGGCTCGCATTTCTCTTTTTGGAGATTGCTGACTGAAAATTTTGGTCTGAATCAGCAATACCAAAATCATAATTTTTAGGCTTTTCATAAATTATTATTTTAGGTAGTTAGTATAATATTGTTTGTAGAAAATTTTAACCGCAAAGAACGCAGTGGTTTACGCTATGTTCGCAAGGTTTTATTTTCTTTTTTTTAAATCTCGTAAAGGCGCAGAGGCGCAAAGTTTTTTCTTTTTAAGCTTTTTTATTCTTTGTCGGTTATTTTCTCTCGCAGATTTAGCAGATTCAATAGATTTAATTTTTGACAAAAAAATCTTTTTAATCCTTTAATCTGTGGCAAAAAAATACCTAACAGGTTTTGAAAACCTGTTAGGATAACCAACCAAAATTTATGCATTACAAATTATCGGTAGTTCGCAATGCACTTAACGTTACTTTGTTTTTATGTTTTCGTTGAAGAAATCATGAAAAAACAGCAGCTGATATTTTAAAGAATTCTCCCAGTATTTAAGATTATGTTCGCCTGGGCGTTCGATATAATCGTGATTTATTTTTAGATCCAACATTTTTGCATGCAGTTCTCTGTTTACTTTCATAAAGAAATCATCAACTCCGCAATCAATAATCAGTTTTAGTTTATTGTCTTTTACCAAGTCCAGCATATTGGTCACGGTATTCTGATTCCAGTTTTCTGGGAATTCTGTAATTGGGCCTAATCGTTTTTTGATATCCCAATTTTCAGGAAACGGACGAAAATCTACCCCTCCGCTCATACTTCCTGCGGCACCAAATACATCTTGATGTTTGAATGACAAATACAAAGCGCCATGTCCGCCCATACTTAAACCTGAAATGGCTCTTGCTTTACGGTCTGCAATTGTTCTGTACTGTTTATCAATAAACGGAACCAGTTCTTTTACCACGTAAGTTTCATATTTAAAACTCGGATCGATCGGACTGTCAAAATACCAGCTTGAATAATTTCCATCTACTCCAACCACTATAAAACCATATTGATCTACTTGTTTTCCTAGTTCTTTAAAATCTTTCGCCCAAGAACCATAATTTCCGCTATAGCCATGAAGCAAGTAAACCACAGGAAATGCTTTTTTGCTCTTTTTATAATTCTCTGGAACCACAACACAAGTTTTAATGTTCTTCTGCATCGAAGGGCTAAAAACCTGTAAAGTATCAACCTTTGCTGCTCTGGCCGTAAAAATTAGAAATGCGAACAAAAAGGTGTAAATTGTTTTTTTCATAATTGATGTTTTTATAAAATAATATTTTTGAAAAGTACTGGGAAAATACAAAAAATTATTTCAAACAATCTTTTAAAATAGTTACGGGATGCATGGCTTTTCTGCTCGTTCCGTCAAAAATCTGATGGCGGCAACTGGTTCCTGCGGCTGCAATTTCTGTAGATGGTTCTGTTGCCCTGATTTTCGGAAACAAAGTATCTTCACCCATCTTCATACTGATTTCGTAATGTTCTTTTTCATATCCAAATGAACCCGCCATTCCGCAACAGCCAGAATTATAAATCGTAACCGTATTATTTTTTGGAATATTCAGCATCGCAAAAGAAGCTTCAACTGAGCTCAATGATTTTTGATGACAATGCCCATGAATTTTAATATTTTTCTCTTTTTCAGAAAATTGATCTGCGTGAATTTTTCCGTTGCCAATTTCTCTTTTAAAAAACTCTTCGACTGTAAAGGTATTTTTAGCTAATTTCTCCGCACTTTCCTTATCTGCAGCCAATCGGATATATTCGTCTCTGAAAGTCAATATTGCCGAAGGTTCAAGACCTATTAAAGGTGTGTTTTGAGAAATTATATTTTTAAATGTGTTGATATTTTTATTGGCAATTTCCTGCGCTTCTTCCAGAAAACCTTTTGAAATAAAAGCTCTTCCGCTTTCTTCATGATCAATTATAATTACGTTGTAACCTAATTTGGTTAATAATTCAAAAGCATCGATTCCGACTGAAACATCATAGTAATTGGTAAATTCATCACAGAAAAGATAAACACTACCATTTTCAAAAGAACTGTTTATGTTACTTTTTTTGTTCTTTTCATACCATTTTCTAAAGGTCTTTGGAGCCAATAAAGGCACTTGTCTTTCAGGCGCAATTCCCATACGTTTTTTAACGAATGAAAGATTAGAAGCCCAATTGGTAACAGATGGCGCAATGCTTCCCAATTCATTCAATTTTGAATTGAAAGCAAAGATTTTATTTCGAAAAGAAAATCCGTTTGCTTTTTGGTATTGATATAAAAATTCTGCTTTTAAAGTTGCCACATCAACATTGCTCGGACATTCGCTGGCACAGGCTTTACAGCTTACGCACAATTCAAAAACCTTATACAATTCTTCGTGATCAAATTTATTTTCTTTTTCAGAATTCGTCAGATATTCTCTTAATGCATTGGCACGTGCACGCGTTGTATCTTTTTCGTTTCTCGTGGCACGATAACTCGGACATAAAGTTCCACCTGCCGATGGCATTTTACGGCAATCGCCTGAACCATTGCATTTTTCAGCAGCTCGCAAAACTCCTAAACTATCCGAGAAATCCTGAATCGTTTTTATCTCCGGTTCTATCCTTCCCGCTTCAAAACGAAGGTTTTCATCCATTTTAGAAGCATTTACAATTTTCCCAACATTCAAAATCGTATTGGGATCAAATGCTTTTTTTACTCGTTTTAGCAGTTCGTAGTTTTTATCGCCAATCATAAACGGCAGAAACTCCCCTCTTAAGATTCCGTCGCCATGTTCACCGCTTAACGAACCTCTATATTTTTTTACCAGATGCGCTACTTCGGTAGATAAATTTCGGAATTGATGCAATCCTTCTTTTGTCTTCAAATTTATCTTCGGACGCAAATGCAGCTCTCCCGCTCCAGCATGCGCATAATAAATCGCACTTTGTCCGTGTCTTTCCATCATCGCTGCAAAATCGGCAATATAATTGGGAAGATCGCTCAACTCAACCGCCGTATCTTCAATAGAATCGGCAGCTTTGTCGTCACCTACAATACTTCCTAAAAGTCCGAGACCTGCTTTTCTTACCTCGTTTACTTTGTCAATATCGGTTCCATAAATTTTTGGCAAAGCATATCCGAAACCATTAATTTGAAGATCTTTAATCAAAGCATCGGCCTGCATTTCGGCATCTTCCATACTAATGTGCGATCCAACTTCGAGCATAATCACTGCTTTTGGTTCGCCAACAATAAAAAATCGGTTTTTAGCCTGTTCTCTATTGGTTTTGGTACAATCTAAAATTGTATCATCCATCATTTCGCAAGTGTACAAATGATGTTTCATTGCGGTCACAACAGCTTCTAAACTTTCTTGAATGGTATGAAAATGCGCCACAACCATAATATTGTTTACTGGAGGCAAATCGTCTACTTTCAGAGTAATTTCTGTTGTAAAGGCCAAAGTTCCTTCACTTCCGCAAAGGAGTTTTCCTAAATTGATGGTATCTTCTGTTCCCGAAAAAAGTTTCGATTTCAGTAAAATATCAATTGCATAACCGGTATTTCGTCTGTGAATTTCTGGCTTTGGAAATTCTTTTAGGATTTCTTCCTGATTTTCTTTGTTCGAAAGTTCTTCGTAAATCGTTTTATAAATTTTATTTTCTAAAGAATCTCCTTTTGTTTTCTCAATAAATTCTTCAGAAGTTAAATCTTTAAATACCGCTGTAGTTCCGTCACTTAAAACGGCTTTTATTTCTACAATTTTATCTCGGGTAACGCCATAACGAATTGAAGTTGTTCCCGATGAATTATTTCCGACCATTCCGCCAATCATACATCTATTAGTTGTGGATGTTGTTGGTGAAAAAAATAATCCGTGTGGTTTTAGATATAAATTCAGTTCATCACGAATTACTCCGGGCTGAACCGTTATGGTTTTCTTTTTAGGATCAAAAGAAACAATTTTATTAAAATGTTTCGAAACATCGACAATGATTCCGCTTCCGACAGTTTGACCTGCAAGTGAAGTTCCAGCTGTTCTTGGCGTTATAGAAATTTTATTTTTGGAAGCAAACCGAATAATATTTACAATATCATTTTCTGATTTTGGAATGGCCACGGCAAGAGGCATAATTCGATAAGCAGAGGCATCTGTGGCGTATATTTTTTTATGAAGGTCATCATAAAAAAGAGTTCCTTCTAGTGAAGTTTCTAATTCTTGTAGTTGGAGAGAATCGGACATTTAATTGGTTCTGTTGCTTTTGGTTCTTTAATAGATGTTTTATTCCTGCACTTCGCTAAAAAAGCTATTCGCAAAAACAATACATTCTAAATTTTATTAGAATTCAATATTTATTAAAATTCCTATTTAAAAGCCTGAACTTCTTTTAAATACATCCGAGAAATGGCAAGCATAGAAAGGAATGTTTTTCATAAATATATCTGACTAATAAAAATTAGTTTTAACAAATATAGATACAAAAAGCATACAACTACATTATTTTGCGTTTTTTAACATAATAAAATTAAAATAACGCAACAAAACGCAAAAATTATATTAGATAAGTTTAAAGTTATAAGATAAAAACTCCAGATTTTCTATATTCATCTAGTTTTTCATCCTCTGGATCTAATTCTGTTACAATAGTATCCAACTGGGTAAGATCGCAAACACCATGTGGCATTTTGGTATTTAATTTATTGGAAGCAAACATCGAAACCACTCTATCAGAAGCTTCTATCATTGCTTTTTTGACAATTGAGATTTCGTAACCTACTTCTGTAAGTCCCTGTTTGATATTAATACTGCTAGCACCAATGAAACAAATATCGGCTTTTATTTTAGAAACCACCTGAATCACATCCATACCTATTGTTACCATTGCGTTTTTTTGCATTTTCCCACCAATAAAAATCAAATCAATATTAGGATGCTGAGACAACTGCATGGCAATTGGTAAACTATAAGTATATATGGTAGCTTTCAAATCGGCCGGAATTAACTTTGCAAAAACCAAATTAGTACTTCCTCCACTCATTATAATAACCTGATCATCATGAAGAAGAGACAATGCTTTTGTCACGATTTGCTTTTTCTGTTCTTCTGCCGTTATGGCAATATCAAATACATTTGCAGGTTTTTCTTTAACTTGAACAGCACCGCCGTATACTTTCTCTAACTGCTTTTTACTGTCCAATTCGTTCAAATCTCTTCTTATGGTATCTTCAGACAAATCGAGAGCCAAAGCTAAATCTGTTGTAACAACTTTTTGGTCTTCAATAAGTTTAGTCATTATGTATTTATGTCTCTCGGCTTTCAGCATTTTTTTTATAAAAGTTAAAATTCATCACAAATATATCAAATATTTCATTCCATATCAGAAAACAGCCTAAAAACTGCAAAATCATGCATTAGTAAGATTTTAAAAACAAAATCAATAATTATTTTTTATCAAAACTTGCGTTATTTTGCGTTTTTTAAATTATTTTTAGAAAAAAAATCCAAAATAACGCATTTATATGCAATAAATAAATATATTTGCTCAACAACAACCATAAAAAACCAGATTAATCATGAAAAAGTTACTCTTTATTTCAGTGTTGTTTTTGTGCATTCAAGCAGCATTTGGACAAGCAAAAACAGTTACTGGAACAGTAAAAAGCAAAACAGACGGAATTCCAATTCCAGGAGTCAGCGTTATTATTCAAGGAACAAATAATGGCACAACCACTGACTTTGATGGAAACTACAGCATTTCTGTAGCACCGGGACGAACTCTAAGCTTTAGTTATATGGGTTATGAAACTCAATCAATTAAAGTGGAAAGCCAGCAGAAAATAAATGTTGGTCTTATAGAAAGCACTTCGAAACTAGACGAAGTTGTTGTTGTAGGTTTTGCTTCTCAGAAAAAAACGAATTTAACAGGAGCTGTTGCCAATATTGATGTTGCTAAAACAATTGGAAGCAGACCTTTAACTGATGTTAGTAGAGCTTTACAAGGTACTACTCCGGGTGTAAACATTAATTTTAACTCAGGAAATATTAACCGTGCCGCAAAAATCAACATTCGTGGAGCGGGTACAATTAATGGTTCAGACGATCCTTTAATATTAGTTGACGGTGTTCCTACCGACTTATCATTGATTAACCCAAATGATATCGCAACGATGTCTGTACTTAAAGATGCTGCTTCTGCATCTATTTATGGTGCTCGTGCTGCGTTTGGTGTTGTTCTTATTACTACAAAAAGCGGAAAAACAGGCGAAGGAAAAGTGAGATTTTCGTATTCAGCAAATACTGCTTTTGTAAATCCGATTTCTACACTTAAATTCTTAGATCCAACAGAAGAAATTCCAGGATTGATCGCTGCAGGAACAAGAACTGATGGTTCTACTCCAGAGATTTTTGGTCAGAACTACAGCATTTTATTAGACGGAATTAAAAACTGGAAAGCAAAATATGCAAACAACCGTACCAGTAATGAAATGGTTTATGGAGAAGATTGGGAAATAAAAAATGGTGTTCCTTATTTTTACAGAGTTTGGGATGCAAATAAAGAATTGTATGCCAGTAATGCGTTACAAACAACGCACAATGTTTCTGCTCAAGGAAATTTAGGTGATAAAAGTTCATTCTTTGCTTCGTTCGGATTGACCAACCAAGATGGTATGTTAAGAGTAAATCAGGAAAAAAGACAAAGAATCAACATCAACTTAGGTTTTACAACAAAATTAGCAGATTGGCTTACTGGAGATTTCAAAGTAATGACAATCAACAGTTCTTACGATCAGCCTTTTAACTATTATGGAGGTTCTGGAACCGATGACACAGGCTACGGAGGTTACTTTGGTTATGCGCTTCGTTGGGGGCAATATTTCCCAAATTTTGGAACTTACAGAGGATACAATTTCCGTACAGCTGGAGGATATTTATCTAATGCTTCTAGAAACGAAAACAACAAACGCAATACAAGGTTAAGCGCTAGATTTACAGCAGATATTACAAAAGATTTAAACCTTATCACTGAAATTAGCAGTGTAAACGATTACTACAACAGAAAACAAAATGGTGGTAAATTCTTAGCATGGGACAGCTGGTCTGCAATGCCATACGATGCTACTACAATTCAGACTGCTACTCCTGCAACTCTTGAAACAGGAAATGATTTCGTTGGACAATCCAAACAAGAGTCAACTACAAATGTGGTAAACATTTATGGTAACTATAAAAAACAATTTGACAAGCATAATTTCAAATTCTTAGCTGGTTTCAACTCAGAATGGCAAAATTTATCGCGCAACTACGCAAGAAGAAATACGCTTTTGGACAAATCTAAACCAGAATTTAACCTTGCAGTGGGAGAACAATTTGTTTCTGGAGCTGCAAACACAGATTTAAACCCAACGGTAACAGAATACTCCATTGCAGGTTTCTTTGGACGTGTGAATTATGATTACAACGGAATTTATTTAGTTGAATTAAATGCTCGTTATGATGGTTCATCAAGATTCCCAACTAACGAACAATGGGGATTCTTTCCTTCTGCTTCTGTAGGATACAAAATTGTGAACGAGAAATTTATGGAAGGAACTCGCGGATGGTTAAACGATCTTAAATTGCGTGGTTCTATCGGATCAATCGGTAATCAAAACGTTGGAAACAATGCTTTCTTATCGATCATGACAGCTAAAAATCCTTCTTGGGTAAATAGTGGTGCTACTCTTCCTCCTTCTACAAATTTACCAACTAACGTAGATCCTGCATTAACTTGGGAAAAAGTAATGACAAAAGATGTGGGTATCGATGTTAAAATATTTGATATGCTTGGTGCTTCTTTTGACTGGTACCAGCGTGATACAAAAGGAATGCTTGCTCCAGGCATAACACTTCCTGGTTCATTTGGGCAGACTTCTGCTCAGACTAACTCTGGAAACATGAGAACTCAAGGTTGGGAGCTTTCATTAAACTTTAATAAAAATTTAAGCGAAACGGCTTCTGTTTTTGTTGATCTTGCTTTATCTGATTCTAAATCGGTTATTACAAAATGGAATAACACTTCTAAACTATTAGCTTTAGTTACTCCAGATACAAAACCTTATTATGATGGTTACGAAATTGGCCAAATCTGGGGATTAACAAGTGACAGACTTTTACAGGCTGATGACGTAATTACGAATAATGGAAAAACGGTAAATGGCGTTGACTACTCTAAAACAATGGGTGGAAACTTTAAATATGGAGCTGGAGACGTTCACTACGTAGATATAGACGGTGACGGAGCTATTACTCGTGGAGCTGGTACTGCTGACGATCATGGAGATTTGAAAAAAATTGGTAACTCTACTCCTCGTTACAGATACGGTATTACATTAGGTGGTAAATTCCGCGGATTTGATATTTCTACTTTCTTCCAAGGAGTTGGAAAACGTGATTACTGGGCTGCTTCAGATGCTGTATTGCCTTTCTTCCGTGCGCCTCAGCAAATGTATGCCAACCAAGCAGATTACTGGACTCCAGAAAACACAGATGCTTACTTTCCAAATCCATACTATGGTAACGAAGCAAATACTTTTGGGTCAGGTACTCAAGGTCAGAACAACTTTGTTACTTCGACAAGATATTTGTTAGACATGTCTTATTTCCGTTTAAAAAACTTTACTATCGGATATAATTTGCCAGTAGCTCTTGTGAAAAAAGCAGGATTAGAAAAAGTAAGATTATATACTTCTGGTGAAAATATTGCGACTTGGGCAGACAAACGTCTTCCTGTAGATCCTGAAATCGACGAAACAGAAGTTTTCTGGGGAAGAGCTTATCCTTACACAAAAACATGGTCAGTTGGTGTTGATATCTCTTTCTAATCTCTAACTATTCAAAACTCTTACAATGAAAAAATATAATATAAAATCTAAGTTTCTGCTAATGTTTGCAACTGCTTTACTTGCAGGAAGCGCAGTTAGCTGTTCAGATTATCTTACTGATGATCCTGCAGATAAATTTACAAACGATAACTTTTGGCAGTCAGAAGATAACGTAAAAACCTTTTCATGGCTTAATTATGATACTTTTTATGGTTATGGAAATGGAACTACAATCGGACTTTCTTTCTTTTACTATCATGGAAGTGATTACAGAGTAGATGATAACTTGTCTGCCTTTACTTTCTATCAAATGCCAGTTACAGCTGCAACTACGAATCTTTATTCTTGGAATGAATATTACACGCTAATCCGTCGTTGCAACTTGATGCTGGAAAAAGTACCAACAGTAAGTATGTCTACGGAGAAAAAGAACCACTACATTGGAGTTGCTAAATTTTTTAGAGCTTATACGTATTTCCGTTTAGTGCAAAAATTTGGTGATGTACCGTATACTGATCAATATTTAGCACAAGGTGACGCAGAAGTTTATGCGCCTGCAAAACCAAGAGCCGAAATTATGGACAAAGTAATTGCAGAATTACAAGAAGCAGCAGACTTGATGTTGGTTAGCGATGATAAAAACGTTACAGCAAATAAATACACTGCTTACGCAGCTTTAAGCAATGCTTGTCTTTATGAAGGAACGTACAGAAAATATCATTTAGGACAAGATGGAAGCGCTTACTTAAACAAAGCAAAAGCAGCTTCATTAATGATCATGAACAATCCAAGCTACAAATTGAATGCAGATTGGAAAGGACTTTACAATTCAGTTGAATTACTTGGAAATACTGAAGTGATATTGGCAAAACGTTACTTAACAAACGTATTAATGCACTCTCTTCAAAACTATACGAATACTTCAACCATTCAGTACGGTTTAACAAAATGGGCAGCTGATAGCTACGTAACAACAAACGGATTGCCTATTCAGCAAGCTGGAAACAGCCAATATACTGGTGACGATACGGCTGCTAAAACATTTGCTAACAGAGATCCTCGTTTTGCAAAAACAGTAAATCCAGCTAACTACGGTTACAAAGGAAAACCTTTTGGTACTACAGCTTTGGTTTCTATGTCAGGATATGTATTTGAATTGTACAACAACCCTGCTACAACTGGTCCAGATGTAACTACTGGAGGACGTAACTACACAGACGCTCCATTATTTACTCTAAGCGAAGTATATTTAAATTATGCTGAGGCTTGCGCTGAGTTAGGAACAGCAACCAACAGCGATCTTGATTTATCAATCAATAAAGTTCGTGCACGTGCAGGAATTGCTCCTCTAACAACAGATGGAACAAATGCTTCTGCAAATGGTGTTCAAATTAATGACCCAAGAAGAACTTCTTCTTTAGAGCAATTAACTGGTGTTGTAAATCCGTTAATCTGGGAAGTTCGTCGTGAACGTCAAATCGAATTCATGAGCTGGACTACTTTAAGACAAGCTGATATTTACCGTTGGAAAAAAGGAGATTACCTAGACACTAGCAAAAACCCTGACGTGAACTTAGGAGCTAGAATTGGAACTCCAGTTGGATCGCAAACTGTTGTTGACGGAAATGGATATGTGAAAATATACCCAGCAAGCACAAGAACTTTCGAACCTAAGCATTATTTAATGAACATTCCAACAAATGACATTGATTTGTACAAAGCGCAAGGTGTCGATTTAAAACAAAATCCAGGCTGGTAATTCGGTAAAACTGAAAAACCGCATCTAATACAACTGCCTCCGACGTGAGACTTTTCGGAGGCAGTATTTTAAAACACTCTTTTTAAACACATTGTGACCAATAAAAAGACCAAATAGAAAAATTAATCCTGATTCATACAGGTTTTATATCTTGTTAGTTTTTAGATTCCCCAAATCTGCCTAAAACATTCATATACTCCGATAAAATCTTAATTTTATTAGTCCATTTTGTCTCTAACTAATAACTGTATTAAAATGATAAAATTTATAGCAAAAAGTGCTTTTGTTACAGCATTTCTGTTTTATAGCCCGTCATATTCTGCAACCATTCAGCCAGATAAAAACGTTATTTCAGCAAAAATTAATAACGCTGTTATAAAAACAGGTGCAGACAACTACGAAAAATACTTACCGCTTTTAAAAGATAAAAAAGTTGGAATTGTAACCAACCAGACCGGAATTTTATCTAATAAAACGCATGTGGTTGATTTTCTATTGGAGAAAAAAATTGCTGTTCAGACTATTTTCGCTCCCGAGCACGGATTTAGAGGAACAGCCGATGCCGGTGAACATATCGTGGATGGAAAAGATCCGAAAACAGGTCTTCCGATTATTTCACTTTATGGCGACAACAAAAAACCAAAACCAGCGCAGTTATCTGGAATTGATGTGATGATTTTTGACTTGCAAGATGTAGGAGCAAGATTCTATACCTACATTTCTTCTTTGCATTATGTAATGGAAGCTTGTGCAGAGAACAATATTCAGCTTATTGTTTTTGATCGTCCAAATCCAAATGGTTCTATTGTTGACGGACCGCTTTTAGAAAAAGAATTTACAAGTTTCGTCGGCATGCACCCTATTCCGCTCCTTCACGGAATGACAATTGGTGAATATGCTCAAATGGTAAATGGAGAGAAATGGCTAAAAGATGACGCTCAATGTAAACTAACCGTTATTCCTTGTGTAGATTACAGCAGAACAATGCCATATAGTTTATTGGTAAAACCATCTCCGAATTTACCAAATGACCAGTCTATAAATTTATACGCAAGTCTATGTCTTTTTGAAGGAACAAACGTAAGTATGGGACGCGGAACTGAGAAACAATTTCAAATCTACGGTTCTCCATATTTAACCAAAACCAATTTCAGTTTTACTCCAAAACCCAATTTTGGCGCAAAAGATCCTTTATACAACGGAAAAGAATGTTTTGGAGAAGATTTGACTGCATATCCCAAATTGAAACAATTAGAATTGAAATGGCTTATTAAAGCATACCAGAATACCAGCGATAAAACAAAATTCTTTAACGCATTTTTTACCAAACTGGCTGGAACAAAAAAACTACAGCAGCAAATTGAAAGCGGTGCTTCTGAAAAAGAGATAAGAAAGACTTGGCAGAAAGATCTAGAAGCTTTCAAAAAAATGCGAACAAAATACCTGATTTATAAATAATATTTCTAATTCAGTTCCTTTAGACTTAATTTTTTAAACAATAGAAACATAGACTTTGATAGACTTACACAAAAGCGTTTCATTAGCATAAACACACACATATATATTGCTATGCAGAAATGTAGTTCTCTTTGGTTTGCTTTTTAAAGATTGGTTACCTTTTTAAACAAAAATCAAAACCTGTGTTTCTATGTTTTAAAAATTAAATTCTATTCTAATAAAAATATCAAACTATTAATGTAAAATAGAGAAGCCTGATAGTAGAAAAATCTCGGTTTCAACAATCAAAAAAAAGAAAAATGAAAAATAAAAATCCTGAAACTGAACAAGAATCTTTGTACAAAGACTTGGATCAAATGAGCGTGAAAGAACTTCTTACAAACATTAATACAGAAGACAAAAAAGTTCCGCATATTATTGAAGAGCAGATTCCTAAAATAGAAAAACTGGTTAAGGCCATTGTAAAAAAAATGCAATTGGGCGGAAGATTATTTTATATCGGAGCTGGAACTTCTGGGAGAATCGGAATTTTAGATGCATCTGAATGTCCGCCAACTTTTGGTGTTCCGCATGATATGATTATCGGAATCATTGCCGGTGGAGACACTGCCATTAGAAAAGCGGTAGAAAATGCAGAAGATGACACCGAACAAGCATGGAAAGATTTGGCTAAGTTTGAAATTTCAAGTTTAGATATGATTATCGGAATTGCTGCTTCTGGTAATACGCCATACGTTTTAGGAGCGCTTAAAAAAGCTAAAGAACACAATATTAAAACAGGAAGTATTTCTTGCATCAGCAACGGACTTATCGCTCAAGAAGCTGATTATCCAATTGAATTAATCGTAGGCCCTGAATTCTTAACAGGAAGTACGAGAATGAAAGCTGGAACGGCTCAAAAATTAACTTTGAATATGATTTCTACTTCGGTAATGATCAAATTAGGAAAAGTAAAAGGCAACAAAATGGTTGACATGCAGCTGTCTAATGAAAAATTGGTAAAACGCGGCATCAAAATGATTATGGAAGAACTTGGCATTGAATATGATGTTGCCGAAGAATTACTCCACACACATAAAAGCGTTAGAGCTGTACTTTCAGCTCACAACAAAAATCAGGAAAACTAAAACCACACTATCAAAATCTTTTTATAGATTTATACAAATTCAAAAGCTGAATAAATTCATTTTTTGGAGTTTTTAACACCGACCTAACAGAGTAAAATCTGTTAGGTCAATTAAAAAATCTTCTTGATTTGAATTATTTATAAAAACCAAAAAAACACCAAAACTATAAAATGACACCAAGTACCATCCTTCTCCTTATTATCATTTATTTCGGAACATTATTCTATATATCGCACAGAGTCAGCAGAAAAGACAGCGGAAATGAAGCTTTTTTTACTGCCAATAAAAATTCAAAATGGTATTTAGTTGCTTTCGGAATGATTGGAACGGCTCTTTCTGGAGTAACCTTTATTTCTGTTCCTGGAGAAGTTGGCGCGCCAAGTGGTGAACAATTTAAATATTTTCAGTTTGTATTAGGAAATGCTCTTGGATTTATTGTCATTACCAAACTCTTGCTGCCACTGTATTACAGAATGAATCTGACTTCAATTTACGGTTACATCGAGCAAAGAATGGGCTTTTTCAGCTATAAAACAGCCGCTTCTATTTTCTTAATTAGCCGCACAATAAGTTCTGCTTTCAGATTGTATTTGGTCGTGATCGTTTTACAGCGTTTTGTATTCGATTTTTATCATGTTCCTTTTGCGTTTACGATTTTAATTTCGCTGTTGCTTATCTTTTCTTATACCTATAAAGGCGGATTAAAAACGATTATTATTACCGATACTTTACAAACCTTTTTCCTTGTAACTTCTGTTTTTCTTACGATTTATTTCATTTGCGATCGTATGGATTTGAGTGCCATTAGCGCATTTGAAGAAGTAAAAAACAGTAATTATTCTAAAATCTTTTTCTTTGATGATTTCTTTGGAAGTAAATTCCATTTCATAAAACAAATTCTGGGTGGAATGTTCGTAACCATTGCTATGACAGGTTTGGATCAGGATTTAATGCAAAAAAACTTAAGCTGTAAAAACATTGGCGAAGCACAAAAAAACATGTTCACTTTTACAGGAATCTTTGTTATCATTAATATTTTCTTTTTGAGCGTTGGAGCACTTTTATACATCTATGCAAACAAAAACGGAATTGCTGTTCCAACCGATTTAGTTACCGGAAAACCAAGAACCGATTTGCTTTTCCCTGAAATTGCTTTAAATCACTTAGCGCTAATTCCTGCAATAGTATTTTTATTGGGAATTATTGCTGCCACTTTTGCTACTACAGATTCTGCCCTAACAGCCTTAACAACTTCATTTTGTGTTGACTTTTTAGGTATGGACAAAGCAGAAAACAGCCATAAGAAAAACACTGTAAAAATTAGACATTTAGTGCATATCAGTTTTTCTATTTTAATCTTTTTTATCATCCTAATTTTCAACTCAATTAACGACAGTTCTGTAGTGGGTATGATCTTTAAAGTTGCCTCTTACACTTACGGTCCATTATTAGGGTTATATGCTTTTGGTTTGTTCCAAAAATCAAGACATGTAAACGACAAACTGGTTCCATTTATCTGTTTGCTTTCTCCATTGTTTACTTATTTCATCAATGAATATTCTAAAGTTTTATTTTCAGGATATGTTTTTGATAATGAATTAATTATACTAAACGGATTAATTACTTATTTAGGATTGTTTGTTACCAGTTCGCGCAGTGAGAAAGAAATAAGTTTCTAATTCAGCTTAATACTATTGATGAATCAATTTGAGTTTAATGCACTTAAACTCAAATTGATTTTTAAAAAAAATTATATGAAAAACTCCTTCATAAAAATTAGTTTATACGCCGCTTTTATATTTTTAATTACCAATTGCGCATCCAAAAAAAATAATGGCGCAACAGATGATAAAAAGGATATTCCTTTACAAGACACTGTTGTTTACATACCCAAAAATACTTCAGAGAAAAAAAACTTCTTTAAAGATTCTGATAAAGAAACGGCTTGGGTTGACAGCATTTACAGTAAAATGACCGTACAGGAAAAAATCGGGCAATTGTTTATGGTTTCGGCCTATTCCAATAAAGATTCTGTACATGTTAACCAGATCAGCAAACTGATAGAAGATTATAAAATAGGAAACGTTATTTTCTTTCAAGGCGGGCCAGTTCGTCAGGCGAAATTGACCAACTTATATCAATCGAAAGCTAAAATTCCTTTGATGATCGGAATCGATGCCGAATGGGGATTAGCCATGCGATTAGATTCAACGTATCGTTATCCTTGGAATATGACTTTGGGCGCTATTCAGGATTTAAGTTTAATTGAAAATGTGGGAAGAAATATGGCAGCCGAAAACAAACGAATCGGCGTTCATTTTAACTTTGCTCCTGTTTTAGATATTAATACCAATCCGAAAAATCCAATTATCGGAAACCGTTCTTTTGGCGAAGATAAAGTTAATGTAACCGAAA
Source organism: Flavobacterium sp. LK-23 (assembly GCF_058135255.1). NCBI lineage: Bacteria > Pseudomonadati > Bacteroidota > Flavobacteriia > Flavobacteriales > Flavobacteriaceae > Flavobacterium > Flavobacterium sp. LK-23. The sequence goes on from NZ_JBYUVT010000003.1 coordinate 120,254, forward strand.
AAGCTCTTGCCTTAATGAAAGGAATACAAGGAAATGGCGTTTTCTGTACCGGAAAACACTTTCCTGGACATGGAGATACTTCAACCGATTCGCACCACGCCTTGCCTACCGTTAATTTTTCTAAAGAACGTATGGAATTGGTCGAACTATATCCATACAAAAAATTATTCGACGAAGGTCTGGCTTCTGTAATGGTCGCGCATCTTAATATTCCAAGCTTAGAATCACAGCCAAATTGTCCTTCCTCGGCTTCTTATAATGTGGTTACCAATTTGCTTCAAAAAGAATTAGGTTTTAATGGCTTAATTTTTACAGACGGTTTGGCAATGAAAGGCGCAGCCAATTTTAAAGGTCCTGGAGATCTAGAAATCGCTGTTATTTTAGCAGGAAACGATATTTTACTTTGTCCAGAAAATGTACCAGTTGCTTTTCAGAAATTGGAAGAGGCTTACAATACGCAAGTAATTACTGAAGAACGATTGGCACATTCGGTTAAAAAAATTCTTCATTTTAAATACAAAGCAGGACTGAACAAATACAAACCGATTGATTTAAATAATTTGTATAATGATTTGAATCCGTCGCAAAATGATGCTTTGCATTATAAACTATATGAAAATGCTATTACGGTTTTAAAAAACGAAAAAGAAATTCTTCCTATAAAAGATTTAAGCGAAAAAATCGCTTATATAAAATTGGGTGAAGACACGAACAGCGCTTTTATTTCTACGCTAAAAAAATATACTGAAATTACAGAAGTCAAAGACACCAATCTTGACAGTCTGAATAAAGAATTGAAAAAATTTGACAAGGTTATTATCAGCTATCATAAAGTAAACAAAGCTTGGGAAAAACAAGAATTCACATTACAAGAAATGCTTTGGCTGAAAGAAATTGCAAAACACAACAAAGTGATTTTGGACATTTTTGCAAAACCATACTCGCTATTATCAATCAACAATTTTGATGATATTGAAGGATTGGTGGTTTCGTATCAAAACTCAGATATTAGTCAGGTGGTTTCGGCAGGATTGCTTTTTGGTGCTATTGAAGCCAAAGGAAAACTACCTGTTTCTATCAATGATGCTTTCCATGTAAATGATGGTTTGACAACCGAAAAACTAAATCGTCTTGCTTTTACAGCTCCAGAAAATGTAAATATGAATCCGGCAATTCTATCCAAAATTGATGCTGTGGCACAAAAAGCTATTGACGAAAAAATGGCGCCTGGAATGCAAGTTTTGGTGGCTAGAAAAGGAAATGTTATTTTTCAGAAATCGTACGGAGCACAAACTTATGATAACGGAAAAAAAGTAACCGATTCAGATTTATACGATGTGGCTTCGATTTCAAAAATGATTTCAACATTGCCGAATGTGATGCAATTGTATGACAAAAATAAAGTAGAATTGGATACCAAACTGAAAGACATGCTGCCTTTTTTTGCCAAAACAAACAAAGAAAACATCACTTTCAAAGATTTGCTGAATCATTACGCAGGACTTCAGGCTTGGATTCCGTTTTACAAAGCGACATTAGACAGCAACATTCAGCCTTCTGAAAAATACTATCGAAAAGCAGCCGAAAACGGTTTTACAACAAAAGTAGCTGACAATCTTTATATCCGAAACGATTATCATGATACGATTATGAAAATCATTGCTGAAAGTCCTGTGGCTTTGAAAAAAGAATACAAATACAGCGACTTTACTTTTATCATTTTAAAAGAATATTTAGAAAGAAAAACACATAAAAAATTAGAAGAGCTGAGTCAAGAAAATTTCTACAGCACTCTAGGAATGACTAATACGCTTTATAATCCGCTAGATAAATTTAACAAAAGCAATATTGCTCCAACTGAAATTGATAACTATTTCAGACATCAAGTCATTCAAGGTTATGTACACGACATGGCCGCGGCAATGGAAGGCGGAGTTGCAGGTCATGCAGGAATTTTTTCTAATGCCATGGATGTTGCCAAAATGATGCAGCTTTATCTGCAGAAAGGAAATTATGGCGGTATTCAATATTTTTCTCCACAGACTTTTGATGCTTTTAATACGTGCTATTACAAAGATCAAGGCGTTCTTCGCGGACTAGGATTTGATAAAAGAGTACACAAAGGCGGACCAACCTGCGACTGTGTTTCTGAAGCAAGTTTCGGCCACACCGGTTTTACAGGAAACATGGCTTGGGCAGATCCAGAAACCGAAATTGTGTATGTTTTTCTATCCAATAGAACGTATCCAGAAGTAGTAAATGACGAAAATAAATTAGCCAAAGGAAAAATCAGAGAAGAAATTCAACAGATCATTCAAGACGCGATAATGAAATAAAAATTCCAAATTTTAAATTCCAAATCCCAAAATCTATATTCTATATTCTATATTCTAAAATCTAAATTCTAAAATCTAAATTCTAAAATCTAAAATTCTAACCTATCTAAAATATCAACCCAATGACAAAAGAACGTTTAACCTCACTTGATGTCTTTAGAGGATTTACCATTCTCTTAATGACGATTGTCAATAATCCGGGAAGCTGGTCATCTATTTACCCGCCTTTAGAACATGCTGAATGGCATGGCTGTACGCCTACTGACTTAGTTTTCCCGTTTTTTGTTTTTATTATGGGAACGGCGATTCCGTTTGCAATGCCTGTAAAATATTTTGACGGAAGTGTTTTCAATAAAATTTTAGTGCGTTCGCTTCGAATTTTCTGTTTAGGATTATTTTTAAGCGTTTTCAGCAGAATTCATTTATTTGGTTTAGAAGGAATTCCGTTATTAGGATTGCGATTAATAATTGCTTTTGCGGTTGCGTATGCCCTTTTAGGAAACTTTTCAATGAAAGTCAAAACCATTCTTGCCATTGGTGTGTTTCTAATTATTATTTCATTATCATTTAGCGGACTTGAACATTTTGAAGACACGAGAATTCCAGGCGTTTTACAGCGAATTGCCATTGTGTATTTCTTTACTTCTATTTTGTATTTAAAGACTAATTTAAAAACACAGCTTTTAGTTTTAGCAGGACTTTTAGTTGGATATTGGCTTGTAATGGCTTTTGTTCCCGTTCCCGGTTTTGGTCCTGCCAATTTCGACAAAGGCACCAATTTGGCTGCTTGGATAGACGATACCCTTTTAAACGGACATTTATGGGCTTCATCTAAGACTTGGGATCCTGAAGGAATCTTAAGCACTTTGCCAGCCATTGGAACTGGAATTTTAGGAATGTACATAGGCCAGCTATTAAATTTATCTGTTGATAAAATGGAAATCGTAAAAAAGACTGCCATTGCAGGAACTGCTTTAGTAATTGGAGGTTTAATTTGGAACATCTTCTTCCCTATTAACAAATCGCTTTGGACAAGTTCTTATGTTTTATATACAGCCGGAATTGCAACGCTATGTTTAACACTTTTGTATTATATCATTGATATTAAAGGACATAAATGGACAAAATTATTCCTAATCTGGGGTGTAAACCCGATGATTGTATTTTTCTTTTCTGGAATAATTCCGAGAGTTTTAAGTGGCATAAAAGTAGCCGACCCTGAAAAAGCTGGAGAAGAAATTGGACTTCAAGCGTACATCTATAATCACGGAATAGTTCCTTGTTTTGAAAACCCACTAAATGCATCACTCGCTTATGCTTTATCATACGCTGTTTTCTGGTCGTTGATCTTATGGATTTTCTACAAAAAGAAGTTGATTTTTAAAGTGTAATTAAGATTATAATGAATTACCACAACCAGTTACAATTTAATATTCCGTAGGAATATCTGGTCGGTAGAAAAAGAATATGTCATTTTGCATGGTGTTCGATTTTATATAACAGCGTTCTGTTTTACCAACCAAACGTTCCTACGGAACGTATAACCGCAATTCAAATTTAATTCTACCGATGAAACATTCCTACGGAATGAATTGTTTTTGAGGATATATAATCGCCGTAATTAGCATAAACTTCGCAGAAGAAAGTGACGCACTTAAATGCTTGATTAATTTCAGCCAATGGGTTAATTCCATTTTATTCATTAAAATAAAAATATTTCAGCCGGACTTAATAGTTTGATTTGGTCATCGTTCTAGCACTTATTTAGGTAAGATCACTTTTCTTTTTTTCTAAAATTTTTAGAAAAGCAGTATCTTGCCGTACTAATAAAAAGTGTCAGTTTATAAATTATGGATAGTCCAGTTGAAATTCCTTTTAAAAGCTTTATTCAGCTTAAACCAGAAGAAAGCACTGCTATTTATCTGCAACTTGTTTTTGAGTTTATCAAAGCCATACAAACGGGTTTTCTTCCCGAAGGCACCAAACTTCCCGGTACCAGAATTTTATGTAAAGTGCTTTCTGTTAACCGAAACACTTTAATCAAAGCCTTTCAAGATTTAGAATCACAAGGCTGGATTGAAACACTTCCGAACAAAGGAACTTTTATTTTATCTCAGCAAAAACAAAAAAACAAAGCCGACTTTACTATTTCGAAAGAACAAAATGTATCTCAAGATAATATTGGCTTTAGTTTTCAGCGTTCGACTATTCTTGAAAGTCCAATAGAAATCAGTAATCTGCCACATCAATTTAATGACGGAATGCCAGATTTAAGATTAGTTCAAACCGATGTTCTGGCGAGATTATACGTTTCAAAACTAAAAAGACGAAAAACATCTAAAACCTACGAGCAGATAGAATTGCGTTCGCATTCGAATTTTAAAACTCATTTTTCTAATTATCTCAATCTTACTCGAGGCATTCGTATTTCAACTTCAAATCTTCTTACGACAAGCAGTCACGAAATTGCTTTGTATTTGGTTACAAAAGTACTTATTACTCCAGGCGATAAGGTCGTTGTAGCTTCACCAGGATATTATATGTCAAACATGACGCTGACCAATACTGGAGCACAAATAATTTCTATTCCAGTGAATGATGACGGAATTGACACCAAACGTTTAAAAGAAATTTGCGAAACAACAAAAATCAGAGTTTTATACTTAACATCCAATTATCATTATCCCACGACTATTTCGCTTAGCGCTAAAAAAAGAATCGAAGTTTTGGAATTGGCCAATCAATACGGATTTGTGATTTTGGAAGACGATTACGATTTTGAGTTTCATTACGATAATAATCCTGTTTTGCCATTAGCCGCTTTTGATTCCAATCAGAAAGTAGTTTATATCGGTTCTTTCGGAAAATCATTGCCATCAGGATTCAGTTATGGCTTTGTGGCCGCGACTGCCGAATTTATCAAAGAACTCGAAAAGCATCAAAACATTCTTGAACCAAGAATTGATGTTATAAAAGAACAGGTTCTTACCGAATGGATTACCGAAGGCGAAGTGCACCGACTTTCTAAAAAAAATAAAAAAATCTACAAAGAACGACGCGATTATTTTGTCTCAATTCTAAATGAAAAACTCAAAGGCAAAATCAAATTCAAAGTGCCACCAAGAGGATTGGCAATTTGGGTCGAATGGCTCGATCATTTTAATCTGGTTCAGTTTCAAAAAGAATGTTCCAAACAGGGTTTATTTCTGCCAAAGACTATTTTATATCAAACCAAAAATCTTACTGCCACACGTTTAGGATTTGGGAATTTGGAAAAGGAAGAAATGGTAAAAGCAGTTTCTATTTTGAGCGAATGTCTTGAAATAATCACACATTAAACTAGGTATAGAACACTGATAATTATATAATTACGAATTTTAATCCTATAACAGGAAAAACCTTTTTAAAAGTAACTTTGAAATAGAGTTTAATTCAAAAAGGTTTTTTTATGATCTACATCACTATACAATTACTATTAATTACTATTGGGGCGACATCAGCCATGACTTGGTTTAGTTATGTTATGTCAAAAAACTTTAGAGAATTGTATAAAGAACCTGTTTTATTGAGTTTTGCTTTAAAAAAAACAAATATCAATCTCTCCGAAAAATCTAGAAAAATTTTAGGATGGCTGATACATTACATTATTGGTTTTCTATTTGTTATGGGATATCATATAGTATGGGTGAAGGATATTTTACCAATTTCTCCACTAAGTGCTCTTATATTAGGAGTTATCAGTGGTGTAATTGGCATACTCAGCTGGATTATTATATTTAAAATGACCAATCATCAACCCCCAATTGATTTTAAAGGTTATTATATTCAGCTGTTCTTTGCCCATATTATTTTTGCCTTCACAGCAACGGCGCTTTACTATATTTTACTTACGCTTTAATACTTCTGAAAGCTTATGTCACTGTCTAAATACAATCAAAAGAGAGATTTTAAACAAACCCGCGAACCAAAAGGAATAGTGGAAAAATCGGCAAACGAACTGATTTTTGTCGTGCAGAAACATGCCGCATCGCATCTTCATTATGATTTCAGGCTGGAAATGGATGGTGTTCTAAAAAGCTGGGCAGTGCCAAAAGGTCCGTCAATGGATCCTGAAGTAAAACGTCTCGCAATGATGGTAGAAGATCATCCCTACAGTTACAAGGATTTTGAAGGTACAATTCCAGAAGGAAACTACGGCGCTGGAAATGTGATTGTTTGGGATAATGGAACGTATACTTCAGATGAAAAAACAGCTTCCGACGAAAAACAATTATTAAGCGATTTAGAAAAAGGGCGTTTGAGTTTTGTTTTAAAAGGAAAAAAACTCAAAGGCGAATTTTCGTTGGTTAAACTTCACGGCAAACAAGAAAATGCCTGGCTATTAATCAAGAAAAATGACAAGTATGCTTCTACTGAAGATATTTTAGAAAAAAATAAATCGGTTATTTCTAAAAGAAGTTTGGAACAGCTTATAAAAAAATCTGAAAAACTGGCTTCAAAAAAAGAAGAAAAAACAGTTGAGAAGAAAACGGCAAAAAAAAAGTCTAATCCGAAAATTGAAATAGCTGAGTTTATAAAACCGATGCTTGCCACTTTACGCGAAAAGCCATTTGATGATGATGAATGGGTTTTCGAAAATAAATACGATGGCTACAGGACGATTGCCGTTATTAATGATCAGCAGGTAGATTTATTCAGCAGAAATCAGCTTTCATTTACTGATAACTTCAAACCAATCGCCGAAGAATTACAACAAATAGATCATAACGTAGTTTTGGATGGCGAAGTTGTGGTTGAAAATGATGCTGGCAAAGCCGATTTTCAACTGCTTCAAAATTACATGAAAACCGGAATTGGGAATCTCAAATATTACGTCTTTGATTTATTGAATTTGGATGGAAATCTGATTACTGAATTATCGCTTTTGGAACGAAAAGAACTGCTGAAAATTCTCTTCAATAAATATCCTTTTTCGAATGTTTTTTATTCTGAACATACCGTTGGCGACGGAATAAAACAATTTGAAAAAGCGGTTAAAGATAAAACGGAAGGCATAATTGCCAAAAGAGCCGATAGCACTTATACAGCAAACAGAAGAAGTACAAACTGGCTTAAAATAAAAACAGCAAACGAAGAAGAAGCCATAATTATCGGAATCACCGAACCTAAAAATTCGAGAAAATATTTTGGTGCGCTTCTTTTAGGTCAATATCACGGTAAAAAACTGCAATATATTGGCAAATGCGGAACAGGTTTTACCGAAGCTGTACTGAAAGATTTATACACTCAACTTGAGCCTTACTTTATAGAAAAATCTCCGCTTGACGAAAAAATCTCTTTGCGCGATCATATACAATGGTTGAAACCAAAAGTCGTTTGTCAGGTAAAATTTTCCGAATGGACGCAGGATCAGCATTTGCGACATCCTGTTTATCTTGGAATAAGAGTAGACAAAAAAGCTACAGAAGTTAATTTTAATGGCAATATCAATGACAATATCAATGGCAATATCAATTTGGAAAACGATGTTAATGGGAGTTCTAATTTAATTGAAATGGAAAAATCAAACAAACACAAAACTGAGAACGATTACGATTTAAAAATTGGTAAAACGACCTTACATCTCACCAATCAGAATAAAGTTTACTTTCCAAAAGATGGCATTACTAAAGGTGATATTGTGCAATATTACAATGAAGTTTCGGAACTGATTTTGCCGTATTTAAAAGATCGGCCAGAATCGATGAACCGTTTCCCGAACGGAATTGATTCTCCTAGTTTTTATCAGAAAGATGTTGATGTCGATAAAATTCCGAAATGGCTTAAAACCAAGAAAATCTTCTCAGAATCCAACAATGCCAACATTGATTATCTTATTTGCAATAATAAAGAAACACTACTCTATATGGCCAATTTAGGCTGTATCGAAATGAATCCGTGGAATTCTACCATCAAACATATTCAGAATCCAGATTGGCTCGTAATTGATTTAGATCCCGCAAAAGACGACTTTAAACTAGTGGTTCAAACTGCTTTGGTTGTAAAAGAAGTTTTAGACGAATTGGAAACCGAATGTTTATGCAAAACTTCGGGTGCTTCGGGACTTCATATTTACATTCCGCTTGGCGCGCAATACGATTATGATTCGATTAAAATTTTAGCCGAACTAATTGCCAAAGAAGTACATTCCAGACTGCCCGATATTACTTCGATTGACAGAAGCATCAAAAAAAGGAAAAATAAACTGTACATCGATTTTTTACAAAACCGACGCGGACAAACTTTGGCAGCGCCGTATTCTGTTCGTCCAAAACTTGGCGCAACGGTTTCTACGCCTTTAGAATGGAGTGAAGTGACTGAAAAACTGCATCCGTCGCAATTTACCATCAAAAATGTATTAAATCGTTTTGAGAAAAAAGGCGATTTATGGAAACCCGTTTTATCGAAAGGCGCCAATATTAAAAAGATTATTCACAAACTGGAAAATAGTCAAAACAGTTAAGACGATTTTTTCTTTTTGTTTTCAAGACTGGCTTTCAGCATTTCCATTAAATCGTCGCTTTGTTTGTGCACGACTTTTAGTTTTGGAGCTGCTTTTTGAGGTTTTCCTTTGGCTTTCTTTTTAATGATATCCAAAAGCTTGGCGGTATATTCATCTTTAAAACCAGAAATATCAAATTTCTCCGTTAGCTGATCGATTAGTTTTTCGGCCATGTCCATTTCTTTTGTCGATTTTTTAGACATTGGCGGCAGTTTTAATTCAGCTGTACTTCTAATCTCCTGTTCAAATCGAATTCGGTTTAAAACAATGACATTTTTGTACGGTTTTAGAATTGCCAGACTTTCTTTATTTCGAAGTACAAATCTTGTAATACCCACTTTTCCTGAAGCTTCAAGTGCATCGCGAAGCAATCCGTAGGCATTCATGGCACCTTTATCGGGTTCTAGATAATACGGCTGTTCGTAATAAATACTTTGGATTTCTTTTTCGAAAGCAAAACTTTCAATATCGATTGTTTTGGTTTTAATAGCGTCTGCAGCTTCAAAATCAGAATCTTCCAGAATAATATATTTGCCATCCAAATTATATCCTTTTACTATATTGGCGTAATCTACTTCTTTGCCCGTATTTTCATTAACACGTTTAAATTTGATATTGGCATGATCTTTCGCATCCAGCATATCCATATCCAGAGTGCTTTCCTGCACTGCCGAAAACATTTTTATCGGAATGTTAATCAATCCAAAACTTACCGAACCTGTCCAAATCGATCTCATAATTTTTGTTTTAAAAATTGAACTCTAATTTAACTCAATAAAAAAACGTAAACCTTACAAAATCAACAGATTGTTTTATATAATTGTTAAGGGTTAAAGGGTTAATACTAACCGCGTATTCCCGTGGTTGAAACCACGGGCTATGTTTGAATAAATGTACGTATAGTACAAAAAAAATGAGTTATGAATTATAAGTTAGGCAACACTTCTAACTCATAACTCCTAACTCCTAACTCATAACTTTTAACTTTTAACTTAAAAAAATTACCAGCCTTTAACTGCTCCTCCTTTAAATTCTTGTTCAGCAGCTTTTTCTACTTCTGGAGATTGAAAAGCCTGTAAAAACTGTTTTACTTTTTCTTCGTTTTTATTGTCTTCGCGGCTTACCACCAAATTTACATAAGGAGAATCTTTGTCTTCAACAAACAAAGCATCACGAGATGGAACCAATCCTGCTGCAGAAGCAAAAGTATTGTTAATGATCGCAATAGACACGTTTTGGTCGTCTAAGGCACGAGGCAATTGAGGTGCTTCTAATTCTAAGATTTTTAAGTTTTTAGGATTACTCACAATGTCTGTTACTTTTGGCAATAAACCAACACCATCTTTCAACTTCAATAATCCATTTTTCTGTAGAAGCAACAAAGAACGCCCTCCGTTTGTTGGATCATTTGGGATAATAATTGTGCTTTCGTTTTTCAATTCAGAAAGGCTTTTTGTTTTTTTAGAATACCCAGCAATCGGATATACGAATGTATTTCCGATAATGGCTAATTTGTAACCTCTTTGTTTCGATTGCTCGTCTAAATAAGGTTTGTGCTGAAACGCATTCGCATCGATATCACCTTGGCTTAAAGCTTCATTTGGAATCACGTAATCGTTGAAAGAAACTAGTTCTACTTCCAATCCGTATTTTTCTTTAGCTACTTTTTTAGCCGCTTCCGCCACTTTTAGTTCTGGACCAGAAGCCACACCTACTTTTATAAAATGAGGATCGTTATTTTTTTTGTTTCCGCAATTGGATAAAACAAGCGCCAAAGCCAAAACTCCAGCCGTTTTTAAAATATTAAGTTTCATATATTTCTAATTGTAAATTGTTAATTATAAATTGTTAATTGAGGATTATCTATGATCGAATCGTTTTGATAATCTGTCTCCAGCAAACTGAATTACGAATACCAGAATAACCAATAAAGCCAAAACTGAGTTCATTGTTACGGCATCATAACCAATATAACCGTATTGATATCCAACTTGTCCTAAACCACCTGCTCCAACAGCTCCTCCCATTGCAGAATATCCGACAAGAGTAATTAAAGTTATTGATGCTGCATTGATTAAAGAAGGCAAAGCTTCTGGCAGTAATACTTTGTACACAATTTGCAAAGGAGTTGCTCCCAAAGCTCTTGCTGCTTCGATTAATCCCGACGGAAGACCTAGCAAACTATTTTCTACCAAACGGGCAATAAACGGTGCTGCACCAATACTTAACGGAACCAAAGCGGCACTCACACCAATAGAAGTTCCGACAATAGCACGTGTAAACGGAATCATCCAAACGATTAAAATAATGAATGGAATAGAACGAAAAACGTTTACCACAACTGATAATGTTCTGTTTAAAACCGGCTGTTCCAGAATCTGGTTTTTACGAGTTAAGAATAATAAAATTCCTGTTGGAAGTCCTAACAAAAACCCGAAAAAGCCCGATACAAAAGTCATAACAATGGTTTCCCATGTTCCTTTTAACAATAAATCTATAAGAGAATCAGACATAACCTATAATTTCTGTTTTAATATGTTTTGAATTAAAATATTGAATTGCTGCGTCGTAATTTTCGCGTTTCCCTGAAAGTTCAATCAGCATTACACCAAAATTCACTTCGCCAGCCTGATCCATTTGCGCGCTAACAATTTTAAAATCGGTATCAAAAAGTCTTGAAACTTCTGAGATAACAGGCTCGTTAACCGATTTTCCTGTCATTTCCAGTTTTAATAACGGATTCAGATTTCCGTTGTCTTCTTTTTGCAATTTATCCTGATAAACAGATGGAACTTCGATATGAAGCGAAGAAGAAATAAATTCTCTTGTTAATTCATGTTTTGGGTCTGCAAAGATTTCGCCCACACTTCCCTGCTCGATTAATTTTCCGTGACTGATTACCGCTACTTCATCGCAAATCGATTTTACCACTTCCATTTGGTGCGTGATCAGCAAAACCGTAATATTAAGACGTTTATTAATGTCTTTCAGTAAATTTAAAATCGATCTCGTTGTTGCAGGATCAAGCGCGCTTGTCGCTTCATCGCACAGTAAAACTTTCGGATTATTAGCCAAAGTTCTTGCAATGGCAACTCTTTGTTTTTGTCCTCCCGAAAGACTTGCTGGATAATCATTGGCTTTTTCTGCCAATCCGACTAATTGCAATAATTCTAAAACGCGTGTTTTGATTTCCGTTTTTGGCGTTCCAGCCAATTCTAGCGGAAAAGCCACATTTTCGAAAACCGTTCTCGAAGAAAGTAAATTGAAATGTTGAAAAATCATTCCGATTTGTCTTCTTTCAATCGCCAATTCCGCATTTGACAACTGCATCAAAGCTTTTCCGTCAACGATAATTTCGCCAGAAGTTGGTCTTTCCAACAAATTCACGCAGCGAATCAAAGTACTTTTTCCTGCTCCGGAAGTTCCAATTACACCAAAAATTTTCCCCTGAGGGACCCTTAGAGAAACATCAGACAAAGCAGCTACAATTCTGTCTTTCTGATGAAAAGTTTTGGTTACATTTTTTAATTCAATCATTCTTTACAGTTTAAAAAACAAAAAAGCCTTCCATTAATGAGTTGAAAGGCGTTTTCGAAATAAATTTTATCATTTTATATATTAAGCCAGATCAATAAACACCATAACAGCACCACAGCACATCATACTGCGACGATAATAATTATTCATTTTCTGGTTCTGTTTCTTCATAGCGAGTGCAAATTTAAATAGTTATTTTCAATTTTAAGCTATAAATTGTCAAAACTTTTATTGCCCTATCAATCTAGTAGGCTTTTTTTTTGAAATTCCAAATTTTTGAAATTCCAAATTCCAATCTTAGTTTTAAATTCCAATTTTAGAAATTCCAAATTCCAAATTCCAATCTTGAGAATCGAAATTCCAAAATCCAAATTTTATTTCAATTCAAAAAAATCCAAATTCCAATTTACCCGACACTTCGGAATTGGAATTTGGAATTTTTATTCTTTGGAATTTGAAATTTCAAGTATTGGAATTTTAAAAAAACTAGTTGTTCTGTTCTGCAATTACCGACTTATTCAATTTTATTACTCTGATTTTTTTATTGGTATTATCAGATAAGAAAATACGATCGTTAAGTTGTGCTGTTCCAACAATAGTTCCAAAAGCATTTTGCCCTAGAATATCAGAAACGCTTAAAGCCGCTTTATAATTCTTTTTAATGAACTCGTCTTTGGGATATAATTTTAAATAAGAGGCACTTCCAACATTTTCTGAAGTAACTGCCCAATCTTTGCTAAAAGATACTGCAACTGGTTTTATGTCTACAAATTGCACTTTTTCTGGCTCAATAGGAGTGGTTAACGAAGCTGCAGCATTGGCTTTAATATTGGCAATATTATAGTATAAATAGCTTTTTGCATCTCTTCCTCCTACAACCAAATTTCCATCAAAAACATCCAATGAATATACTTCTGTATATCCGTTTAAGGTATTTAATTTGGCAATAGGCTTTAAATTCCAATCGCTTGTTTCTGTAATTTGAGTAGCGTCAAGAACTTTTATGCTCTTTTCTTTTTCTTTTACAAACACCAATCCGTCTTTTGCTACAACGCCAAAAACGTGAACAAAAGTCTGCCACCATTGACCATTTCCAACAGTACTAATTCCAGCATTTGTAATCTCATCAAAAACAAATAATCTCGATTCTGTACTACCAACATAAATACGCCCACCATCAACAGAAACTGATGTTAAACTTGTTAGCGCAATAGTTGTGTTTCCTTTTTTATATTCTTTTATTGTTTTAATATGTTCTAAAGTCAGAGCATTAAAAATCTCTAGTACATTTCCGTTAATCACATACAATTTCTCATTTGCAATAGTGATTCCTTTTGGATCAAATGCGTCTGTGCTTCCTGGAATATTTACGTTTGTAATAGAAGCTTCATCAGTCGGATAATAATAGGTATAATCTTTAGATGCTGGATCATCTTTACTGCAACTTGTAAACAAACAAATTGCTAAAATTAGGGGCAGAATATGTTTCATGTGTAGTTTATATTTTAGTTCCATTTTCCTTCGCCTTTATATTTTAGCAAAAATGGATTTTTAGGATTAACAGTAAATACTGGTTTCTTATAAGTTCCTTTTACGTAAGCCGTTTTTGAATACGTTTTTAAAACGTCTGGATCTGTAAAGGGAAGGTCATTTAAATAAATTAAGTATTTATAAAAATGAGTAAGCATTTCCTGCTGACCTCCGCCTTCGCCGCTATTCGCCAAATTACTGCTGTGGTTAAAACCTATATGATGCGAATATTCGTGAGACCAAACCGACATTTCTCCAACCCAATGTCCAGTTACATAACCCGATTCCCATTGCGATGCCAGATTTCCTCCGCCCCAAGCAGAATCTCCTCCAACCATTGCCAGCCAAACGGTTCTTTTATCTAGATAATTCCAATATATTTTTTCGATTTCTTCTTTAGAATAATAATCGTAAACACCCTCTACATCATCAGCATTTCCGTGCCAGTTTAATGCGCCGTTTATAGCTGTTCCTGCTGTCGCTGCCTGTTCTTGTTTGTATTTGTCAAAATTGGTAAAAGTGTCATAATACAGAGGATGGCTTAAAGCATAAGAATAATTAATAATCATGGTAATTGCTTCTTTTGCCAATGCAGGATTCATAGGAAGAAATTTACCCAACTCATTAATATGGTATCCGTCATGAAACTGAACTAAATGATTTGATTTTATTTTTTTGAATTTTTTAAACAAAGGATCATCTGATTCTACAGAAAATTCAATTGCTCCAGATGAAAATCCTTCAATTTTATCAATTGTTACAGTGTTTCCTGTTTCTAACAAATAATCGTTTTTTTGCTCTGTCAAAGGAATTTTATGAAAAGAACGGTGAAAAGCAGGAACTTTTGAAAAACTATAAAGCAAAAACTTTTTATCGTAATTAGGCAATTTTGCATACACTTTTACGTCGGTCAATCCAACTGGAGAATAAAGCGAAATTTGTACAGAATCTTTTCCTTTTTGAATAATTTGAAACGGTTCGTTTACTCTAAACCAACGATCTGTTTTATCATACATTTTTGAAGGACTTTCGTTATCCTCAAACATGGTCATTGGTTTATTTTCTGCTGGTAAAGCCGAAGCATCTATACTTGGCAGGTAATTTGGCCTGTAGTTTTCGCCATCGTCACTACATCCAAAAATAATACTTGCCAATAGGGCAAATACGAAAAAGTGAGTGTTTTTTCTCATCAGTAAGTAAGTAGGTTTGGGGTTAAATATGGTGCAAAACTATCAATATACTTTGTATAAGCAAGTTAAATGCAAGAAAAATATGAATATAAAATATACTAAAAGTAAGTTTTTATAAACACCTACTATACTTAAAGGTCAGGTTTTAAAGTTTCTATTCCCTAAAATCTAATGTCTTGATTACAGTTAAATCAGAATTGAACTCAACAAAGCTTGCGGGAAAATCTGCACGTATTTTTCCTATTTTATTTTGCATGCCAATTGCAGCAGCTACTCTTGTAGTCGCCATTTTTATAGCTTCATCTGCCGAAACATTCAAATGATTATAGGCATTTTGCACTGCTTCTGTCATTGAGATTGAAGCACCAGCAAGATTGCCATCCTCATTTCTATAGAAACCATCAACCAAATGAGCGTCAAAGTTATCCCATTTAAAATTAGCCACTTTACGCCCTAAAAAGGTAGCATCACTAATTAAGAAGAATTTATCTTGTTTTAATTTGTACGCTATTTTTGCTGCTGCATAATCACAATGCACTCCATCGAGAATAACAGGAGCGTAGACTTCTTCGTTTTCAAAAACAGCTCCAACCAAACCCGGTTCGCGATGTCCGAATTGTGTCATGGCATTAAACAAGTGTGTAACTAGATTAATTCCTTTTGCAAAATAAGGCTGGGCTTCTTTATGCGTAATAGTAGAATGTCCGATCGAAATTGTAATACCGCTTTCGATCAGCATAGTAAGCTGTTTTTCTGTAAAACATTCTGGAGCTATGGTAATGACTTTTATAACGTCTTTTCCTTTGCTGATAATTTCTTGAAGTTCTTCGTCAGTTGGTTTTCGAACCTGATCGATACTATGTGCTCCACGCCTTTGCGGATTTAAAAATGGTCCTTCCAAATGCATTCCGATCACACCATTCTGATGCTTTTTCATGTAATTGCGAACCGCTTCAATTCCTTCTAAAATAGTTTCTTTTGATGAAGATATTAAACAAGGTAAAACATGCGTTGTGCCATATTTCATACTGGCATCGTAAATATCCTGAATGGTTTCTTCGTTTGGTGTCTGGCTGAAATAATACTTTTCTCCGCCATTGATCTGGATATCTATAAATCCTGCCGCAAGGTGATTTCCTTTTAAATCAATTGTCTTGATATCGTTTGGAATTTCTTTTTGTACTGAAATAATAGTTCCGTTTTCTACAATTACAACTCCGTTTTCTATTATTTCTTCTCCTGTGTGTACGACAGCATTTATAATCGCTTGTTTCATTTTGTTTATTCTTATAACGTTCCAAAGTTAAATATTATAAGTTTTAAGCAAAATAAACTCTTTTAAAATCGGCAGAAATAATTTGGTTAATCTGCACCCCCATCAACACTATCAAATGTTTCGCGTTCTTTTGGTTTTACGCTATATTTTAATGAAACCATTGGCCCGTAGTAAACGTCAAACTGAGTTCCGTTTGCACGCAACTGCATTTGTCCTATTACGCCTGCCAAAAAATGAATATTCGGGGTAATTCCAGCAGTATAATAAACCGATAGTCTGAAAATATCAAAATGTTCGTCGGCATAATCTTTAGAAGCAAACTTTAGCATGAGTTCTGTGTAATACCCAATATTTGGGGCCAAAAAAATTGGTTTTTCCTTACTTTGTCTCAAATAATGATTAACTCCAAAACGTGCTCTTATTCTGGGAACTGTTTGATGATTGCCATTTCTGTCATCAAAAAACTTGGTTTCAAAACGCACTTGCTCAAAAAGAGACCCTTTAGGCATTTCCTGTGTATAGGTTCCCATTACGATAAGTCTATTTTCTAAAGTTTTGTAATTCCCCGCTTCTTCTATCGCATATTTCTGATTGTGTGCATATCCTAACCAAAGCTTCATATTTTTAAAACCAGAATAAATAATCCAAGGTCGTATTACTTTTCGCTGTGTGTATTCAAAAGGATTTCCGTTTGTATAAGCGCCTTGTGTAACGAGCTGCATATCTGCCTGGCCGCTCAAATTCCATTTTTCTATTAAAGGAAAAGCAACATCAACTTCACTTATAGATGCTGGGATAAATCCCATTGTGTAAGGAGCGTCTTGGGCTTTTAAAACTTGAGAAAGAATGATGCAACAGAATAAAAGGAAACTCTTTTTTAATAAACTCATAATTCGTCAGTTTAAATTACACGGCTTCAAAATAAGAAAGTCTATCAAATTTAAATAAAGAAGTTTTTAACTTTTTTAAAAAGCGGTTTCATGTTATAATTTGAAACCGCTTTTTTAAAAGATTTCTGCCAAATAAAAAAAGCTTTAGAAAATATCTAAAGCTTTTTTAACTCAAATTCTGAAAAAATTAATATAATGCAGACAGGTACAAAGCTGACTGTTATTTTTGTGTACATACAATATCTTTCGCCCTTACAGGGCTATTTTATAAATCAAAAATACATTCCTATAAATATTTCGTCCCGCTGGGACATTTTACAGCTCTGGAAGAGCGAAATATTTATAACTAAATCTACGTCCCTAAATTCAAAAGCTCCGGCGGAACGACATATTAAATCACTGCCATTTCAACTATTCGATTATACATCGAAAATTATTAATCTGGATTTGCTAATATTTTGTACAATTCGGCATTCGACAGATAAAACTGATTCTCTAAACTTATTTGCGACAATTTTGCGCTTACGAGATTATTTTCTCTCGAATTGATTAAGAAAATCGAACTCTCGCCAAATGAGAATAATTTTTCTTCTGAATTCAGCATCGTCATATAATCTTGTACAAGATTGTCGATTACGATTTTCTGTTTTCTTAACGAAGCAATTTCTGTCTGCTGCGCTTTGATTTTATTTTTAAGTTCCAATCGCTGCTGTCCAATATCATATTGCATATCCTGAATTTTCAGTTTAGCCATTTTTAAACTTCCACGTTCTTTTCTTAAGAAAATCGGGAAACTGAAATCGATATTAAACTTATAATCATCGGCATTAAAATTATTCCAGTAATTGGGTTCTGAAATGTAATTGTAGCCCACATTTATTTTCGGAAGCAACGAATTGGCTTTCAGCTGGCGGTTGACTTCCAAAATATCCATTTTAGTTTCTAAAGATTGAATCTTTGGGTGGGAATCTAATGATTCAACATCGACCATCATGGCATCCGTTTTTAAAGTTTCCTCAATGGTCTGAATTAGGTTTTGTTCTGGTTTTACCAAATCTCCCAATTCAACCGGAACATTTTCAATCCATAAAAAATTGGCCAGTTTCAGTTTCGCTTTCGCTAATTTCAAATTTCCGTTTTCAACATTCAGTTCTCTGTTTCTTACGGTAATTTTAGCTTCAACGCTGTCAATTGCTGGCGCATCTCCTGCTGCAATTAGTTTTTTAACCCCTTGAAAACGAGTGCTCGCAAAACCTAAATAGTTCTTATACAATTCTGCTTCGTTATAGCTTCTTCTCCATTCAAAATAAGCTTCACTTGCTTGATATAAAACTTCAATTGCTCTCAATTTTCGCTGTGCGTCACTCAGTTTTACCTGAAGTTTTCCTTCGCGAACATCGGCCATTCTTTGGTTAATAAACATTCCCTGTCCTAGAGCAACATTAATTCCGAGCGAAGTTAAACCTGCTTCTGGAGTTTTGTTCTGCGGATTGTAATATTCTCCATTTGTATCGTCAAAACCTGCTTTTACTTCAATTCCATACCAAGTCGGAATTTTGAAACTGCTGTTTAATAACGAATAATATTCTGTGCCTTTAAATTCTTTCTTATTGTAATCTACTTCCAATTTTGGATCAAATCCGCCTCGTGCCATCATCAATTTTGCCTGAGCATTTGTCACTTCAAGATTGGCTTGTTTTACCAACGGGTGATATTTTTTCACATATCCCAAGTACTCGATAAAAGTAAGTTCCTCTTGATTAAAATTCTGGCTATGAAGTGTAGAAAAACAAAATAGTATTAAGAAAGAAAACAATTTTACAAGATTTCTCATTTTACTTTTTCTCCTTTCCTTTATCTTCTTTTTCTCCTGAATTATAATAGTTTGGCGGAAAACCATTTAAGTTTCGCCAAATCTCGTACCATACCGAAACGGTTTCTAGCAATGCAATACTTTGCGCACCTGCACCAATACTTAATTCTTTTGGCCAGTGGCGATCTTCTCCATCTGGTGAGACCAAAATTCTATATTTCCCGTTCGGACTTATAAAGTTTTCTATCGCTACAACTTTACCTCCGTAAGTTCCATAAGACAATCCAGGCCATCCAGAAAATACGATTCTAGGCCATCCATCAAACCAAACACGAACTTTAGCACCACGATGCACCAGCGGTAAATCGATTGGATCTACGTAAGTTTCTACCGCAATATCATATTTAGACGGCATAATGCTCACAACAGGAGTTCCTTCTTTAATCGTTTCTCCAAGACCAGCCAGTAAAGCTCGGTTTACATAACCGCTCTGTGGCGCTGTAATATAATATAAACCGTTTCTAAGTCTGTAATTAGTATATTGGTTCTCTAATTTATTTACCTGAGCTTCTGTATCGTATTGTGTGCTTAAAGCAGTAAATTTATCGCTTCTTGATTTTGATATTTTTTCAGCATATTCAGCAGTAATTCTATTGATTTCTACTTTTGCATTTATCAATTCGTTTTTGCTGCTCAACAATTTATTTTCCTGCGTAATCACATAAGCTTCGGACTCTTGCAGTTTTAATCTTTTCTGCTCGACATCTGTCAGCGGTTTAAGACCTTCTTTGTTTAAAGCAGTCGAACGGTCAAATTGTGTTTTTGCAATTCGAAGCTGTGTTTTTACCGCTACAAGATCCATACTGTCGCTTTTTATTTTCAGCTGTGACTGACGAATTTTGTTTTGCGCTTGCTGCAATTTTAGCTGTCTTTCCGTGTTAAGCGACTGCGCTTGCACGTCAAGAGAATTTACTTTATCGCCATACGATTCTACCGCCATTTTTTTGGCATCTACTTGCTGTTTGGTGTTATTAACCAAATTAGGATCTAGATAATCTTCTTTGATCTCCGAAATAAAAAGAATTGTATCTCCTTTTTTTACGTAATCTCCTTCTTTTACAAACCATTTCTCTATTCGTCCTGCAATGGCATTATGAACAGTCTGTGGTCTTTGATCTGGTTTTAAAGTCGTTACAGAGCCCGTTCCTGAAATATTCTGTGTCCAAGGCAAGAAAAGGCATAAGACAGCAAAAATCAAAAATCCGATTATGACTTTATTTAAAATTGCGTAATGTGGTCTACGAGCAACACTTGTAATCGATTTGTATTTGCCCGGCGTTATAAGTACGTTGTTATCTTTAGATAGGTTGAGCATGATTAAAGCTTTATGTCGTTAATAATTTTTCCGTCATCAATCGTAATCATACGACTGCATTTGCTTTTCCAAATATCATTTTTAGAAGTTACAATAACAGTCCAGTCATTTTCTTCCGAAAGTAAAAAGTCTACAATTTTACTCGAAGTCAAATCGTCCATTTTGTCAACTGGATCTTCTAAGAATAAGATATTCGGTTTACCCACAATACTTCTTGCCAAAAGAATTTTTTGAACATCAGAAGCAGATAGTTCACGACCTCCAGGATGAATTTGATTCTCCAATCCGTTTTCAAAAGTTTTAATATATGGAGTAAGGCCAACATTATCTAAAGCCCATTTTAAATCATCGCTGTTTAATTTTTCATTTCCAAAAACAATATTCTCGCGAATTGTTCCTGCAAAAAGTGTATCGCCTTGCAAGAATGTACCTGCTTGCGCTCTATATGTATCTTCGTTAAGGCGATTCATATAATTGTCAGTTACGTACATTGCTCCGCTTTCTGGTTCTAAAACACCCGAAAGCAATCTTAGCAAAGTACTTTTTCCTGCACCATTTGTTCCTGTAAGAATGATTTTTTCTCCTTGAGAGATTTTTAAATTGATATTCTTCAGTGATTTTTTGTTGTGTCCTGGATAATGGTAATTAATGCTTTCTGTCTCAATATTGATTCCTTTTTCAGTTTTATCTGAAGTTTGAGGAATGCATGAAATTTCCATGTCAGTCACCTGACCGATTTTTTCAACAGAAGTCAATACATCGTAGAAAGACTCTAATCCGAAGATGATTTTTTCTACCGAGTTGATCAATAATACAATTACGATTTCAGCTGCTACAAACTGCCCTATGTTCATTTGGTGGTGAATTACCAGAAAACCACCGATCGATAATAAGGCAGCAGTAACAATTACTTTAAAAATAGTCAGCTGAATATATTGTTTCTTCATTACCTGAAAGTGCTTTTCACGGTAATTTACGTAGCTGGTTGCATATTGGTCATTTCTTTCCAAAGCATATTCAAAAGCTCCTTTTCTGCGGAAACTTTCTCTATTTCTAGCAATTTCCTGAAGCCATGCTGCCACTTTATATTTAAATTTCGATTCGTTCAAACTGGTTTCGAGACCGTCTTTATACGAAAATTTAAAAATGACATATAAAATGACAATAAATAAAAGTCCAATTACCATAAAGAAAGAATGATAAAGAACCAATAGAATAATCCCCAGACCAACCTGAAGGAATGCGGTGCAGAAATCAAGCAATAGTTTTGCAGTGCCTTTCTGTACCATTAAAGTATCAAAAAAACGATTGGCTTTTTCGGGAGCATACTCCGAGTACATTTCTTTAAATTTTATTAAAGGCATTCTGTACGCAAACTCGAAAGAAGAGCGCACAAAAATTCGCTGCTGCAAATTCTCTACAATTCGCAACTGTAAAATTGTTAGAACTCCGCCAAAACCAACTCCAACCGTCACTAGAATCACGAGAACGATCCACGAGACGCTCAGCTGTCCGCTTTGAATAAAATTAATAATAGCTTGGATTCCCAAAGGCAGAGAAAGATTGACTAACCCTGCAAATGCAGCATAGAAGATAATTTGATACACATCGCGCTTATCGAGCTGCAATAAGTTATAAAAACGTTTAAATGGTGTCATGAATTTAAGTATAAATACAGGATTATTACATAGAATAAATATACGGCAAAAACCGCAATTCTGGATTAAGATTTTTTATCCCAATCCTTAAAAAACAAGTATTTATGAATTCACCCTTGGAGGCGGTATGTCTATTTTACCATGAAAACCAAACGAAAAGATCGTATTATCAATATATTTTTTCCCTTCTGATTCTATTAGAAAACAAAAATTAGGCATCAAAGATTCTGATGAAATCAAATATTCCATTAACGGAATGCCTTTTGCTAATTTGGCCGTTTTAGTGTCCTTTGTTTTGTAGTCGTCCAGTTCTTCTGGGATTCCATCACACTTGAAGATTTTTTTCAGAAAGTTACAGGTAATGCCTTTTACTGTGTAGGTTTCAGCGTTATCGCTTAAGATTCTTCCAACGCTATTAGAAATATTTAAACTGCTAATTAGAAAATAGCCGACAAGCAATACCTGAAGGCATTTACATAAAAAGCTATTTTTAATTTTGTTCAACATACTCTAAAAAAGGCTAAAAGTTTAATTGCATCACATGGTTTTGAATCAAAATCTCAGTGATTTAAGGCGTTTATTATATTTTTTCTGAGCGCGCAATTTAGAGCCATTTTTTTTGTAGAACATTAAAATAACATTAGAATTTAGAATCATTCAAAACTTTAAAATTATATTAACAAGGCATTCTTACAGACCTATCGGAATTATGTAAAGACCGACTACAATTCTATAACTCAAAAGGCTATCAGCATTCTACTTTTGATATTCGAAAAATTTAATACAATTCTTTAAAAAAATATATTACAAGTGTTACCGATTAAACAAATTAGATTCACTAACCATTTAATACAGAATCAAGAGATGACTTACGCAAAAAATGATTTGACCCGATTTTTAGATGCGCAAAATAAACTTTATCTGACAGCATTATCTGAAATAAAAAAAGGTAAAAAAGAAACCCATTGGATGTGGTTCATTTTTCCGCAGATCAAAGGACTTGGCAAAAGTGCTCTTTCTGAATATTATGCCGTTGCAGATCTTAAAGAAGCTACTGAATTTTTAAAGCATCCGATTTTATCGAAACATTTAATTGAGATCTCTAAATTGCTGCTGACCTTAAAAAAGAAGTCTGCCGAAGGAATTTTAGGAGAACTTGGCGCAAGAAAACTGCATTCTTCTATGAGTTTATTTGTTCAGGTAGAAAATGCGCATCCTGTTTTTCAGGAAATTCTAGATACTTTTTTCTTCGGACATTTAGATCAGCTGACTTTAAATTTTACACAAAGAGCAAGTGTCTTATCAGACACTGTACTTTCTTAATAAAAATGTTTTTTTGCCACAGATTTTAAGGATTAAAATGATTGTTTTTTTATTAGGAAACTCAAAAAATCTGTAAAAATCAATTTAATCTGTGGCAAAAAACTCGTGTCCTGCCAGACACACTACTTTCTTTATATTCTTAGGACTCTAAAAAAAGCGGTTATTTCAATATGAAATAACCGCTTTTTATTTTTATAAATATACCGCAATCATTCCGTAGGAATGTTTCGTCGGTAGAAAAAATACAGACAAATTGTTTTATGTTCCGCAGGAACGTTTGATATGGGAATGATAAAAAATGATTTAAAATCAAACGTTCCTGCGGAACGTTGAATGATGATTACAATATAATTTTTCTACCGACGAAATGTTCCTAGCGGAACAAGTAAATATGTAAAAAAGACATCAAAGAGGTAAAATATGTCGCTCTTTCAGAGCTTTCTTTTATTTGGGTATTTATTATCTATAAATATTAAACTCCTCCGGAGCTTCGTAATTCAAAATAAAAAAATAAGACTGATTCAAATGAATCAGCCTTATTTTCTGAAACTGCTCCAGCGGAGCAGAATATTTATAGCAAAGATTATCTCTGAGAATCAAAAAGCTCCAGCGGAGCGACATATAAATCTTTTTGAGACAGCTTTTTTATTAGCTTTTCTCAAAATTAGAAACCCCTTTTTTAAGCCAGTTCAAATATTCTTCGATATCTGGATTATAAGCAGACGTTTCATTTAGCGTTTCTCCATTATGATCTACCAAAACATAAAATGGTTGCGCATTGGTTTTGTAAGTCAGTGTTTGGAATTCGCTCCATTTCTGTCCAATATATTTTAATTTTTTCCCTGTTAGTTTAGAGGTAATCTGTTCGTGCGGATTTAGTTCTCGTTTATCGTCTACATAAAGTGAAATTAAAACCAAATCGCCTTTTAAGATCTTCTGCACTTTTTCATCAGACCAAACATTGTCCTCCATTTTACGGCAATTTACGCACGCGTGACCTGTGAAATCTATCATAACTGGTTTTCCGATTTTTTTGGCATATTGCATTCCTAAATCATAGTCAGTAAAAGCCAGAATGTTATGCGGACCAAGTTCTGCTCCTTCTGGCAGATTTTGCGTTATTTCTTTTGAACTGGAATTATTCAATCCATTTGGAATTTCGCTGTAATGCATCGGTGGCGGAAAACCGCTAATCATTTTAAGAGGCGCTCCCCAAATTCCAGGAATCAGATAAATGGTAAAAGCCAAAACCAAAACACCCAATCCAAGTCTTCCCACACTTATACTTGAAACTGGACTATCATGCGGCAACTGAATTTTTCCGAACAAATAAAAAGCCAGCGTTCCAAAAATGGCAATCCAAATTGCTAGAAAAGTTTCTCTTTCCAGCCAATGCAATTGCAGAACCAAATCGGCATTAGAAAGAAATTTGAAAGCAAGAGCCATTTCTAAAAATCCTAAAAATACTTTAACCGAATTTAACCAGCCTCCCGATTTTGGAAGTGAATTGAGCCAGCCTGGAAAAGCGGCAAATAAAGTAAAGGGCAAAGCCAAAGCTAGAGAAAAACCAAACATTCCGACAAATGGCGCAATTCCGCCTCGCGAAGCAGCTTCGACCAATAAAGTACCTACGATTGGCCCAGTACAAGAAAAGGACACAATGGCCAGAGCCAAAGCCATAAACAATATTCCTACGATTCCGCCTCTATCGGCTTGCGAATCGACTTTGTTTGCCCATGAATTGGGAAGCATGATTTCGAATGCGCCCAAAAATGAAAACGCAAAAATCATTAAAAGGACAAAAAACACCAGATTGAACCAGACATTTGTAGAAAGCGCATTAAGCGAATCTGCCCCGAAAGCCCAAGTTACAACAGCTCCTAAAAAGATATAAATGGCAATAATCGCAATTCCGTAAAAAACGGCTTTTCGTATTCCCTGCGATTTGGTTTTACTCTGTTTGGTAAAAAAACTCACCGTCATCGGGATCATCGGAAAAACGCAAGGTGTTAGCAAGGCCGCAAATCCAGAGAAAAACGACAGCAAAAAAATAGTCCATAAACTTCTTGATTCTGTTTTTGGTTCTCTTTTTTTGATTTCTTTCTGAGGTATTTTTACAGCTTCAGCAGCAAGAACTTCTTCTGTTTTTTCTTTTATTTCGATAACCGAAGAATCTATTTCCACAGTTTTACCTTCTGTTTTAGCTGCCGTTTCTATTAAAGTTTTCGCTTTCGCGGAAGGGCTAACGGTAAATTCCAATTCGTCTGAACTTGGCGGCAAACAATTTTCATCGTTACAAACCATAAATTCAACTTCAGCCTTGATTTTAAAAGGTTTAGATGAAAGTTTTTTAACACGCTGTCTAAAAGTAGTCTCTTTTTCAAAAAACTTAATCTGCATTTTAAAGACAGGATCATTAACCGTTTTTCCTTTTTCTTCTTTTACAGCATCAGTCAACTGAAAATCTGCGCTTTTTATAAAATTAAAACGCGTTGGAATCGGTCCTCCGTCTGCAACTTCTTGGCTGTACAAATGCCAACCTGACTCTATAATGGCTTTTGCCTGCAATTCGTATTCAGTATCGGAAATTTTCTCGACACTGGTTTTCCATTTTATGGGATTGTATATCTGAGCCTTTACGAATATGGAAAACAGCAGGAAAAAGCCCAGTAAAAAAATATTCTTTTTCATGGGTGAAAATCTTTAAAAAGAGGGTTGAATAGCAAAAAACAACCCTCTAAGTAATCCGCTATACAAACTAAATTGCTTACTAATTCAAAATAACTATTTGATAGGGAAATACAAATTAAACTCTAGTAAATAAAGGGGTCAGATTATTTTAATGGTTTAAAAACTACTTCATAAGAATCTGCTTTGTTCAAAAATGAATTAGCAAATTCCTGAATATCTTTGGCTGTGATGCTTTTTACAATATCAACATAAGTTGCAGGGTCATTCATATCGTAAGCATTCTCAAAATAATTATAAATCAAGTTCATGCTATAACTATTGAAGTTTTTGCTGTCTTCTCTAGATTTCAAATAGTTTGTTCTTGTTTTTTCAATGTCTTCAGCAGCGATTTCTCCTTTTTTGATTTTATCAATTTCCTGATACACAATTGGCAGTAAATGTTCCACTTTATCAGCATCGCAATCAAAATTAATCTGAAGATTTGCTTTAGAAATCGGAAGTTTATCAATAGTTCCTCTTACTTGTGCACCGTAAGTTCCGCCTTCTTTTTCGCGAAGACTTTCAGTATAACGCAAAGTCAGCACATCGCTTAAATACGAAACCAAGATTCTGTTTCTTTGAGAAAAAGCAATATCTTTTAAAAAGGCAATACGAACAGAACTTTTTGGTGTTTCCATTTTGATAAAAACATCTCTATCAATTTTATTTGATGTCCATTTCGGAATCTCTGTTTTAAACTTTTCTTTACGTTTAATTCCGTTTATACTCGCAATATATTTTTCTAACAAAGGTTTTAAAACTTCTGGCGTAACATCTCCAACAATATAAAATTCAAAGTTTGAAACATCTGCAAAACGATCCAAATAGAAAGCTTTCATTTTATCAAAAGATAAACCGTCGATAAATTTTTGATTCAATGGCTGTATTCTTGGGTTGTTTTTTCCATAAACGACATCTGTTAAACTGTCTCCCATTTTTGCATTGATATCATTTGCTCTGTTTTTAAGTGAATTTTCTAATCTTTGCTTCATAAGTGCATACATCTGATTATCAAATCTTGGCTGCACAAAACGCAAATGAACCAATTGCATCATTGTTTCGAGATCTTTTGCATTTGCCCATGCCGTAACTGTCTCTTTCAACGAGCCTACATCTACAGAAGAGCCAGCAATTTTTCCTTTTAAAACTTTTGTCAAATCAACATTTGACAACTCACCCACCCCAGACATTAGTGCTAATTCGGTTGCGCGACTAACTGATGGTAAATCTTGAGGTTCATACAGAGAAGATCCTCCAAAACTTTCACCTTTCAGATCTACTTGCTTCTTATTTTTATCGGCAAATTTATAATGCACTTTTACGCCATTGCTCAATACAAAAGTGGTAGCATCAATTGCTGTTTCTTTTTTCTCTGAAATAATTTTTCCTGAATTGATTTTCAGATTTCCTAAAAGTGTTTTTCCTTCAAAAGTATCCACATAAGGTTGTAACGAAGCATCGTTTTCGGCTTTCTGAATAATATCAAAAGCTTTTTCCTGAGTTAAATTATTCTCGTTTTCTACACCTGTAACCGCTACAACACGATTTTGTGCTGTATATAATTTACCAATTTGCTCTTGAAGAATTTTAGTGTCAACATTTTTCAAAATGCTTTTTACCATTTCAAATTCAGCTTTTGGATCGGAAATAACTTCGTGATTTAGGTAATCATCTTTCACCATTCCAATAACATCCTTATGCGAAATCTCATTTAGTTTTTCTAAATAATTTTCGTAACCCGAAATGTTTTCTGCAACAGCCCTTTCAATTTCTCCTTTAGAAAAACCAAATTTATAAGCTCTAACCCATTCATTCATCACCATTGCAAAAGCTTCGGCTTGTTTTTCTGGTTTTGGAGAAACGTTCAAAATCCAGATATCATTCAAACGAGTATAGTTTTGATAACCAATTGAGGCACTTTTAAATGGGCATTCTTGTTTCTGCGCCATTTCTACCCAACGATTATTTAAGATAGAAAAAGCAAGGCTTCTTTGGGTAGATTTTTCTAATTCGGCATAGGTATTAGTTGATTTTTCAGCCGTATGGCGAATCATATAACTAATATTTGAAGCCGAAATTTCTTTATCTAAAGCCAGTTTAAAAATTGGTTCTGTTCTTTCTGGAATGGCAATTTCAAAACGTTTTTTAGGATTTACTGGTGTCGGAATATCAGCAAAAAGTTTTTTGATTTTGGCTTCAATTTCATCTGCGTTAATATCTCCTACAATTGCGATTGCCTGCAAATCTGGACGATACCAATCTTTATAAAAATCTTTTAAAACCTGATATTTAAAGTTTTTAACGATTTCCATATCACCAATCGGCATGCGGTCTGCATAAAGCGAATTGTTGTAATAATAAGGCGCCAACTGATTGTAAATTCTAGCTCTAGCATTTTGTCGCGTACGCCATTCTTCGGTAATTACACCACGTTCGGCATCGATTTCTTCATTCGTCAGAGATAAAAAATTAGACCAATCGTGCAAAACCAGTAAACAGGTATCTACTACTCCGCCATCTTTTGACGGAATATTATCTAAGTTGTAAACCGTTTCGTCTGTGCTTGTATACGCGTTGATATTTCTGCCGAAAACAGCACCTTGTTTTTGAAGCGTATTCAGGATTCCTTTTCCTTCAAAATTTTTCGTTCCGTTAAACGCCATGTGCTCCAGAAAATGCGCCAGACCTTTCTGCTGGTCGTTTTCTAAAATTGAACCAACGTTTTGAATGATATAATAACTTGCCGTATTTTTATTGACATCTGTCGGATAAATATAATACGTCATTCCGTTTGGCAGCACTCCTTTTTTTATTTTTTGGTTGACTGCAATTGGATCTGTTGCTTTAAAGTTTTGCGCTTGCGACGAGTTTATAAAACCTGTCAGAAGCAGAAGAACTATAGATATTTTTTTCATTAGTTTTTTGTTTGATGTTTTAAATATTTTTAAACACATAGAAACATAGTTTAGCTACCTATAAAAGGCGTTTCACTTAATCTTAAAGAACATAGTGACTATGTGGAAAATCTTGATTCTAAAAATATCTTTCTCCATTTTTTTGATCTATGATTCTATGTGTTAAAATATTATTAGGTGCTTATTTAGCTCTTCAATAATTTATCCAGTTGCACTCTCAACTCTGGATTTGACGGACGAAGTGCATCTGCATTGATAATGTTTCCTTTTGGATCAAACAATAAAAATCTCGGAATGGCATTTACATCATAATTTTTTGCCACATCAGAACCAAAATCTTTATCGGCCATTAACTGGATACCTTTTAATTGTTCTTTGGTAACGTAATCTTTCCATTTTTGAGCATCTTTTGGTTTATCTAACGAAAGACTTACAAAAACAATATTTTTTCCGTGATAATCTTCTTCGATTTTTTTCATGTGAGGAATCTCTGCTTTACAAGGTCCGCACCAAGTTGCCCATAAATCGATGTAAACAAATTTACCTTTAAAATCTGAAAACGAAACCGCTTTATCGTTAATGTCTTTATATGTAAAATCTAATCCTTTCTGACCAACGTTTTTATGCAATACTTTTTCATATTCTAATAAAAATGCTTTGCTATTATCAGAAATCATAAACGGTTTTATGCTTGGTGCGATTTTTTCGTATTCTTCAATTTTCATTCTTGAATTTGCAACTGCATCACGTAAATAAACATCTTTTAAAGCAGAATCTGTAATATGGGTAATTGCTTCAGTTAAATCTAAACGTTTTGGTGCATCACCAGAATTCATAGTTACGTAAAAGAAATAATTTGACATTAAAGAAACGCCGTTTTGCAATTTTAGTAAATCTGGATCTGTAAACTTTTTGTCTGTCTGCCATGTTTTGATTACTGCTGGACGATCGTCTTTGTCTGGAAATGCGGTTCTTGGCATTCTAAAAAAAGTATAAGTCAATTCTTCAACATCTGTTGCAACGGCCAATTTTAATAACTTATTAAAGTTAGCATCTTTCGTTTTTATTGATTTTGAAAATTCTTCTGCTTTAGCCACACCTTTATCAATGAAAGGATAAAATTCTACATAGGTTTCATTTCCTCCCAATCTCGCGAAAGGCGCAAAATCGTTGTAGATTTCATTTGCTTTTTGAACTAAGGCATTTTGTCCGACATTTTTCCCGCTCAAAACATAATTCGTTTTATTGATTACAAGATTGATGTCTAATTTTGGTTCTAAATACAAACGGATTAATTGGTTTCTACTTTTAAATTGTCCGTAATCGATATAATAAAAGCCAGCAGCTGAAACTGGTGTCATAAAGCCGAATTCCCCCAGCGAATTAACTTTTGCGGTAGCGGCAACGGCTGGCTTTCCTTCTTCGACACTATAAAGCGTAACTTCTTTTGCCTTGAAATCTGGAATTGAAATTGTCCCTCTGATTACTGCATATTCTGAAAGGTTGGCAGCAAAACTCATTTGAACCGTGATAAAGGTCAAAATGAAATAAAAAATGTGTTTTTTCATTGTTTCTTTGTTTTTGGATTGATATTTTAAATTGAAATTCGCATGGATTGATCGCCTTGTTCTATAATAAAGTCTTTACTTTCTTTGGTTTCTTTCAGCTTTTTAAGATTTTCAGAATTCAATAAATCCTTGGCTTCAAAATCATTGATTTGTGTGACTTTGGCGCCAATTTTGACTTTCTTCAAATCTTCATTTTCCTGATTGATAATTCTTTTTACAATAAGATTTTGGTTTTCGTCAAAATCTAAAATAAGTCCGCCTAAA
Organism: Flavobacterium sp. LK-23; assembly: GCF_058135255.1. Classification (NCBI taxonomy): domain Bacteria; kingdom Pseudomonadati; phylum Bacteroidota; class Flavobacteriia; order Flavobacteriales; family Flavobacteriaceae; genus Flavobacterium; species Flavobacterium sp. LK-23. Next base: position 151,200 of record NZ_JBYUVT010000003.1, read on the forward strand.
TAGATAGAAGAAGCTTTTTTGAAACTTTTATTCGGTTCGAGATAAACGGTTTTATCCAATAAATTAATTGTAAAATTGAATCGTCTGATTAAGTCAATTCCGAGAGAACCATCGGCGAAAGCCCAGTTTTTATTAGCTTCGTCATATTCTTGCAAAGCAATTGTTACGTTTGGAAAATTGTTTCCATTTATGGCAACATTTGGAATGGCTCCTCCTACAATTTTGGTTTGTTTTCCTAGACTGTAATTCACAGACGTATACTCGGTTTTTAAGCTTGCCTCTAGATTATTTTTATGATTGAAAGGGCCATAAGCAATTAAATCATAACCCGCTCCAGTATCAAAAGTGAAACTGCCTTCGACTGTTTTCTTATCTTCAAAAGTCAGATTCATTTTTACTACCGGAAGTCCCGATTTATAATCAAAAACCAATGGCTTTGCTTTTCCCCAATACGTAAAATTTCCAAAATTGTACAAGTCAATCGTCATGGTATGAAAATTGACAGAAGTAATAAAATTGCGAAGCAGATTGGCTCCAAATAATCCGTCGTAAATCCCATGTTTCGGAAAAATAACCAAACCTTGATTCTTTAGAACCTGATCGCCAATATAAATCGTATTATCTGCCGAATACTGCACTTGCTGACTTCCACCAACTACAGACGCCGATTTACTTTTGGTAACCACAACTCCCGCTTTGTACGCGCTGTCTGGATTGAGCGCCATTCCGTCGGCGCCCGTATCAAAAAGCATTAAAAACTCGCGATCGGCTTTGTTAAGTTTTATTTTAATGGCGATTCCGTTTTCGATAATTTCAAATGGAATACTTGCTACTTCTTTTACTTGCGCGTGTCGATCCACTTTATACAAACCATCAAAAAAAGTCACGTATAGCATTTTATTTTCTGAATTGAAAACAATTTGAGACGGCTTTTTCTCCTTTCCATTAAAACAGAAATCTACCAAGACAAAAGTTTCATTTTTAATCGCCACAGATTTTCCAATCTGAATTGAGTCTAAAGCTTGAAATGCTTTAAAAATACCATTCAGATAAAATTCGTTTGAAGAAGCATCTCCAACGCCAACTGTAAATTGTGGCGCCAGAAGATCTTTCATTTCTTGATAACTTTTATTCTGAAAGGCTTTTTCGAAAGTTTTAATAGATTTCTGAATGTCGTTTTGAGCATAAATTGAGCTGCCAAAAATCAATATTAAAAGCAGGAATGTCTTTTTCATTTCGGTTTACTTTTGTGCCGTATTTGGTTTCACTACCACTTTTTCTACTCCGAAATCTTTCAATAGAATGCCTGAATATTTTGTAAATTCTTCTGGCGTATAAAGTTCTTTTGAATCATTTACTAATGCTGTAAATCCTTTCAAATCATTCTTTTTCTCAAACTCTTTTTTCTTGCGTTGCAGAATCGTAAATACATGATTTGTAACGCTCCATCTTCCATAATCTGTCGCTAATTTTTTACTCGCAAAAAGAAATGGATCGTCATATTGTTTTCCTACTCTTAATCCAGTAATGATTACAAAAGAAACCTCTTCAGAAGCATCCTTAGATTTCAAATACGTATCAATAACCTCAAAAGGTACATTTCTTTTTCCGTCTAGATAGGCTTGTCTGTAAAAATCTGGATACTCTTTTTCTTGAATTTCAGGACTGTACTTTTTGAAAATTCCTTTTTTGGCCGCTTCTTTCGCGTTCTGAAGCAAGGCAGTAAATTGCTCTACGTCATGAAAACCGCCTGCAATGTCAATTATTTTTCCATCAGAATTCATCAATAAAAAAGTTGGAAAACCAGTTACGCCATATTTCATGCATAATTTTTTCCCGATTTCTTCTTTTAAAATATCTGATTTGAAGGTCACAAAATCGGTATTTAAAACCGCCGCAACTTTTGGATCTGGAAATACTTCTTTGTCCATTTGTGCGCACGGCATGCAACCTGTGAAATACAAATCGACAAAAATTAATTTTTTCTCTGTTTGTGCTTGTTTTTTAGCTTGTTCCCAACTTTCTTGAGTGGATTGCGCTTGTGCTTTTAAGGCAATAGATGGACTGGCAAGCAGCAAAACTGCGCTTGCGATTTTAAAAAAACGTTTCATAAAATGTGGTTTTTAGAAACCGAATGAAGAATGAGATTTATACTTCATTCGGTTTTATTTTTAGATTTTTAACTTTCTATCATTATCGAACACGATAAGTAACATCGACAATTTTGCATAAGCCTGAATAACTGTTTTCCAAAATTAAATTTCCGTTTACAGGTGGTACGGTATACAATTCTAACTTTCCTGTTGTACTGTAAGAACCCACAATTAATTTGCCTAGAATCTCTTTTTTTCCTCTCTTGCTGAAACCTAGATAGGTAATTTCTTCATTGCCTTTATCTAACATTAATTTTGCAGATTGCGTTCCGCTGTCGTACTCATACACTTTGTTTCCGACTGTGTAAAATAAATATCCAGCATCTGGACTTACGGCAAATTTTGTAGCTTTATCTAAATCAGGCGCATTCAGCATCTCTTTATAATACGTTTGTACGGCACTTGTATTAAAACGAAGCAAAAAGAATTTACCTGTCGAAATATTCTTTAATACGGCAAAACTTTCGTTCAAATTAAAATTTGATGTAGTCATATAAACCAGCTCGCAGTTGGGATTATTCCAATCTAGTGTTGTTGGAGAAGCTGTTACCGGAGGCATAGCCGAACAAGTTCCTTTTGAAGTATTATAACGCAGAAAACGATGTTTTTCAGCATCAAAAAAGACAGGGGTTCCTACCGATGAACTTTCTGCGATAAAAGGAGCTGCATAGAAAGTTTTAGTTTCTAGATCTACTTTATTTTGGGGCAATCCATATCTAATTTGCTGTGCTCTATTATAATAATAAATATCACCATCTTTATACAGGAAATTTTCTGATCCAATAGGACATTTCATAAAATCTACTGCAAAATTGGTTGGAAAACTTCCTCCAACGGTTTCATATGCAATATTCATGGTCTGATTCCATTCAAAAGAATCGGGTTCTAATCTTGCTGTTCCAGATTCTGATGCTGTTACATAGATTCCATAAATGATACTTCCTGGCAAAGGCCCGCTAAAAGTTTCTACATCTACAGCTTTTCCCTTTAATTTCAATGCAGATCCAGCAACATCTAACACATCATTTATAATACGCGGCTGCGGAATTCCTGGAATTACAGAAACCATATCTAGTCGAGCTTTTCCGTCTACATCTCCCACAACCAGCCATCCTTCATAAATAGACGAAACTACATTTAAGGTAATAATGGGCTGCTGCCAGTTGACTCCCGTTACTTTATCCTTGATAAAATAATAAAGACTATATTTTGCCGGCGGTAATTTTAAAATCCCATCCAAATTTTTTGTAGTCGCAATAGTTGTCCTTGCTTCGTCAACCAGTTTTAAAGGATTTACCGCAACCCATTTATATTCATATCGGTCAGGATCTTTGCCATCATCTAAAGTTGGATTTAATTCGGGTGCTATCTTAAAATAATCTCCCGTATAAACCGTATATTCTTCTTGTATTCCTGTTACATTAAATTCATTGATCTTCTCATAATTGTAATTTCCTTCATCGCTTACACATCCGTATGCTAAGAAGAGAAGTGCTATTATGGCTGTCTGTATTTTTATATTTTTAAACATCACTTTATATTTTTAAATTAAAGAATGGTTTTAAGGAAATAACATTTCTTTTCCGTCTTCCTCATAAATAGTATTGCCATTGGCTTTCTGATCGGCCAGATAACGTTTCATAAAACTTGCATAATACAAGACTTCAGGTATTGAAAGTCCTGGCGCAGTTGTAGGCAGGTTAAACATTTCTGGTTCCAGATTCATCAGATCACACATTAAAAAGAATTTTTTAGCGGTAAATACTCCAAATATTCCTGGTTGCCAACTTATTGGCTGTGTAAGCTTGTCTGTAAAAGTCAACTTAAAACGCGTATAGTGAATTTTTTTCTGTGTCAAAACATTTGTTATCCTGTCTTTCATATTGACAGTAAAAAAATCGTTTTCTTCCAAATTCAAAACTAATGTTACGGACTTATCTTTTAAATCTAAAGTTCTGTTAACTCTTACAGGAATAGAATCTATTTCTCTACCAGCGTGCAACACAATATTTTCGGGCAAAGAAAAATGTGTGCCTAAAACTGCGGTACTTGAAGGATCTACAGAAACTTTAATTTGACGGTCAACATCACTTACGGCTCCTTGAACTTGTACTGGAATTCTATAAATTCTTCCGGTAATAGAAGCTTCATCAAAACTAAAACTGAATCCTGTACTGTCTATAAGCGGTGCATTGTTGTATGCTGGAAATACAGCAAGCGGAAAATAAATGTTATTGGTAGCTTTATAAGTTTCAATTTCTTCTTTATCGCAAGATGTTAAGCCAAACAGAGAAAAAAGAAGAATACTTAAAATCAATATTTTTTTCATGATTACTTTTTTTAGTTTTGAAAATTAACTTCCGATTCTGGTAATGGCACTACATATTTAACTGCATTCATGGTAACATTCCCTGAAGCAGCAGAACCATTTGGAATTGCAGTCGAATTGATTCTTTTGTAGTAGAAAAACAATTGCCCTTCGCCTATAAATTCTTTTCTGTACTCTTTTGTAATTTCTGTAGCCAATACTGCAGTCGCGGCTAAATTGGTCAAACCTCTATTAAATCGCAGTGTGTTTAAAAAAGCTATACCATCGGCTGGCACGGGCGCCGTTTCTGCTGCAATAAGATACAGTTCTGATAATTTCAACATTGGAATCTGAAGACGGAAAAGTTTCGTTTTGTCTGTTACATCTTCATATTTAAAAAATGTCTTCTGGGTTTTTCCTCCCGTAATTGGAATTTTCCAGCTTGGCAAGCTTCTATAATCGTTATCATTAGACTCAAAAACAGCATTTATTCTGCTCAGCATTGGCGCATAAATATTAAACTCGTCTAAACTAGAATCAAAAAGTGCTTTTTGCTTGGTATACAAAGTATAATCACTAAGCGCAAAGAAATTTTCAGTAGAAAAAATACGATCTGGATTAGAAGTGTTTGTCGCTTCTAAAAATGGAGTCCAATAAATAAAAGACTGTGTTTTTACAAAATTTATAATTTCAGTTGCCAGAGCAAAAGCTCCCGTTTTATCTCCAGCGTATAAAAGAACTCTCGCTTTCAAACATTTTACCGCCAGTATATTCATTCTTTGTCCGCGGTTTACGGAATAATACGGATTGCCATCAAACGCTGTCGATCCCGTGATTTTTCCTGTAGTCAGTATCGGATCATTTGCTAAAAGAGCTATTGCTGCATCTAAATCGACAGTAATTTTTGCAATAACATCTTGAGCGGGCAAAATCGGGTTATTTACAGTTACGGCAGCATCGTAATAAGGTATTGATGGATTTGCTGGCGCTACTTTGTAAATTGGCCCGTACATTCTTAACATGTCAAAATGTATCATTGCACGAATGGCGATTGCTTCTCCTTTTAAAATAGCTGTTTTTTCGGCTGAAATAACTTCAGGATGTTCCTCAATACTCTCTAAAAACTTATTTGCAGACAAAACAGTTGTAAAAGCACTTTGCCAAATTCCAGCAAAAGTATTTTTAGAAAGCGTTTCTTCATACGAATACGTCGATATTTTGTTTTTAACATGCGATCCAGACATATTATACTGCTGCCCTAAAATTTCCACTGCATCCATAGTCAGCTGTCTGCCGTAAAGATTATTTACAGCTAGCTGAAGATAAAGTCCGTTATGTACATTTTGCACACCCGCTTCAGAGCTATATGCCTGATCTTCTAAAATTTTATCTTGTGGCACAACATCCAAAAAATCACTGCAGCTTACTACAACAAAAGAAGCAAGCAAAAGGAATGTAATTTTATATAAATACTTGTTCATAATCTCTTTATTAAAATGATAAATTAAGACTCAAAGAATATATTCTTGAGAAAGGATAATCAATACCACGTTCTGCTTTTATGGTTGAAACACGGAAGAATTCGTTTGCAAAAACATTAAATCCTAAAGCAGTTAATCCGTTTCTTTTTAACCAAGCTCTATCTGTTAATCTGTAGCCTAAGCGAATAGATTCTCCAGAGATGTAATCATCTTTTTGGATAAAACGGGATGAGATTGGAGTATTATTGGTTAGTCCGATCGCTTTAAATTGTGCCATCTGTCCAGGAGTTGTCCAACGGTCTGTAAAAGCTCTCACATCTTGATTATCAAAAATATTATCTCTTGATATATTTTCTACTTTGTTGTACAAGGCAGAGTTAAATCTTTCTGCACCAAAACTATAGCGCACAAACAATCCAAAACTAAAACCTTTGTAGTTTAAGTTTGTAGAAACTACTCCTGTAGCGGTTTCTCTAGAATTCCCCATTACTACTTCATCTTTTTTATCCAAAATAAAAGTAGTCTGACCATCTTTCTTTAAGAAAATTTCTCTTCCGGTTGCTGGGTCAATTCCTAATGAAGGTACAGCCCAAAGGTCATTGCTGCTTGCTCCATCATAATATCTCGTTAAACTGGTTGTTTTTTGTGCCTCAGAATTTAAAGAAGCCAATGCATTACCAAAACCTCCAAGTTCATTATCTCCTGTCGTTCCCATTAAACCTATTCCCCAAACAAAATTTCTGCTCAAATCATAGATAAAATTGTAGTTCATTTTTAACTCTAATCCTTGAGTAGTTAAATACCCAACATTTAAAGGATAACCGTTAAGTCCTGTTGAAGCTGCAAGATCGATCGCTACAATCTGTGGAGACGTTTTACGTTTGTAAGCTCCTAGAGTCATCGTAAATCTGTTTCTAAACATAGCCAGATCTAATCCTAAAGACAAATCTTTGGTTCTTTGTGCCTCTAAATTGGGGTTTGCAATTTGAGAGACTCCTAATCCAGGACCAAAAACGTTTGTATTTGGGTTATAAGCATATACATCATAAGAAGTAAAACCCACTAAGTTTTGATTTCCAGTCTGACCGATATTGGCACGAATTTTAAAAATATTGACAATATCTTCATTCATTTTAAACTCATTGTTTAAGTTCCACCCAAAACCAATTCCCCAATAAGGTGAATATTTTTTGTTTGTTCCGAAGTTTGTCGCTCCAGAAATGGTCTGAGTAAAATCGAATAAAAATCTGCGGTCGTAAGCGTAGTTAATCTGGTTAGTCAAATCAACACTTCTTATCAATTCTGTATAAACTTCTGGCTTCCCATTTGGCTCATATCCAAAAGCAAATGTTGGATTTCCACCAACACCAAGAGGAAATCCTCTTAAAGATGTTTTATAAGAATTGTTTTTTGTCTCTAAAGCCGAAGCTCTAATTGTATAATTAAAAGAATGAACGTTCTTAAAAACATTTGAGTACGTTGCACCAAGATTTGCATTCCATTTATCGGTAATGGCATCATACCTGTTATACGTTCCTTTTTCTGTCGCAATGTTATTTACAAAACGAGTATCGTCTGGAGAAACAAAAACGACATTGTAGTTATCCAATCTTGAAACAGATAGAGCTCCAGTTGCCTTGATATGCGAGTTTACATCATAATTAATAGCGAAGTTATTCGTAAAATTAAAGTCTTTTCCTTTGTCATAACTTCCTAAAAAGACATTGTAAAGCGGATTTGCCGGATGGTTTACAATGGTTTGTAAACTAGTTAAAGGCAATGACGAACCATCCATATAACGTGTTATCACTCCATTTTCGTTATACTTTGGATAATACGGACTTGCTTTTGCCCAAGTTTCAAATGAACCGTATGGAGATTCCTGATTCGTTCCTCCTGAAACAAAAAACTGGTTGTTAAGACTTAACTTGTTTTTTCTGTAAGTCAAAGTCGTATTATAACCCCAAGTATCGTGCTCAGAGCCTTTCATTGTTCCTGTCAGCGTTTTGTAATTTCCAGCAATGTTAAATCTAAACTCATCAGAGCCTCCGCCAAAATTCAAACTGTGTCCAGAAGTAATTCCCATCTGGATCGGTTCGTTTAACCAATACGTATCTACACCGCTGCGTACTGCAGCCAGACGTCTGTTATATTCTTTATCCCAAGTTAATGGAGTAGATTCGGCAGTTCCATCCTTAACAATGAATGCGCCTGAAAGTCTTTCAAATTCTAATTTTTGTGCTGCATTCATTAAATGATAAACACTTAAGTCTGCTAATTCATAAGAAGAATTATACACATAATTAAACTGCAGTTTTCCAGGAAGAGGTTTATTGGTTTCAATAACCACAACTCCATTTGCAGATCGCGAACCGTATAATGCTGTAGATGCCGCATCTTTTAATAAAGTGATGCTCGCAATTCTATTAATATCCAAATCGACAACTTGCTGTAAAGTAGTTGGAAATCCGTCCAGAATAAACAAAGGCTGATTTGGATCATCTCTAAACTGACTGTCAACCTGATTGGCCGTTAAACTTGTCTGTCCTCTCACCTCGATTGTTGGCAGAATATTAGGGTTTGAACCTGCAATATTATTATTGACCACAATAAAAGACGGATCTAATGACTTTAAAGCCTGTACCGCATTTTGAGTAGAAATCTGTCTTAGTTCCTCACCTCTAAAAACAGTAACTGCACCAGTAATTAATTCTTTCTTACGAACCGTAACCCCTGTATTTACTACAACTCCAACAAGTTCTTTAGTTTCTTGTGCTAGTGTAATATTGATTACTTTTCTTTTGTTTATCTCCACTACCTGCGCTTTGTGACCGATATAGGTAAACAAAATTTGCCCATCTTCTGGTGCACTAATTGTATATTTTCCATCAAAATCAGTTTGCACAGCAACATTTGTACCTCTTACTTTAATGTTAACTCCTGGCAGTGGCTCTTTGGCTTCATTGGTAACTGTTCCTTTAATTTCGATTATTTTAGATTGAACGACAACTTTCTCTGCTTTTCTTTCTTTTACAATAATCGTATTTCCAGCAGAAAAACTAAAATCAAAATCTTTATCAGAGAAACTGGCTTCTAATAAATCATTGACCTTAATTTTTCCTTTTTTTAAATGTACTTTAGGCAATTTTTTAAATAAATCTTCCTGATAAATAAAAGTATAATTGGTCTGTTTTATAATGATGTCAAAAACTTCGTCAACAGATACTGTTTTATCAGCTGTAATTACAACTTTCGTGTTTTGTGAAAATAGATTTACGGGAGAAAAACCAAAAATTGTAGTACAAAACAAGAAGATAAAAGTTCTCATAATGTTAATAATTAGCCGCTTTCTAAAATAGAAATAGGCACTGGTTAATTTAAATTTCATAAATTTACATGTTAATTGGTTGGTTGGTTAATAAAACGGACTTACTGGTTGATACACAGAAAGGGATAAAGCGCAGTACGGTGAGAGGTCTAAACTTTAATCCCTTTTCTTTTTTATTTGATTATAATTTTATTGTCTTTTTTCTCATAGGCATTAATAAAATTAATATTCTTGATCGTGGTTAATATGTCTTCCAATTTCTGATTCTTATTTAAAACCCCATTAAACTTGACATTGCCAAGCGCTGGATCTGCAAAGACAATATCAACATCGTACCATCTTGACAATACTCTCGCAATATCTTTTAGAGGCATTCCTTTAAACACGAACAAACCTTTTCTCCAAGAAATTTCATTATAGACATCAACTTCAGAAACATTAATATTTCCGTTATATTCTGTTATTTTAGATTGCTGGTTTGGAGTCAGAATTTGTTTTTTACTAGTATTGCTAACTGCTACAACTCCTTTGACCAAAGTGGTATAAATAGCAGATTCGTCTCTATAAGCTTTAATATTAAATTCGGTTCCAATTACTTCTACATTCTGATTTTCAGTTTTTACTTTAAATCTCGAACCTTTATGTTTGGTACTTGGCGATACTTCAAAATAAGCTTCGCCATAAACTAGTTCTACTTGTCTGGTTTCTCCATCAACAAAAGCGACAGGATATTTTAATTGTGATTCCGAATTCAGCCATACTTTGGTACTATCTGCCAACTGCACGAAAAACTGCCCGCCTCTCGGAATCGTTAAAAGATTATTCGCAATTGCTGCAGATTTTCCGTTTGAATTGTAAACTAACTTTTCTCCGTTACTAGAAGCATTTCCTTTTGTATATGATTTTCCTTTTTCTAAGGCAATTACAGAACCATCTTCCAGAGTCAGAGTTGCTTTGTCGCTTCCTATTAGGATTTCTTTGTGCGCCACTTGCGGAGTCTCAATCTTAAGCGGATTTGTTTTGCTTACTATTAATGAAATTGAAATCAGCAATAACAATGACGCCGCCATTGCAGTCAGTTTAAAAGCTGTTTTGGTGTAGAATGGCTGAATTGGTATTACTTTAAATTCTTCAGATTGAATGGCATTTTGAAGACGGTTTCTCATTCTAAATTCTAATTCTTCTTTAGACCCCAAAGCTTCGTCCCAATCTTTATCTGTCTGGAAACTTTCATAATAATTCAATAATTTATTATTCTCCTCGAGATTAGTATCACCGGAAAGATATCTATTTAGTAACAGTAAGAAATCCTCTTTTTTCATTTTTTATTGTATTATTTCGGGAGTATATAGAGTAAGTAACCTAAAAGGCATATACCCCCTAGTCCCAATTGCATTTTTATTGATTTTTTTTGAAAAAGAATTAAAAAAGAAGAAAAACCACACATCGACAGTCCAAACACTCCATTTATTTTTTTGCTAAAAGATATTTTTTGTGAGCCATAAAATCATGGCCATACTCATACTTTCGCCCATAGAAGATCGAATCGTATGCAACGCTTTTGTAATATGATTTTCGACTGTTTTTGTAGAAATGTTGAGTCGTTCGGCAATTTCTTTATGAGTTAGCTGTTCTTCTCTGCTCAACTTATAAACAGCTTGACATTTTTCAGGGAGTCCTGCAATGATTACATTAAGCTGCTGCACCAATTCGTCGTGCATTAATTGTGTTTCTGGGGTTGTAGATAAAAAACGCTTTTCTACATCATCAAAAAGTTCGACATGAACTTTGTCTTTATTTTTTCTCAAATGATTAAAAACCTGATATCTCGCGCAGGCATACATATACCCTTTAAGTGAAATATGAATTTCGATTTTTTCGCGGTTGTGCCAGATATTCATGAAAATATCTTGAATAATATCTTCGCACAATTCTTTGTCTTTAATCACATTGTAAGCCGATATAAAAAGTGCCTGCCAAAATTTATTATACAATTCTGTCAATGCCAATTCATCGCCGCCACGAAGGCGATCGATTAAAATTTGATCCTGATTTAAGATGGTATTGGGCAATGATAGGCTGTTTATGGAGATTGAATAATTCGCAACAAACTTAATAAATTCCGTTAATAATCCTAATTTGTTCTCATCAACGCATCTTTATTTTTGCAAGAAAACATAATTTTATAAATAAAAAAACTTTATAAATTTTTCAATTCTACCCATAAAACCTTCATGTTTTTTAAGTTTAAGTAAGATTCAGGATTAAAATAAAATGAATATTTTAAAATAATAGATTTAAAACGCTGTTGCGTTAATATTGTATTTTTATTAAATTTCAAAAAAATACCGTAGCCAATTTCTTTAAATATAAAATTGAGTCTTTTCAGGCTATCTTTTTTAACTCAAAATTTCTAAAATAAAAAAGAAATATAAAATTAGACACGGATAAAACAGATTCGCTATAGCGAAGACACGGATAAAAACTAATTTTTAAAAATCTCTGTTAATCTGCGCTTTCGCAATAGCGAATCTGTTTCTGCATTCAAATTTAGTTTCCTTAAGAAACAATTCTTTCTAATTAATAATAAATATTCAGGATAATATTCGACTTCGAATTATCGATAATTTTTTCAAGTCTTTTAAAAAACACTTCACTAACCATGGGACAGCCTTGGCTAAGGGCAATATAATGATCCTGTTCTCCTTCTGGAACTGCCGAATATGAATGCAATACAATCATTCTTTTAACGGCATTATTATTCGTTTGGTCTAGCCCTTTTAAAACATAAGCTTTTCCAAACATTCCTCTATACGATTTTCCTATTGCGTAACATCCAAGCGAAGTGCATTTAGAATTCGGTTCGTTGCTAAATTTCAATTCTCCTTTTACACCCGTTTCAGAACCTGCGCCATTTGCTACTAATCCTTCATCAATTACTTTGTCGTTTTCAAGATCATAAACAAAGAATCTATTTTTACCCGATTTAATTCTCATATCAATAAAAAATGCGATTTTAGAATTATAAACTCCAGAAGCGCTCATTTTTTTGACATTTTCAATCTGTTGATTAAAACGTTCTATATCAGAATCCTCTATCGTATTTTCTGCATTTGGTTTTGGGTTGCCAAAAACACACGCTGTTATTAGGATTATTATACTTACTATTTTCATAAACCCATCATTTTTAAAACATTAAAAATCAATTATTTGACGATGCAAAATTAAAATGAGAGTTCCGAAAAAATGTTTCCTAAAAGTCTAAAAAACAACAAAATAAGGTATTTCTTTTAGCATAAATATTATTATTATTCCGTCAAAAAAAGTTAATTTTGGACTACTGAATAAACTTAATTTAGCAACAACAAACAGTCCAGATGCTTCGACCTTGGCCATTACAAATTCATTTAGATAAAAAATCAGATAAAGCGATTTACCTGCAGATTGCAGATGCTGTAATTGAGGCTATCAAAACAGGAAAACTGGTCAACGGAAATGCATTGCCCGGTAGCAGACAATTGGCTGAATTACTGAAAGTAAATCGAAATACTGTTGTAGAAGCTTTAGATGTTTTAACTGCTGAAGGCTGGCTGGTAACCATTGACCGAAAAGGAACTTTTGTAACAGAATCGTTGCCAAAAATCAGTCATTCGTCAGAAAATGAAAAAGAGCAAAAAGTTGAAGTTGAAGATCCTAAAAATTTTTTAGTTTTTGACGACGGACTTCCTGATAGCCGATTGGCACCAATGAATGATTTGGCTAGAGCGTATCGCGAATTATTTAGCCGAAAATCACGTTGGCAGATTATGGGTTACAGCAGCGAGTTGGGAAATTTAGAATTCAGAAAATCAATTGCTCAAATGCTCAATTTTAAACGCGGCATGAGTATTTCGCACGATCAAATCTGTATTACCCGCGGAAGTCAAATGGCGATGTATCTTGCCTCTCATTGTATTTTAAAATCAGGCGATTTTGTTTTGGTTGAAAATCCTGGGTACAAACCCGCTTGGGAAGCTTTTGAAAATGCAGGTGCAACTCTACTTCCTGTAAATATAGAATCGGATGGATTGGATATCGATCAAGTCGAAAAATATGTACAGCATAAAAATATAAAGGCCATTTATGTTACACCCCATCATCAATTTCCAACTACTGTTACCTTGTCTCTAAAAAAGAGATTAAAATTGATCGAACTTTCCAATCAATATCATTTTACGATTATTGAAGACGATTACGATAACGAATTTCATTTCGGACTAAGACCAATACTTCCTATTTCGAGTTATTCGGGTCTGAAAAACTATATTTATATTGGCACTTTCAGCAAAATTGTTGCTCCTGCGCTTCGTATTGGATATTTAGTCAGTTCACATGAGAACGTTTTAAAGATTGGAAATCATAGAAAAATCATCGATGTCCAAGGTGACAATATTATGGAAGAAGCAATTTTAAGCCTTATTAATGAAGGCAAAATAAAGCGCCACCTTAAAAAGGCTAATTTGGTTTATAAAAGCAAACGAGATTTCTTCGAAAGCTTGTTAAATCAATATCTTCAAAATAAAATTACGTTCATCAAACCCGAAGGCGGACTTGCGTTTTGGATTGTTCCAAAAGAAGATTGTAATGTTTTAGAAATATTTGAAAAGCTAAAATCGCAAGGCATTCAAATCATGAGCCCAAACCGATTTAGTTTTGATGAAACCATTAAAGGTTTTCGTCTGGGTTATGCTTCTCTTTCTGAAAAACAAATGGAAGAAGGAATTATAGCGCTTTCTAAATTGTTATAAAAAGCCTTTCAACTTCGCTCAGGGTGACATAAATCGCTGTCTGGCTGAGCGGAGTCGAAGACTTTCTAGTCATCAGTTTCTTTTAAAAACTAATTACAGTTTTCCATTTCAATAATAGAAAAACCATTTTCTCGAATCTGATTTTCTACTTCAATCGGCGCTTTATCAATATGGCAAAAACGACATTCTTTAGAAGACAAAGTCTGTCCTTCTTGCGCAACACTTTTCAGGTACTTTTTTCCATATTCGTATACTTGCTCTGCATCGTTAACATTTTCGTCTACCAAAATATCAAAGTGCATAATTTTTCCGTCTTTGCGGGTTACATAGGTATCCCAAACTGCTATTTTCATTTCCTAAGTTTCTAAGTTACTAAGCCGCTAAGGGACTAAGTTTTATTGTTTTATGATGCAAATTTACATTGGATTTAAAAGTTGAAAATCATCCAGTTTTTTCATTTTTTGAGATGTACTGGTCCAGTAGAATTTTGTGGTTTCCATTTAATTTTGCAATATGAAAAACGATATTATTTTTAATTTAATTAAAGTGCATCAGCGTATTGAAAATGCTTGCAAGATTGCTGGAAGAAATCCTGAAGATGTTCAGCTTTTATTGGCAACCAAAACTGTTCCTGCCGAAAAAATACGAATTGCGATAGAAGCTGGCGAAACTTTAATGGGCGAAAACAAAATGCAGGAATTGCGAGATAAAAATGATGTTTTGAAAAACTTACCTATTGAAAGGCATTTTATTGGACATCTCCAAACGAACAAAATAAAAGATGTATTGAAATATGTTACTTGCATTCAATCTTTGGATAGAATCAATTTGGCTGATGAATTGCACAAGCAGCTTCAGAACCAAAACAGAAAATTGGATGTTTTTGTTCAAGTCAATACTTCCTACGAAGAAAGCAAATTCGGATTGGCACCAGAAGACGTTTTATCTTTCATTAAAAAGATAAAAACGTACGAAACCTTGAATATTAAAGGTTTAATGAGCATTGGGCTTTTGGATGTTGAAAAAGAAAAAATGATTCCGTCGTTACGACTTCTAAGAACCATACGAGATGAGATTTATTCAGAAAGGATCGAAGGCTTACAAGACTTAAAACTTTCTATGGGAATGTCTCAAGATTTGGAACTTGCCATTGCAGAAGGTTCTAATATGGTAAGAATTGGCACGTCAATTTTTGGAAACCGTTTTTTAGGAAAAGAAATCTGGAACGAAAACATTGCAGAATAAAACTTAATTTTGCAGCAAATTAAAAGTAGATGAACCTGAATGATCTTACCGTAATTGATACTGAAAAAATTGCTTTAGACGATTTATTTTTTAGTGATGAAAATAAAGCCGCTTTGCTTCAGATTATCAAAGAACATCAATATATCGAAGAATTAAAAAAATACAATCTTAAAGTCGATAATAAAATTTTACTGCACGGTAGTTCTGGCTGCGGTAAAACGACAACCGCAAAAGCGATTGCCCATACTTTAAACAAAAAGATTATCATAGTCAACCTCAGCACTGTTGTCGATTCTAGGATAGGCGAAACTTCTAAAAACTTAAAAGCTATTTTTGATAAAGCTATTCGCGAAAGAGCCGTTTTATTCTTGGATGAATTTGACCAAATTGGAAAAAGCCGCGACAGCGACGACAAAGATGTGGGCGAAATGAGACGTTTGGTCAACACAATTATTCAGCTTTTTGATTATTTCCCTTCAGATAGTTTATTGATCTGCGCAACCAATCATTACGAAATAATAGATAGCGCTTTACTGCGAAGATTTCAACTTCGCTTGAAATATGAAATGCCTTCAGAAAAACAGTTGGATATTTATTACGATAAGATTTTAGGCACGTTTCCAGAACATTTTCAAAACATAGACAGAAAATATTCTGTTTCTTATGCCGAAGCTCTGGATTATACCAATACCACAATGAAAAGGCAGATTATTGCTGCCTTGGATTCTAAACAAAACGCATAAAAATTCTCGTTTTTTATATGTTCCATAGGAACATTTCATTTTATTTTTTTTACCGACGAAACGTTCCTACGGAACGTATAACCGCAATCTAAATTTTAATTCTACTACCAACCAGACGTTCCTACGGAACGTATAATTGCTGAGGGAATTTCAATTTTAGCATTCCTGAGGAATGAAAATGCTATTAATAAAAAAACCCGCTGACACTACAGCGGGTTTTCATTGGGCGGAGTTTTATATAATAGAATGAATAGTGTACTAAATTTATAGTCCTCTTGTCAACCAGCCTTTTTTGTTGGCTGTTGCAATGGCATAAGGCGCAATCCAGAATAAACTGAAAGTGTAAAAAACACTGTAAGAATAGGCCCAGAAAGATTCTGAAAGCGTGTATCTTTTTGCGTAAAACAACATTGAAAAACTTGAAAATATTAAGATTGCCATTAATGTTGAACTTAAAAATAACACGGGGTGAACCGCGATAAAGTAAAACATAAACAATAGAAATGGATACGTCATTGCAATTTTAAAAAACTGATTTAAAAACAGCATTCTTGGTCCAAATTTTGAATCTTTTCTAAAATCTTTGAAAACAAATTTTGCCATCATAAGATTTTCACGAACGTTACTTCTCGCCCATCTAATGAACATTTTGTATAATCCTTTGTATTCTTCTGGAACATTGGTTAATACCACTGCATTTCTTTGAAATTTCACTTCAAAACCTTGTTTTAAAATCATATTGGTAAGAGCGCGATCTTCTCCAATATCTGATGGCTGCCCCATAAAAGTTTGGTTGATCCATTCTGGAAGACAGTTGAAAACGGCATCTCTTTTGTACGCTGCCAAAGCACCTGGTGTACATAATACAGAACCTAATTCACTTTCTGCAGAACGTTGGAATTCGAAACTCATTACGAAACTTACATTAAGCATTTTTGGTAAAATTGCTTTTTTGTTGTTCAAAACCTGAACGTTTCCTGCAACGGCACCACATTTTTTGTTTACTACAAATGGGCTAACTAGGTTTCTTAGAGTATCTTTTTTTACAATAGAATCACTATCTACAGTTACAAAAATTTCTCCTGTTCCTAATTTAAATCCTCTGTATAACGCTTGGCGTTTTCCTTGGTTTTTAGGCTGCTGAAAAATCGTTACACGATCTCCTAATTTTGCTTTTGCTTCTTGCATCCAATACCAAGTATCATCTTTACTTCCATCGTCAATAGCCAAAAGCTGTAGTTTTTCTGCTGGATAATCGCTTTCTGCAAGGCTCAATAAAGTATCCCAAACTAGTTTTCCTTCATTGTATGCAGGAACGATAATCGTACAAGTTGGCAATAAATCGTCTGAAACCGACGGAATTGCTTTGTATCTTAAGTACAAATAAGAGCTATACAAGAAAACTCCTGTTTGGTAGAAAAACAATATTGTTGTGATTATTAAAAATGGCAATCCCCAAGTCGAAGCAATTCTTTCAAAATGAAATTGTTCGAAATCATCTTGCAATTGAATTACCATAAAGACACCTGCAATTAATAATAAGAAGGTTGCAATAAGAACCGCTAATCCGAAAGGACTTGTTGGTCTTTCTACATGTACTTTTTGTGATTTTTCGTTGGTTCTAAAAAAAGAACCGTTTAATGTTTTTTCGCTGATAGCTGAACTGCTGTTCGCATAAAATTGTTCTGAGATAATTGTTTCGCTTTTCATGCTTATACTCCTTTTTTAATTTCCTTAATTGGGCTTTTAGCAAAATCTTCTTCCTTTCAAAAACGGATACATTAGAAATTTTGACATTAACACAATTTGCAAGCGGCATGCCAATACGGTTTTAAACTGGTATAGAGCCGTTTAGAAAAATAAGATCAAAAAAGAGTGTGTAATTATTTTACACTTTTTGGATACGGGTATACACTAAAAAGATGATTTTTTAAATGAAAGAAGCGAGATTCCAGAAGGGTTTACAGTATTTTCTGTTCTATTTGGTAAAGAAATAAGAATCTCAAAAAGCGTGTCTTAAAAACATAAAATAACAAGAATGAATAAAACGTAATTACTAAACTAAAATTGCATAAAAGAAAGAAAACAATCTAATTTTACGTTTATTTACGTCTTTTAAAAAACATTCTTCATAAAAAAACAAGAAGTTTTACTGAAAAAAGTTAAATTTATCCTAGTAAAATTCAAACACTAAATTTTAAGGAGACTAAAAAATGACCAAAGAGCATTATTATCTTTTATTGGCTGATGATGACGAAGATGACTGCCTTTTCTTTAAAGAAGCTCTCGACGAAATAACAATTAGCACAACTCTATCAGTGGTACACGACGGCGTGCAATTGATGAATTATTTAAAAACTAATAGTACCAATCTTCCTGATGTCCTTTTTTTAGACTTAAACATGCCACTAAAAAATGGTTTGGAATGTCTGGCTGAAATAAAAGACAACGAAAACTTAAAAAATCTGCCGATTATTATATTTTCTACTTCGCTAGACAGCGAAATCGTTGATAAATTATATCTAAAAGGCGCTTCATTTTATATTCGAAAGCCTGGAGAATTTTCTAAACTCAAAAATGTAATAGAAAAAGCCCTAACCATTGCACCCGAAAATAGTTTCAAACAGCCCGAAAGAGCTAATTTCATTTTGCAACCTTAATCCTCTCTGAAAATGAACCGCAAACAAAAGGAACATTATTTTCTTTCCGAAGGTGGAGAAATGGGAGAATTAATTCGTTCCGCAGATTGGAGTAAAACCCCTTTGGGTAATCCTGAAAAGTGGCCTCAAAGTTTAAAAACAATGACTGCAATGATGCTGGGCAATCCGTTTGGAATGTACATTGCATGGGGAAAAAATTATACTCAAATCTATAATGATGCTTTTCGTCCTATTTTGGGCGCTTCTAAACATCCAGAAGCTTTAGGCGGAAGTTCTAAAGATACATTTGCAGAAATCTGGGATACCATAGGGCCTTTATTTACCGATGTCATGAAAGGACATGCAGTAAGTTTCCCTGATTTCAAAGTGCCACTTAATAGAAATGGCTATACAGAAGATTGCTTTTTTGATTTTTCGTACAGTCCCATAAAAATAGAAGATGGATCTGTTGGAGGCATTTTGGTTACTGTTATTGAAACCACAGAAAAGAAAATCGTTGCAGACGCTTTGCATGAAAGTAATGCACGATTCATCAATAATATTATGCAAGCTCCGGTGGCAATGTCCATTTTTAGAGGTGAAAATCATATCGTTGAAATCGCTAACGACCAAATGCTGAGGCTTTGGGATGCAAAAGCAGAAAACATTATTAATAAACCTATTTTTGAAGTTCTTCCCGAATTAAAAAAACAAGGCCTTGATGAAATTCTGCAAAACGTTTTTATCTCTGGGAAAAAAGTCATCACAGAAGAACTTTTTATTCCTTTAAATCGAAACGGTCAAACCGAAAATACTTATATCAATTTTGTTTACGAAGCTTTACGCGAAAAAGACGGAAGTATTTCTGGCGTTGCAGCAATTGCTACAGAAGTTACCGCTCAAGTTTTGGCTCGTGCTAAAGTGGAAGAAAGCGAACAAAAAATAAGACAACTGGTTGAAAACGCCCCTTTCCCGATTGGTGTTTATGTCGGAAAAGAAATGCGTATTGAACTCGCAAATGAATCTATTATAAAAATCTGGGGAAAAGGCCCAGATGTAATTGGAAAAACCTACAGAGAAATTCTCCCCGAACTACAAAACCAGTCGGTATTTGAACAAGTTGAGTCGGTTTTTGAAACTGGACAATCTTTTCATTCGAGAAATTCTCGTATTGATCTTATGATCGATAATAAATTGCAATCTTTTTATTTCAATTACAGCTTTACGCCTTTATATGATCTGACTGGTAAAATTTACGGTGTAATGAATACCGCTGTAGAAATTACAGACTTGTACTTGGCAAAACAAAAAATTGAAGAAAGCGACAAACGTTTCCGTAATACCGTAAAACAAGCTCCTGTTGGCATCACAATTCTTCGAGGCCCAGAATATATTGTGGAAATGGCCAATGAAGCTTATCTTAAACTTGTAGCTCGAGAAGAGGAATCTTTTGTCGGAAGACCATTGTATGATTCTCTTCCAGAAGTAAAAGAAACCGTTAGCGATTTATTAGACAATGTATTAAAAACTGGAATTCCGTTTCACGGCATTGAAGTTCCTGTTCCTTTAAACCGATACGGAAAAATCGAAACTGCTTATTTTGATTTTCTTTATCATCCCTTAAAAGAAGAAAACGGAACAATCTCGGGAATCTTGGTTACGGTTACCGAAGTAAGCGAAAAAGTGGAAGCCAGAAAAAAAATCGAACTTAACGAAGATCGTCTTAAAATTGTTGTAGAAGCCAGCGAATTGGGAACTTGGGAATTGAATGTTAAAACCAGAATACCTACTTATTCCAAAAGATATCTGCAAATTCTTGGGGGCTATACCGAAGATGTAATGCTTTCTCACGAAGAGTTGTTGGAGCATCTTCACCCCGATGATTTACATATTCGAAATAAAGGCTTTAAAGAAGCTCTAAGTTCTGGATTTTTAAATTATGAGGTTCGTGTTATCTGGAAGGATCAATCTATACATTGGATTGAAGGAAAAGGAAAAGTTTTTTATGATGAAAACCATCAGCCTCAAAAATTAATTGGAACTATTCGGGACATTACCGAAGAAAAAAAATACCAGCAAAAAATAGAAGAAAGCGAAAAGAAACTACGCAATCTTATTATGCAATCGCCTGTTCCAAAAGCTATTTTGCGTGGAGATGATTTTGTAATCGAAATGGCCAATTTTGTTTTACTGCATAATATTTGGAAAAGAGAAGCATCTGAAGTTGAAGGAAAAAAAATACTCGAATTATTTCCCGAACTCAACAAACAAAAATATGCCAAGTTATTAAGTAAAGTTTACGAATCTGGCGAAGTGTATTCAGAATCTGAATCTTTACTTTTTATTGCTAGTGAAAATGGCGGCAATTCATTTTATGTTGATTTTGAATTTGCCCCGCTGCGCGAAAGTGACAATTCGATTTCTGGAATTAGAATGACATTAATTGACGTTTCTGAAAAAGTCGAAGCCCGAAAAAAAATAGAAGAAAGCGAGAAGAGATTCCGTTCGCTTACCGAAAGTATTCCGCAGCTAATCTGGGAAACCGACGCAGAAGGAAATGCACTTTTTACCTCAGGAAAATGGTTTGAATATACTGGAATAGAGCCTGGAGCCGAAGGTTCTTGGCAGAAAATGATTCATCCTGATGATTTTGACGAAAATGTAAAAATCTGGCAGCATGCTCTTGCAACCGGAGAAATGTATCGCTGCGATGTACGTATGCATAGAAAAGATGGTTCGTACAGATGGCATACCGTTATTGGAGAACCTGTTTTGGGTCCTGATAATAAAATTTTAAAATGGGTTGGTGCATTTACCGACATTCATACCGAAAAAGCTTTTACTCACGAACTCGAACAGCAGGTTACTGCTCGTACCAAAGAACTCATACAGATCAACGAATCACTCCAAAAAAGTGAAGAACGTTATCATTTAATGGTCGAAGAAATTCAGGAATATGCTATTTTGTACCTCAACCGTGAAGGTATTATTGAGAATTGGAACGCTGGTGCCGAAAAAATAAAAGGCTATAAAACAGAAGAAATTGTCGGCAAATATTTGTCAATTTTTTATACCGAAGAAGATCAAAAAAATAATCTGCCTCAAAAACTTTTGCAAATTGCAAGAGAAAAAGGAAAAGTGATTCATGAAGGATGGCGCGTACGTAAAAACGGCAGCTTATTTTGGGCAAGTGTAGTGATAACGGCTGTTCATAATAAAAAAGGCGATGTTATTGGTTTTTCTAAAGTGACGCACGATTTAAATGAAAGAAAAAAAGCCGATGATAAATTAAAAATGAATGCACTCGAGCTAGAGCAGAAAAACAATGAATTGGAAGAAATGAACAAAGAGCTTCAGTCCTTTGCTTATATCTCCAGTCATGATTTGCAGGAACCGCTTCGAAAAATACAGACTTTTGCTTCGCAGATTATCGAAAAAGAATCGGAAAATTTATCTGAAAACGGAAAAGATAAATTTAAACGAATGCAGAATGCCGCACAGCGAATGCAGACTTTGATTAATGATTTATTGGCTTATTCTAGAACAAATAGCCAAGAACGAATTTTTGTAAAGACAGATCTTAGCCAAATTATTAAGGAGGTTAAAGAAGATTTAACGGAAGAATTAGAACAGAAAAGTGCCGTAATTGAAATTGGAGAAACTTCTGAAGTTGATGTTATTCCGTTTCAATTCAAGCAATTACTATATAATTTAATCAGTAATTCATTGAAATTCTCAAATCCTGAAATTCCGATTTTAATTAAAATTACAAGCACAATTGCTTTTGGTCAAGATTTAGAAGAAGAAAAACTGATTCCGGCCAAAAAATATTGCCACATTAAAGTTTCAGATAACGGAATTGGTTTTGAAGCGCAATACAACAAAAAAATATTCGAAGTCTTTCAGCGTCTTCATGGCAGAGATCGTTATAACGGCACAGGAATCGGACTTGCTATTGTAAAAAAAATTGTAGAAAACCACAACGGAATTATAACCGCTTCTGGCATTCACAACGAAGGAGCTTCTTTTGATATTTATATTCCCGTCAATTAATTTTACTCCATAAAAAAACGGAAACTTCTTAATTGGAGTTTCCGTTTTCCATTTCAAAACAAATTGAAATTATCTCAAAACAATTTTATTATCTAGTATAAACAGTAATAATACCAGTTGTTTTGTCTTTAATTTTAAGTTCTTTGTTAGTAAGGTTCATAATATCGCTTGTTGAACTTAAATTTCCAACAGTAATAGTCAAATCGTTATGAGATCTTACATAAGTTCCAGTAGTTTCTGTTAAAGCACAATCAGATCCACTATAGTCACCAATAACTGCTGCATTACTTAATCTTAAATCTAAATAATCTCTATTACATCCTGCTGCATTTTCTGGTGCGTCAACCAATACTTCTTTTCCGTCTACAATTGTTCCTCTTTGGCTTAGATTATATTTACCTTGAATTGGTACAATTGTTTCTCCTTCATTATCGTCGTTACTACAAGAGGTTACGAACATTCCCGCGCTTAAGGCTAATACGAATAATATGCTTCTTTTTTTCATGATTTGTTTGTTTTTTATTTATTTAATTCAATAATGC
This sequence comes from Flavobacterium sp. LK-23, assembly GCF_058135255.1. Classification (NCBI taxonomy): domain Bacteria; kingdom Pseudomonadati; phylum Bacteroidota; class Flavobacteriia; order Flavobacteriales; family Flavobacteriaceae; genus Flavobacterium; species Flavobacterium sp. LK-23. The sequence goes on from NZ_JBYUVT010000003.1 coordinate 174,479, forward strand.
TAAATTAAAAGGATATACTTACAAAAAATTCCATGATTTTAGGAATATTTTACATAAATCGCATTTTATGATATTTTAAAAAAATTAACAAAATATTACTTGCAAGGCTTTCCCTTTAAGTATCTTTTAAACATATAATCAGTCATTGGACGAAGCGCTTTTTTATTCTCTGGGTGCCAACCATTTCCATTGTTATTAAAAAAATCAATTCCATTAGCTGTTTTTCCATACCAAACAATAGCCTCCCCATTAGTTAGAAAACATTTTGTTGTATCGCACGCTTTTATTTTTCTAAAATCCAAAAGATCTTTATTTAATGGAATTACTTCATTTAAGTTATTACCTTCATTAGGTGAAGTACAATCTACAACTTCATAATGATTCCCCGTCCACTGCATACAGTGTTTTTTAAAGAAAGCAAAATAGAACACAGCAGTTATTAAACAAAAAATTAAAGCTATTGCAATTATAGTCTTCTTTAGTTTCTCTTTAAACCTTTGCAAAATTTTCTCCCTTGCATCTATAAATACATTTGTTGATTTTGGTTTTAAAGCAAGAGGTAAATCTTCCGCTTGAACACTTTGGGCCTCTTCCTCAAAACTTTCATCTACGATATCAACACTTACTTCTTTTATTTCTTCCTCATTAGTAGTAGAATTAATTTCATTTTTAGAAAAATCAGGTTCAAATCCTTTTTTAACAAATTTTCTAAAAGGTCGATTCTCAAAATCAACCAAAATAGCGGCTAAATCTACAGTACTAATTTTTGCAGTTTCTCTTTCTGCCTTAAAAAAGGCACCCACTTTTTTAAACTTATCAGTGTATTGCTGTGAGGTGTCAAGCTCTTTTGGAATAAATTCAGTTTTAAAGAAAGTACGATAAACTGCTAAGTCATCAGCTTTAGGTTCTGAATTAAAAATTTCCCAGCACAAATCTCTTAAAAGAGCTTGAGAAGGATTACTTAAATAATGTGCATATTTCCCATCACTTTTCTCAACTCTATATTTATCTCGAATCGCTTCTTTATAATCATTTTCAATATCCTCTTGAGTAATTTTTTTCATAGGCTAACAGGATTTTCAGGATTTATTATCAGTTTTTTCAAGTTTTTATCGGACATCATCGGAGAATCAGGAAATCCTGGAAATCCGTATCAACACAGGCTCAAAACGGTTGTTACTTTGCCTCAACAAAATTAGTTATCGCTTTGATCTGCAGGTCAAAAAGCAAATGTACAAAACTAGTTTATGTACCAAGTGCGGAAAACCGTAAGACGGATTTTATTCCGGGAAGTATAGATGAAAATCTTACTGTTCTACGCACTTCACTTCCCAAACAAAATTTGGTATTGCCATTTAAAAACCAACCTGAAAAAGATTTCGGGCAGCAATACCCATGTCCAATTTTTTAAAAATTAAAATCATGAAAAAATTAATTGTTATGGGTGCGTTTGCACTATTGAGTATTACATTATTTTCTTGCTCTGCAGATGAACTAGAAACAACTAAAGATAAAACTGAAGTACAAAAAGAGTCTATTCCGTCACAAGCTAATATTGGTCCAGATGATGATCCGATCACGGTTCCGCCACCACCAAAAAAACCATAATTTAAAAATTTGTAATTTGCAATAAATTACTATTTTAGGGGAAAGTAACTTTTATGCTACGATCCCCTTTTTTTTGTTTGCTAATTGTTCTATTCTTCTTTTCATGCAAAGAGAAAACAGTTGTATCACCTAAGCCTGATCCTGCTCGGGAAGAAGCTTATAAACTTAGAGATGAAGGCATTGTAAATCTTCAGAACAAAAACTACAATAATGCTTTTTACAATTTCAATAAATCGAAAATAATATTTGAAGGCTCTAAAGATAGCACCAATATTGTCTACAATCTTATTCAGATGGCTGCAATCCAGCAGATAAATGGAGATTTTTACGGAAGCAAAGAGACTTTGACCGAAGCCCTTCCTTATATTAAAAAGAAAGATATTTATAGCGTTTCGATTAACAACTTCTTCGGAATCGCCGATAAAGAGCTTTCGTTATACGAAGATGCCATTTACTATTATAATAAAGCTTTAAAAGATTCTGAAAATGAAGTTTTAAAACAATCTCCTTTAAATAACATTGCTGTTATTTACATTGAGCAGAAAAAATATGACAAGGCCATTCAAATTTTAGAACCTATACTTGCGAAACATATTTTTCCTAAAGACGAATACATCATAAAAAAGGCTAGAATTTTAGATAATTTGGGATTTGCTTATTCAAAAAACGGAATGCCCGAAAAAGGACTTCCGTTAATGATAAAAGGATTAGCACTAAGAAACCAAATTGATGATTTTTACGGCAGTATTGCCAGCAATTTACATTTGGCAGATTATTATGCATCGACCAATCCAAAAAAATCCAATCAGTATGCGCTTGAAGCTTACAAAACGGCTACAAAACTTCGCAGTATTGATGAACGTTTAAAAGCATTATCTTTTTTGATCTCCAATGATTCTGAAACTCAAAATACAGGATTTGCAAAAAAATTCGTTTTCTTAAATGATAGCATTATTACCATTCGAAATAATTATAAAAACAAGTTTGCTAAAATTAAATACGATTCTAAAAAAGAAAAAGACGAAAACCAAAAACTACGATTAGAGAAAGCAGAGGATTTACTTGCACTGCAAAAAGCGCAATACCAAAAGATCTTGTTTATAATCGGTATTACATCGCTTTTTCTTTTATTGCTTTATTTGAGAAAGTATTACCAGAACCGAAATCGAATTGAAAAAATAGAGACGGCGTATAATACCGAAACCCGAATTGCGAAAGATATTCATGATGAGCTGGCAAATGACGTTTTCAATGCCATTGCTTTTACACAGACACAGCCTCTAGAAAATGAAAGCACAAAAGAAACTTTGGTTCAAAAACTAGATACTATTTATTCGCGAGTTAGGGGAATTTCTAGGGAAAATAATGATATCGATACAGGTGCAAATTATGCGAAGAATTTAAAAGAAATGCTCTCGACTTATAATAGCAGTCAAACAAACGTTATTATTAATGGTGTCGATAAAATAAATTGGGATTCGGTTGAGGATTTAAAAAAGATTGCCATTCAGAGAGTTTTGCATGAATTAATGGTTAATATGAAAAAGCATAGCGAAGCTTCTGTAGTATCAATAAAATTTAATTCCAACTCCAATTCGCTCTTTATTGATTACAGCGATATTGGCAAAGGCTGCGAAAAATCAAAAATTATAAAAAATGGTCTGCAAAATATGGAAAACCGTATTTTGGCCTTAAAAGGAACTATTACTTTTGACACTGAACCGAATAAAGGTTTCAAAGTAAAAATAACAATGCCTAAATAAGAGCCCATGTTTAAAAAAGTAATTATTGCCGAAGATTTTGAAGAATTCAATTTAGCCGTAAAACAAACTTTGAGTGACCTCAACATTGTCAATTTTCAACATGCAAAATATTGTGATGATGCCTTGCTAAAAATAAGAAAAGCCATTCAGGATAATGAACCTTTTGATTTATTGATTAGTGATCTTTCGTTTAAAAAAGACCATCGTGAAGTAAAAATTGGAAGTGGTGACGAATTAATTCAAAAAGTTCGCGAACTGCAGCCCAATATTAAGATTATAGCTTATTCGGTTGAAGATAAAAATGTTCGTATAAAATCACTTTTTGAAGATTCAAACATTAATGCCTTTGTGCTAAAAGGCAGAAATAGTATTGAAGATCTCAGAAAAGCTCTTTCAATCATTTCTACTTCTGATCAAAAGTTTATTTCTCCCGAAGTGGCTTCTGCATTACAGGAAAAAGGCAACTACGAAATAGACGATGTAGATATTAAAATTTTAAAGTATTTGTCTGCTGGAACATCTCAGGATGACATTATCGAAATTTTTAAAACCAGCGATATTAAACCAAATAGCAAAAGTGCAATGGAAAAAAGATTATCAAAACTGAAAGATTTTTTCAAGGCAAATAATACCGTTCATTTAGTTTCAATTACAAAAGATATGGGAATTATTTAAATTCTTTATTGCTCCATTTTCAAAGCTCCTTCGGGAGCTTTTTTTATTTCTAAAATTTAAATTTTAAAGATTACGGTTTTCCATAAAATACTGGTTTTGATTGGTTTTACTTTTGGATTATTAATCAATTTAAAATTAAGATCATGAATAAACATATTAAAAATAAAACTACCATAAGTGTATCTCTAACCGATTTTATTGACTTTGTGAATAAATCTGGTAATTCAAAAATGACTAAAGTAAAGCAAGTTAAGTATAGAAATGCATATCATCCTGCTTCAGATTTTTACAAAGCATTACGCGAAGAAATTATTGAAACACATAAAATTAATGGAGATAAAAAATCTCTAGATAAATTAATGCAAAAACTTACTGATTTAAAAAAGAAAGTTAATTATCCTATATCAATTGAAGGTTACAAAAAATTTTGGGGAAAGAAGAAAATCGAATGGTTCGATCCTCCTTTTTATCATTGGTTGACAGGAGATTTAGATGTTAAAATTAATCCTGAATTGGGATTATCATTTGATAATAAATTTTATGTAATCAAATTATTTCTGAAAGCAGATAAAATTTCAAAAGATAAATTATCTCAAATTTTATCTCTAATGGAAAGTCAGTTACGAAAAGAAGTTGGAGAAGATGCTATTTTTGCTGTCTTAGACGTAAAAAATGCCAAATTATATGAGAATGTAAAAGGAGATTTTACTTATTTACCCTTATTAGAAGGAGAAGCTAAAAGTTTTGAATCAATTTGGAAAGCTATTTAATTTTTCAATTAGCAAATTGTTTATTGAAAGCAAATTACTATTTTTAATTATAAAAACAGCAATTAAACTATCCACAAGTGAACATTTTATATATTGATGCAAACATTTTTCTTGGGTTCTATAATTCAAATAAACCTGAATTTAAAAAATTAATAGACTCTGTAATTGAAGTTAAAGATAAAATTTTTTTCACAGAACAGATCAAATACGAGATTGACAGAAACAAACTAAACGTTTTTAAAATATCACTCGACAATTACATAAAACAAGTTTCAATAATAGAAACAATCTTACCTGAGCATCTTGATAAAGATAATTCATCAAAATTAATTGATTGGAATTCTTCAAGAAAAAAACTAGAAAAACTAGTTAAAGATTCTAACCTAGAATTATTTCAAATTCTTAATAACACATTACAAAATGTTTCTTCATCAAAAGATGATGTATCAAAGGCATTTTCCTTGCTTTATAATTCTGCAATAAAACCAACATTTGAAGATTTATCAAAAGCAAGATTTAGAAAAGAAATTGGTAATCCACCTGGGAAAAAAAATGATCCTCTTGGTGATCAATTATCATGGGAAATGCTTTTAAATATTGCTCCAAAAATAAAAACTATCTGGATCGTTTCAAAAGATCAAGATTACTACACAGAGAATAATAAATTTCTGTACTTGAATCCTGTCTTAAAAAATGATCTCATTCAACTAAACCCAAATATTCATATAAAAGTTTTTAATAAATTATCTGAAGCTTTGAGGGATTTTAATAATGAAGAGTTAATTATATCAATACCCAGCAAAGATGATTTAGATCGTATTTCAATTTCAGAATCAGATCATGATAGAATCGATGATATAGATATTCAAATTCTTAAATATTTAGCAGCAGGCATTTCTCAGGATGAAATAATAGAGATTTTTAAAAACTCAGATATAAAGCCCAATAGTAAAAGTGCTATAGAAAGAAAGGTGTCAAAACTAAAAGACTTTTTTAAAGCCAATAATACCATTCATTTGGTTTCAATCGTAAAAGATATGGGAATTATTTAAATTCCTTTTTACTCCATTTTCAAAGCTCCTTCGGGAGCTTTTTTTTATTTCTGAAATTTAAATCTTAGAGATTACGGTTTTCCATAAAATACTGATTTTGATTGGTTTTACTTTTGGAATTATTAATCTAAAATCTAAACCTATGGAAATGAACATTCAACTAAAATCATTAGCAGATAAAATAAATCAGCTGAAAAGTAAAATTGAAACAGAAGAATCTACTAAACATGCTTTTGTCTTGCCTTTTATCCATATTTTGGGATATGATGCATTTAATCCGCTTGAAGTAGTTCCTGAATTTACGGCAGATCTTGGATTAAAGAAAGGTGAAAAAGTAGATTATGCGATCTTCCAAAATGGAGAACCGATAATAATTGTAGAATGCAAAAGCTGGAAAGAAAAACTTACCGTTCATAATTCTCAGTTATTCCGTTATTTTCATGTCACAAAAACCCGATTTGCTCTTTTAACAAACGGAATCAATTATCAATTCTTTACCGATTTGGATGATCAAAATAAAATGGATGAAAAGCCTTTTTTGGAATTTGATATTTGTAATCTAAAAGAAAATACAATAAACGAAATTGCAAAATTCCACAAAGCAAATTTTGACGTTGACAATATTGTAAGCAATGCCAGTTCTCTAAAATACATTAAAGAAATTAAGAAACTGATTAACGCTGAATTAGAGAATCCTTCGAATGATTTTACAAAGTTATTTGCAAGTAAAATATACACAGGCAGATTAACTGAAAAAGTTGTAGATGAATTTAAAGATTTAGTTCAGAAATCAGTTAGTCAATTCATTAATGACAAAATTAATGATCGTTTGAATGCCGCTTTAAGTAAAGAAACGATTAAGCAACAAGATGAAGAAATTAGTTCTGTTGAAGATGACAATAAAGTCATAACAACCGAAGAAGAACTTGATGGTTATCGTATCGTAGTTGCTATTTTACGTCGAAAACTGCCAACGGCAAGAATTGTATCTCGTGATACACAATCTTATTTTGGAATACTGTTAGATGATAATAATCGTAAACCACTTTGCAGACTTCACTTAAATGGCGGAAAAAAATATATAAGTCTTTTCAATAACAACAAAAGTGAAGCTAAAATTGCAATATCCTCAATTGATGATATTTATCAATACGAAAAAGAATTATTAGAAACTGTAGCGCTTTACGAAACAGAATTAAATCCCGTATAAGTACTCATTTTAAAGAATTTAATTCTAATTAGATTTATCGCTACTAAATAAACTTTTAACTCTAACCAAAACCACATAGCCTATGCAAAAAAACTACCTCATCTTACTTTTAATATTTGCGTTTTATTCCTGCAAAAAAGCTAGTGCTCCGCCTCCATTACCGCGAGTAAATTCATTTTACAAAAGCGCTATTAGCGCCGACGACCGCAAAACTATTACAACAGAAGAAGCCAAAACTTATCATGTAAATCCTGTATATAAATACGAATACAGAACCGGGCATCCTGGACAATATAAGTACAACTATCATGTAAAGGGAATAAACATACAAGGCGATTCGGTTTTTGGAAACATTAATACAGAAGGAAAATACGGTGCAGGAATTTTAATAACAGATAGTATTCCTGAACTAGAAATTAGTACCGAATGGGTTTCTCACGGAAAACTAAAGGCTATTGATAAAAAAGGAAACGAATATAGTCTAGTCGTCAAATAAAAATAACTAATGAAATATACTTTACTCCTACTTTTTATTTTTTGCACTTCTTTTCATCCTGTAGAAGACAATGTTTTTATCTGCGGTCCTACTGGGGCAAAAAAGTATCACTATAATGAAAATTGCCGTGGCTTAAGCTCTTGTAGTCACGGCGTAGTAAAAAAATCTTTAAAACAGGCTAAAGGCCTAGGCTTGACACTTTGCGGATGGGAAGATTAAAGATCTTCCCATTTTAATATTTAATCATTTGATAATAATGACTTTACAATAATTTCACATTAGTTTTCTTAATTTGATATAAAACTAATCGTCATGAAATTATTCAATCTAAATTTTCTAGTTTCTTTCAAAGAATGGCTTTTCTTAAGAGCTATGCAATCTTCTTTCCTACATTAATAAATATTTATAAATAAAGGAAAGTACGATTGAATGAATAAAATTGAAAGCTCATTTCTGAACAAAAACCAATTTGGTAAAGATTTCTTGTGGGGTGTATCAACTGCCGCTTTCCAAATTGAAGGTGCGCATGATTCTGATGGAAAAGGTTCTTCTATCTGGGATGTTTTTACTTCTCAAAAAGGGAAAATTAAAAACGGTCATCATGCCATAACTGCTTGCGATTTCTACAACAATTATCAGGACGATATTGGTCTCATTAAGGAATTAAATATTCCTAATTTTAGATTTTCTATCAGCTGGCCTAGAATTATGCCAACGGGCGTTCATCCTATTAATCAAGCAGGAATTGATTATTACAACAAAATAATAGATTCGCTGCTAGCTTCTGGAATCGAACCTTGGATAACACTTTATCATTGGGATTTACCACACGATCTAGAAGTAAAAGGAGGTTGGACAAACCGAGAGTCTGTTTCTTGGTTTAAAGATTATGTTGAAGTCTGCGTACAGTATTTTGGAGATCGTGTTAAAAATTGGATGGTAATTAATGAACCTTCTGTCTTTACAGGCGCAGGTTATTTTTTAGGCATTCACGCACCAGGTAAAAAAGGAATTTCGAATTACCTAAAAGCCATGCACCATGTTACACTTGCAACTGCTGCTGGAGCCAAAATAATTAGAGAACGAGTTTCGAATGCGAATATTGGAACTACATTTTCCTGCACGCATATTGAACCTGCAACAGAAAACACAAAAGATGTTGAAGCCGCAAAACGTGTCGATACTCTACTAAACCGAACTTTTATCGAACCCATTTTAGGATTAGGCTATCCGCAGAAAGATCTTCCTGTTCTTAAAAAACTCAATAATTACATTTTAGACGACGATTTAAACAATCTCGATTTTGATTTCGATTTCATTGGTTTGCAATGTTATACTCGTGAAGTGGTAAAATCGGCAATGTTGATTCCTTATATTGGAGCAGAATTAGTAAGCGCCGAAAAGCGAAATGTAATTTCTACCGATATGGGGTGGGAAGTTTATCCGCCAGCCATGTATCATATTCTTAAAAAGTTTAATGAATATGACGGAATCAGAAAAATCATTGTAACCGAAAACGGAGCTGCTTTTCCTGATACTGTAAAAAACGGAAAAGTGCATGACATAAAACGAACGCACTACATTCAGGATCATTTAGAACAGATTTTAAAAGCAAAACAAGACGGCTTAAATGTAGATGGTTATTTTGTCTGGACTCTAACCGATAATTTTGAATGGGCAGAAGGATACAATGCCCGCTTCGGATTGATTCACGTCGATTTTGAAACGCAAAAACGTACTATTAAAAATTCGGGATTGTGGTTTAAAGATTTTCTTTCCTAGATTATTTAACCGCAAAGCACATAAAGAATAAACGCAAAGTTCGCAAAGCTTATTTAAAGATAAAGCTTTGCGAACTTTGCGTTTTATTTCACCGGTCAAAAATAACTTTGCGTGCTTTGCGGTTAAAAAAACTTTTAACGAAATCTATATTTATAATTCTGTTTTAAGATTCCTACATGAATTTTCCCATTACTTTTTAAATGAGTCGTCATCATAATATATTTTTCTTCGGGATATTTTACTTCAAAATTAAAAGTTGTGTCTTTTACTTTAACTTGAAGCAAATGTTTTCCTTCGCCAGATATCGCCAGCCCAACTGTTTCGTAAGTTGGCAATGCTTCTGTAGCCTTTAAATTAATGTCTTGAACTTTTTCTTTATCCATAAACACTTCTAGTTTTAAATTGTCCAATTTCTTTTCTGTTGGCTGCTCAAATGAGACAACATATTTTTTACAGCTGACGGTGCATAAAACGATAAGTAATAATAGAAGCTTTTTCATAAACGATGTTTTTGTAACTGATACTGATAGATTCAAAATCTATTTTAATTTTTATAAATATAGATATTTTTATTGCAATTCGGCTGCTACAAAAAGCGACTTTTTCTATCTTGTAAATGGGCAATAAGTGGGTTTCAAATTATCGGAAAAAAACGCGTTTTTTAGATAAAAAAAGCGCTATTTCATTGATTTTTATTAGGTTTGACGGGATTTTTTTCTTATCTTTATAGTGTAAATAACAGTAAATATATGCCGAAAAACAAACTTTTTAACTATCCAAATCACACTTCAAAAAATCATTCTTTTTATTGCTTCACGCATTTTATTTTTCAAAATGCAATTAAAAATCGGTTAGAATTTATTTCTACTCTTTTTTCTTCACCAAGTTTACACACGCAGACGATACCAGTGCGAATGCATCGACCGCAACCATAATTATTTTTTCTGGCTGTATTTTCTGAACTATTTTTTTAGAAAATTCATCTGCTAAATCAAACAAAAGATTTCCCTTTTTAGGAACTTCTTTCGACTCTTCATGTTCATTTTCCACCAAAACCTTTTTCTCTATGCCCCTATTTTCAATTTCGACCGTTACCTCTTTAACGACACTTTTAGTTTGTTTTGCTTCTTCAATTCTACATTTTTCATTGAACTTTTTAAAAGGGCGTGGCTGAAAATCGACTATCACTGCGGCAAGATTTATCGCATCAATATTTGATGGATCTGTTTCTCCTTTAAAGAAAGTTTCAATAGGCCTAAACTTGTCTTTCTGATCTTTAAACCTATTCTTTTGAGTATGGTCAAAATCTAAGCACAATAAATTTCTAAAAACATTTAAATCGTCTTGAGTCGGATTATCTTCAAAAATAAGCCAACACAAATCGCGGAGTTTTCCGCGCGAAGGGCTGTACAGAAAATCAAAATATTCTCCCTCTTTTTCGATCTCGTATTTAATTTTAATCGCCTTTTTATATGCTTCTAATGTATTATTCATCTTGCCTTTTTTAGGAACTTCTTTAGACTCTTTAATTTCATTTTTAACCAAAACTTTCTTCTATGCCTTTATTTTCGACTTCTACTATTAAACCCTTTCTAGCACTTTCAATTTTTGTTCCAATTCTATATTATTTATATATTTTTTTTTACTGTTCGCAACCAACTTTTAACGGACTTATTGCATCTATAATAATAGAGATTTGTTTAGAATTAAATAACAATTAATTTAAAAAATAGGCCTTCCGATTTCCTTTTATTGGGAATTCTCGGGAATCTCAGGAAAACGCAGGAATTCCGGGAATCCCTTATCAACAGTGATCTAGAAGCGCCTTTACTTTGCATCAGAAATTAGTTCAAGTTTTGTCTGCAGACTAAAACAAAAATATAAAACTAGTTCTAATTAACATTGTGGAAAACCGTAAGACCGAGTTTATTCGGGAAGTATAAATTACGTCTTACAGGTCTACACAAACTACTTCCCAAAAAAACAATTTTGGTATCGCAATTCCAAGATCTGGTTAAATCCGGACAGCCATACCTATGTCTAATTTCTAAATTAAATTAAAATGAAAAAACTAATACTATTTATAGCTTTCACGCTATTGTTCACGATATTTTCTTGTACTCCTGATGAGTACGAGACTCAACCAAAAAAGAAAGTTGAAAAGAGTGCTAATCTATCTATTGGCGGTGATGGAGAAGATCCAGACGGTCCTGGTGACGGTCCAAAAGGACCAGGAAAACCATAAAATTGTTAATTATATATTTTTTAGTATCTAATTTATTATTGTTATTTTCGGGGAAAGTAAATTTGTATGTTACGGTCCCCGTTTTTTTATTTTATTATATTTCTTTTTCTCTTTTCCTGTGAGGAAAAAAAGACTGTTTATTCTAATACGGAAACTTTACGACAAAAAGCGCTTCATTTACGAGAAAAGGCAGATGAAAATTATATAAAACAAAATTTCAATACTGCTTTTTATGAGTTTAATAAATCAAAAGTTCTCTTTGAAAATTTAAAAGATAGTGCCAATATTTCATATATATTAATTCAAATGGCTGCTATTCAACAAATCAACGGAGACTATTATGGCAGTAAAGAAACCGTTACAGAGGCATTACCTTATGCTAAAAAAAGTAAGGATTATATCAGCTGTATAAATAATACATTAGGCATTGCAGATAAAGAACTTTCTCTTTACGACGATGCTATTTTTTATTATAAAGAATCTGTCAAAGATTCCAAAGATCTTGAAGATAAACACATCCCATTAAGTAATATTGCGGCGGTTTATATCCATCAAAAAAAATATAATAAGGCAATTATCATTCTAGAATTCATTTTAAATCAGAAATTTTTAGAAAAGAAATCTAAGGCACGCTCTAAAGCCAGAACACAAGACAATTTAGGATATGCCTATTTTAAAATTGGATTGCAGGAAAAGGGACTTTACTTAATGATCGAAGGTCTAAAATTAAGAAATGAAATCGAAGATATTTATGGCAGCATTGAAAGTTATCTCCACCTTGCAGACTATTACTCCAAAAAAGATCTTCAAAAATCAGATGAAAATGCTCTCTTAGCTTACAAAATTTCTACAAAATTGAATAGTGTGGATGAAAGATTAGAAGCGCTTCAAATACTTGTTTCAAATGATCACAGCCCAAATACTAGTAAATACGTACAACAATATTTTACCTTAAATGACAGTATTATTAAAGTTCGAAATAACTTTAAAAATAAATCTGCCAAAATTAAATACGATGCGAAGAAAGAAAAAGACGAAAACGAAAAACTACGTTTAGAAAAGGCTGAAAATCAATTATCTCTTCAAAAAGCCAAATATCTTCGAATTGTATTCGTAATTGTATTTTTCTTTTTAGTCATTCTAATTGCAATTTTAATCCGCTATTATAAAAACAAAAACAAGGCTATCGAATTTAAAAGTTCGTACGACACAGAAACCAGAATTTCTAAAAAGATTCATGACGAGTTGGCTAATGATGTATTCCAAGTAATTGCTTTTGCAGAATCTCAGCCACTGGCTGTCGAAAATACGAAAGAGAATCTTCTCCAGAAATTGGATGACATTTATGGCCGCGTGAGAGGAATTTCAAAAGAAAACAATAAGATTGAAACGGGCAAAGACTTTACCAAAAGCATAAAAGAAATGCTTTCTGCCTACAACACCGCTGAGATAAACATTATTGCCACTAATTTAGAAAGTGTAAACTGGGAAGATGTCGACGAGATAAAGAAAATCACCATTGGAAGAGTTCTACAAGAATTAATGGTGAACATGAAAAAGCATAGCAAAGCAAGTCTGGTCGTGATAAAATTTGACAGCGATCAGAAATCAATTCTGATAAATTATACCGATAACGGAATTGGCTGCGAAAAAACAAAGATTTCTAAAAATGGGCTTCAAAACATGGAGCACCGAATTCAGACCGTCAAAGGAACCATCGAATTTGAAACAGAACCCCAAAACGGTTTTAAAGCTAAAATAGCAATCCCTAAATAAGCAAACAATAAAATATATAATTAATTTACTATTTTCGGGGAAAGTAAATTTGCATGTTACGATCCCCGTTTTTTTATTTCATTCTACTTCTTTTTCTTTTTTCATGCAAGGAAAAAAAGCCACTTAATCCACAGACAGAAGATATACGAAAAGAAGCGCTTGCTTTGCGAGATAAAGCAATCGAAAGTTATGACAAACAAAACTTTAATACGTCTTTTAACCAGTTTAACGAATCAAAGAAACTCTATGAAGTCTTAAAAGACAGTGCCAATATTGGATATATTCTTATAAAAATTGCAGATATTCATCAAACAAATGGAGATTATTATGGCAGTAAGGAGGTTATGACTGAAGCACTGCCCTATATTAAAGAAAATAAAAATTATTATGGCTGGATAAATAATATGTTGGGTATTGCAGACAAAGAACTTTCTCTTTATGATGATGCCATATTTTATTATAAAAAAGCATACAATGAATATACAGATCCTATTTCAAAACAAATTCCAATACAAAATATTGCTGCAGTGTACATTCAGCAAAAAAAATATAATGAAGCAATCGCTATTTTAGAATTACTTCTAAAATCTCTTTCAAGTAAAAAACTAAATGATAAAGAGCAACTAATAACCAAATCTATACGACTCGATAATTTAGGCTATGCTTATTTTAAGAATGGGATGAAAGACAAAGGGTTTTTATTAATGAATGAAGGCCTAAAAATCAGAATTGACAATCAGGACACTTATGGAAGTATCGAAAGTTATCTTCACCTCGCCGATTATTATTCTAAAAAAGATCTAAAGAAATCAGATGAAAATGCTCTCTTAGCTTATAATGCTGCCACTAAGCATAATAGTGTGGATGAAAGATTAGAAGCGCTTCAAATACTTGTTTCAAATGACCACAGCCCAAATACTAGTAAATACGTACAACAATATTTTACCTTAAACGACAGTATTATTAAGGTTCGAAATAATTTTAAAAATAAATCTGCTAAAATTAAATACGATGCGAAGAAAGAAAAAGACGAAAATGAAAAACTGCGTTTAGAAAAGGCAGAAAATCAATTATCTCTTCAAAAGGCCAAATATCTTCGAATTGTATTCGTAATTGTATTTGTGTTTTTAGTCATCCTAATTGCAATTTTAATCCGCTATTATAAAAACAAAAACAAGGCTATCGAGTTTAAAAGTTCGTACGATACAGAAACCAGAATTTCTAAAAAAATCCATGACGAATTGGCCAATGATGTGTTCCAAGTAATTGCTTTTGCCGAATCTCAGCCATTGGCTGTAGAAAACACCAAAGAGAATCTCCTCCAGAAATTGGATGACATTTATGGCCGCGTAAGAGGAATTTCAAAAGAAAACAATAAGATTGAAACGGGCAAAGACTTTACCAAAAGCATAAAAGAAATGCTTTCTGCCTACAACACAGCTGAGAGAAACATTATTGCCACTAATTTAGAAAGTGTAAATTGGGAAGATGTCGACGAGATAAAGAAAATCACTATTGGAAGAGTTTTACAGGAATTAATGGTGAACATGAAAAAGCACAGCAAAGCAAGTCTGGTCGTGATAAAATTCGACAGTGATCAGAAATCAATTCTGATAAATTATACCGATAACGGAATTGGCTGTGAGAAAACGAAGATTTCTAAAAATGGGCTTCAAAACATGGAGCACCGAATTCAGACCGTCAAAGGAACCATCGAATTTGAAACAGAACCCCAAAACGGTTTTAAAGCTAAAATAGCAATCCCTAAGTAAACAAAAGCCTTTCAGAAGATTTCTGAAAGGCTTTTTCTTCAAAAACAAGTAATTTTTAAAATTACCTTACATTAAACTGCTTCTTTCAATACAGCAACAGCTTCTTTCCAATTATTTACTCTCAAATAATTCTCTTTTTTGGCATTATGAAATGCTGTAAACATAATAGGCTTACCCATGCAAAAATCTAAATTCTTTGGATGATCATCGATTAGATAATCCGTATTGATAATGCTTTTGCTTCCGCATAAAACAATGTTCTGCCAATTGATAAAAGGAAAATGTTCTGCAAGCCATTCTATTTTTTCATTTAGAGAAAGCGGAAATTCGGTCGCCGCAGAAACAATATAAACCTCAAATTCCTCCTGTAATAGTTTTAAACTTTCTACAGCATCTTCTATTACTGGCAATGTCCTAAAAAAATCTTTAGAGTTTAAAACGCTCATTACCTTCTCACGACCGTGAAAAGCTTCTTCTTCTGTCAAACCTTGAATATCTTCTCTTAAAATTGTTATTCCGAAATCTCTTTCGAAGTAAGTGATTAGGTGTGCCTCTACATCAGCAAGCACGCCATCCATGTCGATTGCGATTGATTTCTTTTTCATTTGTAATTTTATTTTGCTGCTAAATTATGCAAAAATTGCAATAAACAGCAAAATGTTGTAATTTTTTATTTATTTTTGCAACATAAAACCGCAAAACAAATGAGAAAGGAAGAACGTCAACAGACCATTTTAGAATATTTATCTAAAGAACATCGTGTAACTTCGGTAGAATTAAGCGAGTATTTGAGTGTTTCTGAAGATACCATCAGACGTGATTTGAAAGAACTTTCAGATCAAGGGCTTTTAAAAGCTGTTCGTGGTGGGGCGGTCGCTCCTTCTCCGATTCCCCTTCATTATAGAAAAAGAGAAAAACACGATATCGAAAACAAAAAAATTATCGCTCAAAAAGCTATTTCGTATTTAAAAGACGGGCAAGTTGTTTTTATTGACGGCGGAACCACTTCTCTAGCTTTGGTAGCAAGCTTTCCTTACGATTTAAAATTGACGGTTATTACCAATAGTTTCCCCATAGCTTCGTTGGTTGAAGATTTACCCAATATTGATTTAATTTTTGCAGGCGGTAAAATGTGTAAAACTTCTTTTGCTACTTCGAGTATTGAAACAATTGATTTCTTTAGGAATTTTAGAGCAGATATCTTCATTTTAGGAATCTGCAGTATTCATCATGAAAGAGGAATTACAGGAATTTTATACGACGATTCTATGCTGAAAAAAAATATGATTAAGAACTCCAACTTTGTTATTGCTTTAAGCTCTATCGAAAAAGTAGAAACCGCCGAACCTTATTTTGTCTGCCCAATAAAAGATATTGATGTCTTGGTAACCAATGTTTCTCCAGACGAAGAAATTTTAAAGCCGTATAAAAATACTAGTTTGACTATTTTATAAATAATAAAAAAAGCCTTTTAAGAGTGATCTTAAAAGGCTTTTTCTCTACAAATTAATTGGCAATATTATTTCCATCCGCCGCCCAAGTCTTTATAAACATGGATTCTAATATCAAAATTAGGGCGCAATTCAACCACAAATAATATTTTCTATCTTTGTTTTAAACCTAAATTCAGCATCAAAATCGAAAAAAGCAAAAAAAAGTAAGTTTTTTCTTTCTTTAAAAATAAAAGCATATCTTTGCTTTGCTAAAATACCTAGGATATCATCCTAAAAACTTTATAAGTTAACATAAGCGATTCCCTCGCCATGATGTACCTGCGGAAACAATGGTAAATCTATCCTATTCGGGTATTTTAGCACATCTAAAGCGAGGGTTTCGTGTGTCTAATATTTTCGATTATGCTAAAAGAAAATCAAAAACCAACACATCGTGATGTAATGCCATCCGTAATTAATTTCCTTTCAGACGAATTGTTTGAGGGAGACTACAAAGAACAGCCCATGTATTTGCAGGAAATCTTCGAGCTCCTCATGCATACAGAATTTGGCGACGATATTAATTTAAGGCAAAAAATACTGAGCTGTTTAAGAACGAGCCGAAATCTCGCCGAAGCCTTATCGCCATTTTCAGAAAAACAAATTTATAAGGCTTGCGCTAGTAATAGATAAATTACTCTAATAAAAATTGAAAACCCTGCGAATTGATATTTGCAGGGTTTTGTTTTTACTGTATATTTTATTATTTACAAATAAAGAATCGCGTAGCTTTTGTTTTTTATCTAAAATAGAAAAAACAATCTTTGCGGACGCGAATTGCAAATCCGCGCTATCGGGTATGCCAAGTTGCTTTTATTTCTTTGGCTTGATATGTTCCAATTTTAAATTTTGTATCCTTGTCGTTTTTATCAAACTTTTGCATCCAAACTGCAAATTTCCCATTGGGCTGAACTTCAGCAATAAAATGAAGAATCTTATCAGAGTCATAATCATTTTTGACACTCGGAAGCATTCCCATTTGTACCGCTTTTGTTCGGATCATTTCAATTGGCAAAACAAAATCACCACCATAAATTTTTTGTTCTTTGTAAGAAAACCATTTTATCGACAGACTATCAGGAAAGAAAACATTCTTCATATAGTCTTCGCAACCATTAATTTCATTCCAACTATTATCCAGTATCTTATCTTTATTAATATGATAATCATTTCCTTTAAAATTACAGACTGCAACCTGTACAATATTTCCTTTACTACTTATAACACCTCCTGTCCAGTCAAATCTTTCATTTGGTTTATAATTATAACATTGAATAACATTTGAAATTACTGTTATTATCAAAATTAATGAAAGCAATTTATTCGTTCTATTATACATTACTTCTTCCTTCATAAATTTAATTTCTAAAAGCTCTACCCAATTCCTGTATGTACAGAAAAAACAGATAAAAATTGACTGTAATAATTACAAAACAACATAATAGAGTCCCTATTACTCTTCTATACAGTAAATTCTCGCTCTCACGAAGATAAACAAAGATTAATAGTATATCAGTCGTTATAAGAGCTCCAAAGCATACTGCCTCCTCAGAATGGTGTTCTCCATTTAAAAAATAGGTCTGTACAGATATAGCAATTAATATTAGTAAAAAGATTGTTAGGACTAATTTCATTTTTATTGTTTTAAATTATTATTTATAACCTATTTGATTGAGCAATTTTATTTTAAAACGTTTTACGCTTCCGATCTTTTGTTGTTTCCATCCCAATAGAACCATTATCTGCAGACCAATTCCGATAGGGCGGATTTGCAATCCGTGCCCGCAACAATAATACATAATACAAATTATCAGAACAGAAGCTACAAAGAATCATGTAGTTTTTGTTTTTATTCAAAATAGAAAACCAATCTTTGTGGGCACGGATTGCAAATCCGCGCTATCGGGTTAAATAAGCTTTATGCTCATGAGCGTGACGCTCGCGCCGCACGGAAAGTTCTTTTATTTTAAACGTAAATTTTCCATATATGGGTTTTCTACGACTTCAAGTACATATTTATTAATCTCTATAATTTTTAATATTCTGACTTTGATTTGCTTGCCTGTAACTTTTCCTGTTTTTAAAAATCTTTCGAATAAAAAGTAATACAATCCGATTACGATGCCAAACAGAAAAACCAACAAAAAATGCAATAAACTTATTTCGTTTTTTTTCATTTTAATATATTCATCTATTTGTGAAATGGTTATGCTTGGATATTCGGCTAGTTTTGCTACGAGATATTCTGAATTACGATCACTCGCTATCTTTTCAATTGTTTCTATATTTCGATTATGAATAGAAATAAATTCTTTTCCCGAATTTATATTGTGTACATTATCTTTAAAACTATTAATTAGTAAAATAGATTTTTTCAGTATGTCAAGTTCTCTTTCTGTAATCATTACTTAAAAATTTTTATTGACCTCACCAATTTATTCTGGCCTTAACATGTATTGGTTTTTTCTCTTTTTTATTACGAATAACAAATGCTATAGAATCGGGAATCCTACGTAATTCTTCAATAATTTTTGGATTATCTCCTCTAAATTTTTTATATGCGACGAGAGATATAGTGTCATTTATACTTTGTATATCATTAATTGTTTTTTTTGGATTATACTTTTCAATTAACTTTTGAGCTATTTCTTTTGATATTTTCATTTTTCTCCCCATAATATATATGTATGATGGATAATTTGGGTAATGAAAATCATCAAGACTAAAAAGTAATTTATTAGTTTCACTATTATATATCAAATAATCATCATCCTCTGAACGCAACGTATCGTTTAGTGTATAATAAATGTTAACAGATCGTATATTAGAAAAATTATTAAAGAGTAAATTAAATTCTAAAGGAATATTAATTACAAAATCTTCCTTATCTCTAGGAAATTCAGCCATTGCAATATTTACTTTTCTCTCAGAGATAATTTCTTTAAAATATGTTTTTTCTTTGCAGTTTAAGAAACACATAGTAAAAATTAAAATAGTAGTCAATTTTATTATTCTTTTCATAATTCTTCATTCATAAATATACTATCAACAACATCATAATAAGTATCAAGCTCTAAATCTTCCACTCCATATGTTATTAATGTATGGGTTAATTTTTCTTTTGTTATAGATCTCCTATCTCTAATTTGTTGTCGTGTTTTTATCTTTCCAATCAGTAGGTCATTCACAATTTCAGTGTTCACAGGATAAGATCTAAAAAAGTTATCTGATGCCCAGCTATTATTGTTTATGAAAGATAATGCTGCATCCAAACCTTTAGTCTTAGTATTTTGCCATTCCAACCACATTTGTTCATTAAAATTATGCTCCCCTTCTTCAAGTAAATCTTGCGCCATCCATTCAAAAATAAAGGCACCAAAAGCTGCTATTTGATAACTAGGAATAAAAGATAATGCTGTCGAAACTGATGGTGTATTAAATTTGCCATTACTGCTTATTTCAGGCATCATATTTCTAATTTCATCCAAAACCTGATGATAAGTAAAAATTTCAGCTGCTATTTTTCCAAATTTTATTATGTTTTTAATTTTATTAAAGATGGCTATTGTTGATCCTTTTGCTACAGGAACTTCAACTACTTTTTCGTCTATAAAAATGTTGGTTACATTTTCTTTTACATGAAAAAAATGGGTTATTTCTTCAATCTCATAACTAACAGCTTCCAGTCTGTTCTTTTTTATGTTAATCGTTTCTGTATAAATTTCCTTTTTGAATTTTTGGATATCTGCTGTGAATTGAAACTTAGTTGTGGATCGAATTTTTAAAGAAACAAATTTCTGAATTTCCCCACTCGGCAATTGATCAATTGCAAAAACTATTGTGTATCCTTTTCGGGAATATATTTCTGGCAATAAATAGACATCTCCGTCAAATGCCGGTTTGATTCGAAGTTTTACATTTGATGGATAACTCCGATAGCGCGGATTTGCAATCCGTGCCCGCAACAATAAGACATAATACAAATTATCAGAACAGAAGCTACAAAGAATCATGTAGTTTTTGTTTTTATTCAAAATAGAAAACCAATCTTTGCGGGCACGGATTGCAAATCCGCGCTATCGGGTATTATTGAGCAATTTTATTTTAAAACGTTTTACGCTTCCGATCTTTTGTTGGTTCCATCCCAATAGAACCATTATCTGCAGACCAATGCAAATATTGGTTTCGCAACGTTCTTAAATCTTCTTGCTCTTGTAGTTCTTGCTGATATGCTTCAAATCTGCTGTCTCCATTTTTTACTCCTTTATACTTTTCATGAATATTTCCATACCATTTAAAAGTATATGATTGTGCGTTTTCAAAAACATACTTATGTAAACGTTTTTTTACTCGAGCTAATAATGGATTATTTGAAATATTATACTTATCAATAACCAATTTTGTATTATCAAAAGGAACACTCTGCTTTATCGCAGCTTCTGCCATAAAATGTAATGGAATATAACTGTATGAGTTTTTTAAATTTCTAGTGCCTTTAAGTTCATGTTGAGGACCAAAAAAAGAAATCTCTAATTGATCTTTTAAATACCAAGCACTATCAACTAGTTTCTCTGAAAGTTTCTCCAATTTTTCTTTAAAGTTTTTCTCGATTACTTTTACTACTTCAATACCATTATTATAACTTCCTCCAACATCTGAGTGTACACCCGGAAATTCTCTTGTTTTTCCGACGTTAGTTGTAGTAAGCGAAAAATTATTTCGATGCTCATCTGCAGCAGTAAAATGCATAACTGATTCTGCTTTACTTAGATTATTTAATGGTAACTGCTTAGTGTCATTATCAAAATTTGGTTTCCCATCAATTAAAGTCGAGTAAGAAGATACAGTATCAAAAAGACCTAAAAAACGAACTTTTATTAAACCTACCTTAACATCTTTTTGTGCCAAATAATACCCCAAAGCACCTCCTTTATTTTTTCGATTAGCCGATAATGGATACGCTTTTTGGCTAATTTCATCTAAAAAAACTCTAGCGGCAGCTGCACCACGGCTGAAACCAAAAACATCTAAATACAGAATATCTACTTCTGAAATACTATTCCTTTTTAAATTATTGACTATTTCTTTACAGCCCGCTTCTACTTTATCTAATATTCCAGTACCACTAAAAACAAATCCCGTACCTAGGCCAGCCCCTAATACAGAATCAGCTTTTTCAGTTTCCGTACCAATACCGTCAATATATGTGGTTAATTCTAAAGGGTAAGCATCACTCAACCTTGCCACATTCGACCAAGCATTGTAATAACTGCTACTTTCTTTGTCTTTCCCATTTTTTCGATAAGCATCTGCCGAAATTGTTTCTTTTGGATTCAATTTTTCGCCTCTTGCCCTTTTATCATAATATTCTTTGGCTTTGGTATTATTTTTATTGTTATTGGTGCCGTCAAAAAAAACACCAATGATTACTTCATTAGTTTTCAATTCTTTTTTAGGTGGCATGTAATCTCCAAATACTATACTCATCTTAGTTTAGTTTACCAGAATCTTGACAATTTTGATTTAAATTATATTTTTTCCCTTCTTGTACTATATAAAAATCTACTACCCACTTATCATCCTCTTGTTTTGTAGGATCGATTTTTATTACCATTTCTGCAGATTTATTTTTATCAAGATGCTCTTTATACAGCATTCGAATCTCGTTTTTATCAAAATCTACAGGAATTTCATCCTTACCCATAGGTTTAAGATATTTTGCCCAATATTCTTTATCTTTAGTAAAAGCAATTCTAGACACAAACCGTCGTTCTTTTTTGCCTTTAGCAACTGACCAGTAAATTTGAAAAGCGTAAGGAATGGCTCTATATTTCGTATCTATTGGCTTATCATAAGGATCTTCCTTTTCTCCATTACACATTTTAATGTACATTGAAGTAAGCTTAGAACCTTCCGGCAAGATTACTCGTGGTTTCCATAAATATTTTTCTCTATACTCCTCATAAACTTCTGATTGGGGATAACCGTATTGTTTGATTTGTTCCCGAACGTCTTCAGATATAACAAAATTGTTTTCTAATCTATGTTGACTATAACCTTTTCGAAACATATACATTTCGCTTTCGATAATAAGTTTAGGATCTATTACCGTTTCATGAGCCTGAAATCGCGCCACTTCCACCTGACTACCAGCCCCCGCTACCCATACTATAACCATTCCTTTTGGTCCGAGACCAATATTTATATAATCATAAGACTCCTTTACATTTTCTAAACCTGGTTTAGCAGGAAATCCTTCATCAAAAAGCTTTTTTATTTTTTCTGTAGGGAGTTTCCAGTCGCCTTTATAGAATTTATTGTCTACATATGATAACCATGTCATATCAAGTCTGTCTGGCACTGGTGCTTTTATATAATCGATACTACCCAATCCTCCCCAGCCAGAATTGCTAAATCCGCCCATTTGGCTAAAAAAATAGCCTCCTGCTGCTCCTGTATAAACTTCTACAGGATACTCTCTTGGTGCACAAATATTTGCTGCCCACTCATATTTTTTTTCTATATATGAACTCATTGTTATTGTTACTACAGTTATCACTATTATTATGATGAAACATAATAAGATGTTGTATTTCTTGATACTATTTTTTCTCACCGTTTATTATTATTTTTTTACCACAAATCAAATTCAAATCGTCTTTTGTAGCTTCATAATTCAATTTATTGGCATTTTTTTCAAGTTTTCTGCCAACAGTTAATTGATAAGAATCACTCACTTTTATTTGAATAATCTTCGCTTGTTTTGCAATTGCCATAAAAATTAAATTAAAAAAGATTAGATTTTTCTGTGCTATTAATACGCACTTGCTTTCCGCTTTGTATGGTCATGTCTTCTTCATGACTATAAAGACTTGCTTTCGAGGCTATTTCATTTGAACTGTCTGAAGTACGACTAAAATCTTTATCAACCAATTCAGTCCTATTATCTGATCTTTCCATAATATTCCCATTTGCATTTACATAAATATCATTTTGAGCTTCTTGAGAGATATTATAACCTGCATCAACCTCAATATCCTCTTTAGCATCAATTTTTATATTTCTCCCAGCTTTCATAACAATATCATCCCCTGCTTCCAATTCAATATTTTTTGGAGCTTTAAACCTGATGTTTCCATCTCCATGAATTACAGCTATAGTTTCGCCTTTTTGACTTTCTATTGTAATGTCGCCCGTAGCATCATCATTTATAATTCTGTTTCCGCTTCGGCTATGCATTATTGCCTTTATATCATTATTCGGCGTACTATAACCGCTTTTTTCCTTTCTGCTGGTCATAGTTCCTAATACAATCGGCAGTTCAGCATTATTGCCCTGAAAGTCTACAAAAACCGTATCTCCAATTTCAGGTATGATATGAGAACCTCTGGCATCGCCTCCATAATTCTGCATTAGAGGAATATAAGGTGTGGTTTCGCCTTTGGCTGCCTGCCACGGCATCTGTACCTGTATACCGCTGAGTCCGTCAGGATCTGCGTTGGCGGTTACAATGGCAATCTGGCTTTTGCAATAGGGCACTAAATCTGGATCTGTTTCTGGTGAAAACACAGAACCGTTAAAATTTACAGCTGTAAAATGGTTTTCGTAACCGCCTCCATCATCACAGATATGTGTTATCTGAGTAACGCGGTAAGAACTTTCCAACTGCATGTCGACACCTGTTACTCTTACTTCGTTTCCTATAGTAATGCCTGGAACTTCGCTTGAAGCTTTTATTTCTACTAAACCGCTTAAAACAGATCGCATTTTGTTTTTGGCATATTCTTCTGAAGATCGCCTTCCAGATCCGCCCACAGGAGTCTGGTTTAGCTGTATAATGGTTTCTTTATTAAAAACTTCATTAGACCTGTTCAAAAAGTTTTGATGGAAACCGTCGGCTTCTTTTCTGTATTTTAAAGTTTCATCAGTTTTATACTGGCCGTCATTGTTATCGTTTTCTATTACTTTAAACAGTGCAGGGATAAGTTTTAGGGTATAATCAAAATCCTGCATGTTTATTCCATACATTAATTTTGGCGTTGCACCCACACCGCCCGGACTTCCAAAAATGGCTGTTCTTCCGTTATAATAGAACCAATGCCCATTTCTTTTGGCCAAACGATTTAGAAAAGCAAAATTGCTTTCGTTATACTGCACAGTGTAAGGCAGGTTGTCTAAATAAAATGGTCTTACATCGATATCAATGTCACAGTCTGATTTTACTTTTTTTGCAATATCATTCAGAGACATGTTGGTGAACGAATTGCATTCGGGTCCGTTTTCTAAAAGTATTGTAGTACTCTTTCCTTTTATTACGATGGTTTCTTCTACGTCTTTAATACGGGATTTTTGCAGTTTGACTTCGGTTACTATGCCGTAAAACTGCATGATGTAATCTTTAGAATCTGCTCCAATAATAAGATCTTCCAGACCTTCTATAGGTTTTATTTCTATGCTTATTTTTTCTCCGTATAACTTTTGGGAAAAAGGCATCACACTTTTAAATTCTTCTACTAATAAATCTTGTCTTACTTCGAAGGAAAAAGTGTGGTGGTCGTGAATCGTCTGAAAAACTTCTAATTTGTTGAAATTAGCAATTCTTATTTCGCCAATTTTAATATTCGTAATTGTTTGCAATGCCATACTAGTTGTTTTTTAAAAGAGCTATGAGTTTTTCCAATTGTTTTCAAAAATTGTATTCCCAATTTTTACTTCGTTTGATGAAATCAAAATCTCAGTAACCATAGGAACTGATCCTTCACTTCTAAAACTCTTATGAAACGATATGCAGAAGGCCTTTTTAAAGGTTACATTTTTCATGGTGCTCATAGCGTCTCTGCGATAAAAAATGACTTTTCCGTCTTTTACACTGGTCTGAGATACCATCCAGTCTGAAAACAGATCTGTCTGTGTGGTTTCTATTACAAGTTTTATCTGTCCGCCTTTTGTCTTGTTGGCCGGTTTTCCGTTGTTATCGACATTCTGGGTAAAATGAACATCAAATTCTAAAACATTAAACACTTCATTGTCTAATTCTAATTTTGCTAAAAAACTCATATCTAAAAGGTTATTGATTATTTTACAGGCTTTTGTAGATTTTATAACCTTAATCAATAAATGAGAAGTGGTATTTAAGTAAATAAAATATTACATAATTATATTGTAAATATAATAAGACCGTTTATATAAGTAAGAAAAATATTAAATTTTAACAATAGGTAAAAATTTAAAAAGCATAAAAAAACCCCGAAAACTAAATAATAGCTTTCGAGGTTTATGGTCACTTTTTTTTCAGAACAGTGAAATGCAAATATAAGATAATTTTCTTACAAAAAAAACCTTTCAGGATTTTACTCCCAAAAGGCTTTCTTTCTACAAATTAATTGGCAATATTATTTCCATCCGCCTCCCAAGTCTCTATAGACATGAACTGCAGCATTCAACTGTTCTTTTTTAGTATCAATTAATTCTAATTTCGCTTCTAATGCGTCTCTCTGCGTCATCAAAACCTCAAAATAATCTACTCGAGCCGATTTAAACAAATCGTTTGACACATCAATCGAAGTATTTAAAGCATCAACTTGTTTTGATTTAAGATCGTATCCTTTTTGAAGATTCTCGATCTTAGACATTTGGTTTGAAACTTCTAGATACGCATTTAAAACTGTACGATCGTAATTGTACAATGCCTGAATCTGTCTTGCATTGGCACTTGCAAACTCTGCTTTGATCGCATTTCTGTTAATCAAAGGCGCTACAAGATCTCCAGCTAATGAGTAAAGAAGAGATTCTGGCATAGTAAACAAATAAGAAGGTTTGAAAGCCTGTACTCCTATCGCTGCCGTAATATCCAAAGACGGGTAAAACTCGGCGCGAGCCACTTTTACATCTAATTTTGCCGCTACTAATTCTAATTCTGCTTGTTTAACATCTGGACGATTTTGTAACAATTGAGATGGAATTCCAGAACTTACAGAAGCTGGCAATAAACTTAAGAAATTAGTGCTGCTTGTTCTTTTTACTTCCTGAGGATATCTACCCAACAAAAAGTTGATTTTATTCTCAGTTTCTTTAATCTGCTGCAAAATGTCAAACTCCATACTTTGCGAAGTTAAAACCTCTGCTTCGAATTTCTTAACTCCTAATTCTGTTGCTCTTGCGGCTTGTTTTTGAACTTTTACAATTTCTAAAGCGTTAGTCTGCAATTTGATCGTTTGTTTTACAATATCCAACTGATTGTCTAAAGCTAGTAATTCATAATACGAATCAGCAACTTCGGCGATGAGGTTTGTAATTACAAAGTTTTTACCTTCTACTGTAGCCAAATATCTATTTAAAGCTGCTTTTTTAGAATTACGCAGTTTTTTCCAGATATCTACTTCCCAGTTTGCATAAGCCGAAATTGTAAAATCTCCAAGCGGATCTGGAGTTTCTACACCTGGTTTAATCTCTGTAGTAGCATCACCTGCACCTTGACTGGTATATCTACCCACTTTTTCTACTCCAGCTCCGGCACGTAAGCCTGCAGTTGGCAATAAAAGTCCTTTTTTAACGCGAATATCATTTTTTGCTATTTCAATTTCCTGCAAAGTGATATTTAATTCCTGATTGTTTTTAAGAGCAGTATCTATTAAATCAACTAGATTCTGATCTTTAAAATAATCTTTCCAGTTTAATGCTGCCGTATTGCTGTTTGCATCCTGAGTCTGAACTGTTGAGCCAAACGATTCTGGAACTGGTGTACTGGTAGTCACTGCTGCCTCAGGTGCAGGGGTTTTACACCCTGCAACTGCTAGACATACAGCAAACGCAATACTATATTGATATGATTTAACTTTATACATGATTGTTGTCAATTTCTTCTGTTAATGGATTTTCTTCTTCATGTTTTACCAATTTGTGTTTCTCAGCAATTTTAGCAAATATGAAATACAAGCCTGGAATTACAAATACACCGCAAATGGTTCCGATAAGCATACCTCCAGCTGCTGCAGTACCAATGGTTCTGTTTCCAATTTTACCAGGGCCAGTTGCAAAAGCAAGCGGTAATAAACCTGCGATAAAAGCAAACGAAGTCATCAAAATCGGACGGAACCTTGCTTTTGCCCCTTCCATTGCAGCATATAAAACTGACTTACCGGCTGCATGTCTTTGGATCGCAAACTCTACAATCAACACGGCATTCTTACCTAATAATCCGATAAGCATTACCATGGCAACCTGTGCATAAATATTGTTTTCTAATCCTGTTAATTTCAATAAAAGGAAAGCTCCAAAAATACCCGCTGGCAAAGAAAGAATTACTGACAATGGCAGAATAAAACTTTCGTACTGTGCCGCTAATACCAAGTAAACAAATCCTAAACAGATTAAGAATACCCAAATTGCCTGATTACCCTGAGCCACCTCATCGGCAGAAATACCTGCCCAGTCAATATCATATCCTCTTGGTAATTTTTCAGCAGCTACTCGCTGAATTACTTTAATCGCTGTACCTGAACTATAACCAGCAGCTGGCGAACCACTGATTTGTGTTGAGGTATACATATTATGACGTGTGATTTCTGAAAGTCCGTACACTTTTTCTAATTTCATAAAAGCAGAAAAAGGCACCATTTCATCACGATCATTTTTTACGTATAATTTTAAGATATCATCTGGCTGTGCACGATATTCTGGCGAAGCCTGAACAATTACTTTATAGTTGATACCAAATTTGATAAAACTGATTTCGTAGTTACTTCCCACAAGAGTTGACAAAGTATTCATCGCGTTTTCGATAGAAACTCCTTTTTGCTGCGCCAAGTCATTGTCGACTTTCATCATGTATTGAGGGAAACTAGAGCTATAGAAACTAAATACGTTTGATAGTTCTGGTTGTTTGTTCAATTCAGCCACAAAATCGTTATTTACCTGTTCCATTCTCTTATAATCAACCGAACCAGTTTTATCTAACAAACGAAGCTCAAATCCTCCGGCAGCACCATAACCAGGTACAGCAGGTGGTTGGAAAAACTCGATATTTGCCCCCGCAATATCTTTACATTTTTCCTCCATTTCGTGCATGATCTCCAAAACAGATTCTTTTCTATCGCTCCAGTCTTTCAAGTTAACCAAACACGTCCCTGAGTTAGCTCCAGTACCTTCAGACAGAATTTCATAACCTGCCAATGAAGAAACCGATTTTACTCCATCAATGTCCTCAGCAATTTTCTGAACTCTTTCTGCAATATTATTTGTTCTTTCTAAAGAAGATCCTGGCGGTGTCTGGATTACCGCGTAAAACATTCCCTGATCCTCATTCGGAATAAATCCTGATGGAACATTACTACTGATGATCCATGTTCCAGCACAGAAACCAAGAAGCGCAACAATAGTAACTACTCTTCTGTCAACAATTTTGCCTAGTAAGTTCTGATATTTACCTTGCGCTAAATTGAATTTTTCGTTGAAAGCATCAATAAATCTATTGGCTGGTGTTTTCTTTTTAGGCACACCATGATTGTTTTTTAACATCATCGCACAAAGTGCGGGTGTCAATGTTAAAGCCACAATACCCGAAAGGATAATCGCAGTTGCCATAGTTACAGAGAACTGTCTGTAGAATACTCCCACAGGACCAGACATAAATGCAACAGGAATAAATACCGCAGCCATCAAGAAAGTAATTGCAATAATTGCCCCCGCAATTTCGTGCATTGCTTTTTTAGTCGCTTTAAATGGCGAGAGATGCTCCTCTTCCATCTTGGCGTGAACGGCTTCAATAACCACAATCGCATCATCGACGACGACCCCAATTGCTAATACTAAGGCAAATAATGTAATTAAGTTCAATGAAATATCAAAGAATGTCATGAACACAAAAGTTCCAACCAACGAAACTGGTACTGCAATTGCTGGAATAACTGTAGATCGCCAGTCTCCTAAGAAAAGGAATACTACTAAACCTACCAGAATAAAGGCTTCAACCAACGTATGAATTACTTTCTCGATAGAAGCATCAAGGAATTTAGAAACGTCATACGAAATTTCATAATCCATTCCTTTAGGAAATCTCTGTTTGATTTTTTCCAGTTTGGCTTTTACTTCTTCAATAACCTGATTCGCATTACTTCCAAAAGATTGTTTTAATACAATCGCCGCAGATGGTCTTCCATTCAAATTAGAATAGATATCATACATCGAGCTACCAAATTCAACTTTAGCAACATCTTTCAATCTTAAAAGCTCTCCGTTTGGATTTGCTTTTACTACAATGTTCTCGTATTGCTCTTTTGTTGTAAAACGTCCAGAATATTTCAATACATACTCAAATGCTTGAGAACGTTTACCAGAACTTTCTCCCGTTTTACCTGGAGAAGCCTCCAAACTCTGACTAGATAATGCTTCCATTACCTCATCTGCAGAAATTTTATAAGCCAACATACGGTCTGGTTTCAGCCAGATACGCATTGCATATTCACGTGTTCCTAAGATATCTCCAGAACCAATACCATTTACCCTTTTCAATTCAGAAAGAACGTTGATATCGGCATAGTTGTATAAGAACTTCATGTCCGTATTTTTGTCTGTACTGTAAAGATTCACGTACATCAACATACTTGGTACTTCACGAGTGATTTTGATACCCTCACGAATTACCAAAGGAGGAAGTTTATTGGTAACCGAAGCTACACGGTTTTGAACGTTAATTGCTGCCTGATTAGGATCTGTTCCTAAGTTAAAAACCACTTTTATCGTAGCTTCACCATCGTTTCCGGCATCTGAAGCCATATATTTCATTCCTGGAACTCCGTTTAAGGCTCTTTCCAAAGGAATAACAACAGCCTTAACCATCAATTCACCGTTAGATCCAGGATAATCTGCGGTAACATTCACCATTGGAGGTGAAATTGTAGGGAATTGTGTAATTGGTAAATTTAAAACCGACAATACCCCCAAAAAGACAATAATCAACGATATTACTATCGACAGAACAGGTCTTTGAATAAATTTATTAAACATTTTTATATTTTTTAAATGATTAAACTTATTGAAGTTTAAAATGTTTCAAGTTTCAGGTTTCAAGTTTCAGGTTCAGTATGCAACTTGAAACCTGAAACTTGAAACTATTAAAACAAAAAACTATTCTGCTTTTAAGCGTAAATGATTGATTACTTCTTTAGGAGATTCGTAATCGAATTTAATTTTGTCGTTTTCTTTTACTTTCTGAACACCTTCAAGCAAGATCTTATCATTTTCTGTAAGACCACTTTTGATTACATATAAATCAGGGATTTCGCCAGTAATAGTGATTTCTCTAGAACTTACTTTATTGTCTTTTCCAACTACAAAAACATATTTTTTATCTTGAATTTCGTAAGTCGCTTTTTGCGGAATCACAATAGCATTTTTAAGAGGAACATTCATTTGAACTTGGCCTGTTTCTCCATTTCTAAGTAATTTTCCACAATTAGGAAATCTTGCTCTAAAAGCAATGTTTCCAGTTTCGTTGTTGAATTCACTTTCGATTACCTCAACATTTCCTTTTTCCTTAAAAATATCTCCGTTAGCCAAAACTAAGTTCACTTTGTTATCTGCACGGTCTTTAATATTCGTTTCGTAACTAATGTATTCTGGCTCAGAAACATTGAAATAAGCAAACATTTGACTGTTATCTGAAAGACTTGTCAACAATTCTCCCTCGTCGATTAAACTTCCTAGTTTTAAAGGAATACGGTCGATTGTTCCGTCAAACGGAGCTCTAATTTCTGTGAATGATAAATGAAGTTTTGCCAGCGCAACTTCAGCTTTTGCAGATTGCAATTTAGCCTGAGCAACGCTTAATTCGTTTTTAGAAACGATATTTTTATCTGCCAGTAATTTTGAATTTTGCAATTCAATTTCTACAGATTTTTGTTCTGATTGCGCTTTTAATAATTCTGCCTGATACATGTTTGGCATAATTTTAAACAACAGCTGTCCTTTTTTTACAAACTGTCCTTCGTCAACATATATATTTTGTAAAAACCCTTTCTCTTGGGCGCGAAGTTCGATATTACGAACCGATTTTATTTGTGAAACGTATTCTTTGGTAAATGAAGTATCGATTCTAACCGGATTAGTAACGGTAAATTTTTCAACTTCTTCTTTTTCTTCTTTTTTAGATGTACAGCTCGTTAAGCACACCAAGGCCATTAAGCCTGTGAACACAATGATTTTTTTCATGATTTAGTTTGGAAATTAAGCGATTGAATGCTTTGGAATGAAAATTCCTTTTGGATGTTAAAATGCATCAGTCAGCCTTAGCCCAGACCTTAACTTTATATAAGCAGAAGTAGAAAAAATATACAACAGCAAGATACGCAGAGATCAAAACTCAGGTAACCGATGTATACTTTAAAATCAAATTCTTAATACTCGTTGAGTAATATAGATAGGATTTGAATGCCCAAAAACAGGCGTAGAAATTTTTAAACGATTAGAATCATTCGCTGCAGACTGATCTGAAAGTGCCAGATACAAAGTGTCTACCAAACTATACGAAGCAGTAAAATATTTGTTCGCAAGTAAATCAACATCTTCACCTCCAACAAGATCTTCTTCTAAATCAACATCTGTAGCTTCTTCAATTGTTGAAGTCCCACGATCTTGATTAGTAAACTTAACTCTATGTTTCTGTAGGTGATGGTGAGTATGAGCGCCAAAAGTATTTGCATTCAAATATTGGCCTCCGCCAAACAGAAGCATATTCATGAATACTAAAAATACTATTAACTTTCTCATTTCGGTGCGAAAGTAGTAAAAGAATTAAAACAAAAAAAGAATTTTTAACAAGGTTTAACAGTTCCATAAAACGAAAACGTTTTCATTCTCTTAATTTTTATTAATCACTTTACTTCAAAATTAAACCCCTTGTTTACAACACTAAAAATCAACAACTTAAACTTTACAATTAAGAAAGCAAAATTTTCATAATCGTAAATTCTTGTCCTGATTTTATAAAAGTTTTAAAAGTATCTATCATTCCGAACTTCTCATAAAATGATTTTTTATTGGTTCTGGCGTTGCACCATACTTTTTTTACACCTTTTTCTTTTGCAAATTCTAGAATATATTTTAAAAGATGAGACGCAATTCCTTTACCTTGATACTCTTCTAAAGTAGCTAATTTTCTAAACTGCATTTCTTTTTCTTCCATAAAACAGGAAACTATAGAAACCAATTTATCTTCTTCAAAAACTCCAAAATGAAATCCTAAATTATCTTCTTCGAGCTGTACAAACTCAAAAGGCTGGTCTGGCCACATTACTTCGTGTCTTATTTGCCAAGTATCACTTGCGTTTATTTTTTTAACGTCCATTTGAATTTATTTAAGCTTCTCAAAATTAATTCATTTTGATTTAATCGAAAAAAACAAACCAGAAATCTTGATCTGATTAATTATCAAAACTTTACAGAAAAATAAATCAGACAAATCATTCAATTCTAATGTATTATGATTATTTTTATAGTACCAAAATCAAATAAATTCCGTTATGAGAAAATTCCTTTTAGCAACATTTTTATGTATTTGTGCCAATGGATTTGCGCAATTAATACAAATCGGGCCGCAGTTTTCTACAAGCATTACTTCTGTCAATGCCAAAAATTTCAGCTCCGATCATACGAATACAGGAATTGGATTTGCCGCATTTGGTCGATTAAACCTTGCACTTTTTTATGCTCAGGGCGAGTTTGGATATGGTCAAACTAATTTTAGCGTATACCAAAACGGTGTTGGAGAAACTGAATTTAAACTATCAGGAACAGATGCCTCATTAATTGCAGGACTTAAAATTATTCCGCTTGGAAAACTCGGAAATGTGAGGCTTTTTGTGGGATACAACTGGAAAAATTATTCAGACATAAGTACCAGCAATAATCTCAATTCTATAGCTATAGAAAAAAATAATCATAGCATTCTTGGAGGTGTCGGAGTCGATGTCTGGAGACTAACTTTTGATGTTAGATATCTTGCTGGACTTAGTGATATAGATGCTTCTAGCAGTGAAATTAAAACTGGAGTTACCAATCTCTCCATTGGATTTAAATTTCTATAAAACTCATAAAAAAAGGGAATCAATCGATTCCCTTTTTTTATATATCATTTACATTTTAACGTAATAATTTTCCTCATTATCACTTTCTATCTTTTTTATTCCCTCTTCTGTTTTAACAGCTACATTAACAACATGTAATACGTCTGAATTTTCATTAATACTACAGTTCCAAACTGTTCCATCAGAAAGAATAATTTCTGAAAATAATGAGACCGTGCTTTTTGCATCATTATAAACTAAATTTTCAGTTCTGAGAAGTTTCTTTACTTTTGTTTTTTTGTCGACCTCGTAAAACAAGATCTCATTTTCTTTAATTTCGACCACTTCGTCAAAAGTAGATTGACTGGCAGTAACTGCTGTTGCCGCAGACCAAACTGGCTGACTTCCTGTCCTTTTCCAAGTTCCAATTGCTTGATTTAAAATTTCTTTTCTTAAAAGTTCGCGTAAGGTGTCTACCTTTTTAATAGCTTCTTTTCCTATTTCATTTTCAGGTTTAATCTTTGCAGCTAAAGAAAACAAATCAATAGCTTTTACAAAATCGGCTTTTTTGTAGTAAGAATTAGCCAATTCATATTTGTTTTTTTGAAATGCAGTCTTTTGATCGTTCTGCGCAAAAAACTGGAGACTGCTTAGCAAAGCAATCAGAACAAAAGTATTCTTCATTAGATTTGGTGGTATGTTTAGTATTTGGCAAACGTAATATTTTTCCCAGAAATATTTATACTGTTTTTTTGCATCTTGAATATTTTTAATTATTTTAAACAAAAAGCGTCACTTTGCTAAAACAAAGTGACGCTTTAATTTATTTAGTTAAATTTAATTCAATTATTTAACATTTAAAACATTGTTCTCTGGTGTTGCATCCATAAATATCCCACCATCAATCTCAATTTTTTCGATTTTTTTTGCGCTTTTCAAAATTATTTTAGCTGTTTTTTGATTTTTCTCCCAAATCGCTGGAGTTTGATGCAAAGTTGTTTTTGACTTATCTGCATAAGTAATTACAACATCAAAAGGAATTGCAAAACCTCCAATGTTTTCTATTGTTATCGTTTTCTTATCTGCAGAAAGACCTTTTACAGCAATATCTATGTAATTGTTAGTAAAGAACCAATTATTAAAAAACCAATTTAAATTCTTTCCTGTTGCTGTATTAAATGAATTAAAATAATCCCACGGAATAGGATGTTTTCCGTTCCAAGTATCCATATAAAAATGAAGCGCTTTTTTGAACAATTCATCTCCTAACATATCTTTTAAAGCCAAATAAGAAAGAGAAGCTTTACCATAAGAATTATTTCCATAACCTGCGCCAGAAACCTGTGTAGACATTGTTATAATAGGCTGATCTTGTTCTGAAGATCGATCGCTTATATAATGTTTCACTCTAAAATCTTTGTAAAACTTATCTGCAGCTTCTTTACCATGTTCAGCAATTCCGATTAAATATTCAAAAGTAGTTGCCCAACCTTCGTCCATAAAGGCATAACGCGTTTCATTGATTCCCATATAAAAAGGAAAATAAGTATGCGCCACTTCGTGATCTTGAACTAACTGTGCAAAAATAGGATCTCCCATTTCAGAATCGTTACACATCATTGGATATTCCATATCGGCAAAACCTTGGAAAGCCGTCATTTTAGAAAACGGATACGGAACTCCTGGCCAATTGTTAGAAAACCAATCTAAAGCATATTGATTGTTTTTTACCGAATTCACAAAATCGGTTCCCTTTACGTTGTAAGCCGCCTGAACGCTCGCACGACGATTTGTTTTCTTATCCACTACAACGCTACTAGCATCCCATAAATAATGATCACTTAAACCAAAGCAAACATCTGTTATGTTTTTAGCTTCAAATTTCCAGACATTCCAATCGTATTGTTTTGTTACGATTCCGCTTTTCATTTCCTGCTCGTTTGCAATATGCAGAATTTCATCTGTTGTGTATGATTTTTTTAAGCGTGAAGCAAATTCAGGTTGCAAAACCTCATCTGGATTTAATAAATCTCCAGTTGCATACACCACGTAGTTTTTTGGTGCTTTTACAGAAAAAACATAATCGTTGAAGTCATTGTAAAATTCTTGACGATCTGTATGTGGTAATCTATCCCATCCATTGTAATCGTCAAAAACTGAAACACGAGGATAACTGTACGCTACAAAAAATGTCGTTTCGTCAATCTGGCCTTCTCTACCACTTTCTTTGGACAAAGGATAATTCCATTGAATATTTATAGTGGTCTTTGAATTAGGTAAAATTGGTTTTTGCAATTTTACATTTCCAACAGTTCCCCAGTTTTTAGCATCTTCTTTATACACTTCATTTTCTACTTTCAATGAAGTAATCGTTAATCCGTCGCTTAAAAAATCGTTGCTTACTTCACTTCCTCTTGGAGAAGAAGGCTTGTGAAGGTTGTTTACAAAACGGATAACTAAGTTTCTTAAAGTATCCTTGCTATTGTTTTCGTAAATAATGGTTTCAGTTCCGCTGACCAATCTCGTTTTCGGATCAACTGAAATTTCCATATTATATTTTCCACGGTTCTGCCAATAGTTTGAGCCTGGTTTTCCGTCTTTAGAGCGGGTTCCGTTTTCGTAGGCTTTTTTTATATTTCGAGGCATGTAAAGCTCTTGAGCAATAGTATCTTGGGCAAAAAGAACGAATGCTATTAATGCAAATTGCAAAAATCTCTTTTTCATAAATAATTCTTAGGTCTTTAAATTGTTTTGATATATAAGACTGCTGTTTTAAAACAATGTTACAAATTTAATTATTAATTGTTAATGTGAATAGTAAAAGGTAAATAGTGAAATGTGAGATGTAGAAAACTTTATTTTATATTTTACATCAAACTTTTACAAAAAAACTTAGAAACTTAGCATCTTTAAAAAAGAACCTTAGCATCTTTAAAAAGAAAAACCGTCTATCACTAAAAGCGACAGACGGCATCTACAATTAATATATAACCTTGATGACTACAAAATATAATCTGTATTAATAAAATTCGATTCTTTGCTGTTAAGCAATTCCTGCAGAATCTCATTATTATAATCGATATCTTTTGAAGCTACAAACGTACGAATTGAGAAAGAACGCAAAGCATCTGGAATACTCAAAGTTCCTACGGCAGAATCTTTTCTTCCTGTAAAAGGGAAAGCATCTGGTCCTCTTTGGCAAGAACTGTTAAGGTTTACTCTACAAACTAAGTTAACCAAAGCATCAATTAGCGGCGCAAGAGTTTTTATATCTTTACCAAACAAACTTACTTGCTGTCCGTAATTTGATTCTGCCATATCTTTCAATGGTTCTTTAATATCTTTGAAAGAAAGTACAGGAACAACTGGCCCAAACTGTTCTTCGTGATACACACGCATTTCTTTGTTTACTGGATATAAAACTGCTGGAAAAATATAGTTATCAGTATGTTTTCCTCCCTTTTCATTGATGACTTTAGCTCCTTTGTGAACAGCATCATCAATTAATCCTTGAATATATTTTGGTTTGTCGGTTTCTGGAAGCGGTGTTAAAGCAACTCCCTTTTCCCACGGATTTCCAAAAAGCAAACTGTCTACTTTTTCAGAAAAACGTTTATTGAATTCTTCAGCAATCGATTCGTGGACATATAACACTTTTAAAGCAGTACAACGTTGTCCGTTAAAAGACAAACTTCCGGTAATACATTCTTGAATAGCCAAATCTAAATCGGCATCTGGAAGAATAATTGCTGGATTTTTAGCTTCTAAACCTAAAATCAAACGCAATCTATTTTTGTTTGGATGCTGATCTTGTAAAGCAATCGCCGATTTACTGTTTCCAATTAAGGCTAAAACATCAATTTTTCCAGATTTCATAATCGGAGAAGCCACTTCGCGTCCTCTTCCGTAAACAATATTGATTACTCCTTTAGGAAAACTGCTTCTGAATGCTTCCAACAATGGCGAAATACATAAAACACCATGTTTAGCAGGTTTGAAGATTACGGTATTTCCCATAATCAAAGCTGGAATCAACAATGAAAAAGTTTCGTTTAAAGGATAATTATATGGTCCAAGGCATAAAACCACTCCAAGAGGTCCACGACGAATCATGGCGTTTACTCCTTGCACTTTTTCAAAATGCGAACTGCGTCCGTTTAATTCTTTGTAGCTGGCAATAGTATCGTAAATATATTCTACTGTTCTGTCAAATTCTTTTTGCGAATCTCCTAATGACTTTCCAATTTCCCACATTAAGTATTTCACTACTTCTTCGCGGGTTTCTTTCATTTGTTTCACAAATTTTTCCATGCACTTAATACGATCAACTACTTTCATAGTCGGCCATAAGCCTTGTCCCATATCGTATGCATTGGTAGCAGCTTCGACAACTTCTACTGCTTCTTTTTCTCCCATAAAAGGGATAGATCCTAATAAAGTCGGCGAATACTTTTCTGTTGAAGAAATAGTAGAAAACACAGGTGTGGTTTGCCCCGTCCATTGTTTCAATTCTCCATTTACAAGATAGGTATCTTGATTTATCAGACTATTAATCTGATATTCTTCTGGTATAAAACTCATAATTTGGTTTGTTTAATGGTCTGGTAATTTTATTTTCAAAAGAAAAAAGAGGCTTTTTGATTGCCTCTTCTTCATTTATGGTTGTACTGTTTCACCTTCCCAATCTAGGATTCCACCAAGCAGATTGTAGGCGTTTTCGATACCCAACTCGTTCATAATCTGGCATGCTTTTGCACTTCTAGCCCCAGAACGACAGTATACGTAATAGTTTTTATTTTTGTCTAATTCTTCGATTTCATAGATAAATGCCTGCCCTTTATTGATATCAATATTTAGAGCATTCTCAATGTAGCCGTCATTAAATTCGTCTTCAGTTCTTACATCAAGTATAACTGCATTTTCGTCAGCTTCTAACTGAGCAACCCAATCTTCTTGTGATAAATTCATAATAAAATGTGTTTTTGTAAAATTACGACGTTTCTCTATATAAAAAACGTACCAAATGCGATTTCGATTATTATTCTCAGAAAACGTTTTAGAGAAAGTATTATAATCAGTGAATTACAAATTTAGTTACTATTTTTAAAAATTCAGCCTACAAAATCGATAGAAAATAGGATTTTTTCATTTACATAAAATTAATCTTAAATCTAGTTTTCTGATAATTATTCCCATTCCAAACTCTTATCTTTGCAAACAATCCTATATTTTTATCCGATTTTGATAAAAACATTTGCCACCAATTACACGAATTCTCAATAATTACTTGTTTTGAATTAATACAATTGATGGCAAAAAAAATCTATAATATGCAACATTCATTAAAAACCATTTTTCCTAATTTCTCCAACGAACTCATTGCTACGATAGAAGAAAACGGAAGCCTTCAAGATTTTGAAGCCGGAACCATTTTAATGCGTACCGGTCAGTATATTAAAAATACAGTTTTGATAACTAAAGGTAAAATCAAAATCTATCGTGAAGGCGAAGATGGCGGAGAGTTTTTAATGTATTACTTACAGCCTGGACAAGCTTGTGCGATATCAATGATTTGCACCGCAAAAAGTGAAAAAAGCCAAATAATGGCAAAAGTAGTCGAAGATGTTACCGTGATGATGATTCCGTTGCAATTGATGGACAAATGGATGATGGAACACAGATCTTGGTACGAATTTGTAATTGAAACCTACCGAAGCCGTTTTGAAGAAGTTCTCGAAGTAGTTGACAATATTGCTTTCCGTTCTATGGATGAGAGATTAGAATTCTACTTAAAAAGACATTCTGATGCCTGTGGCTGTTCTGAGGTAAATTTATCGCATCAGGAAATCGCAACAGAATTAAATACTTCGCGTGAAGTCGTTTCCAGATTACTCAAAAAAATGGAACAACGCGGTTTGGTCAAACTCAACCGAAACCAGATTGAATTGCTAAATTTTAACCATTAAGATATTAAGTTAATTAAGTTGGATCGCTTAATATTACTTAACCTTTAAAAGTTTCATTAAGAAAGCATAGCTTAATTTCCTTAATATCTTAATGGTAAAATTATTTTAGGTCTGTGATAAATGTTACTGTAGGATTCTAATTTCCGAGGCAACTTTGCATCAAAACAAATGCAATGGAATATTTAGGATTTTTTGCCTCAATCATAATCGGAATTTCGCTTGGCTTAATTGGCGGTGGAGGTTCTATTCTTACTATTCCTATTTTAGTTTATTTATTTAAAGTAAATCCCGATCAAGCCACTTCTTATTCCTTATTTATTGTGGGATTAACCGCTTTATTTGGAAGTTATAGCCATTATAAAATGGGGAATCTAAAACTGAAATCGGCTTTGTATTTTGCTGTTCCTTCAGTTATTTCCATTTTAATAATTCGTGAAGTCATATTTCCGCAAATTGCATCGACTTTGTTTTCTGTTGCTTCTTATACCGTTTCAAAAGATTTTCTAATTATGATCATCTTTTCTATCCTAATGATTACGGCAGCCATTTCTATGATTAAAAAAAATCAGTCCGAAATTAAATCAACAGATACTAATTATTCGCAATTGAGTTTTATAGGTTTTTTGGTCGGCATCGTAACTGGATTTCTAGGTGCAGGCGGCGGATTCTTAATTATTCCTGCCTTGCTTTTTTTTGCCAATCTGCCCATGAAACAAGCCGTGGGAACTTCATTATTAATCATCACTATTAATTCGTCAATAGGTTTTGCTGGCGATCTATACATTGGCACACCAATAAATTACACTTTCTTATTAAGCGTTTCTGCAATGGCTTTAATCGGAATGTTTATTGGAAGCCAGCTTTCTAAAAAAATGGACGGCGCGAAATTAAAACCTCTTTTTGGTTGGTTTGTGCTCGTAATGGGATTTTATATCATTGCCAAAGAAGTTTTATTCTAAAAAGAATTTCAACGTTTTATTTAGTTTTACTTGTAGAGTAATCTTTGTCAAAGTTTTAAACTTTGACAAAGATGAAACTAAAACCTTCAGATTTCTCCAAATTTATCTTTATATCTTTCAAGCTCGATTTCAGTTCTCGAAAGCAGTTTTTCAAGCAATTGAATTTTATCTTCATAAAGCTCCTTCAAAACCGAAGAATTATCGGCATTAATCAAAATACTGCCGTTATTGTTTCCTGTTATTTTGTTGTAATTATTAAAGTATTTATCATAATCAAAACTAATTATATCCTCTACGCTTACATCCAAAATTCTTCCTATTTCAACCAATTTTTCGTAACTCAAAGAAGTCTTTCCTTTTTCAATTTTACTATAACCAGCTTGGGTTACGCCTAATCTTTCTGCCATGTATTCCTGAGTATAATTTTTTAACTCTCTAATATTTTTGATTTTACTTTTAATTGTTGTGGCCATATTATTTCTGATTTGTGGTCATGTATAGTCAAAACAGCCAGCCGTTAGAATGTAACGGCAAGACTATACTATTATTTTTATTGGGAAATTATAAAACTACTTCATAACTAAAGACTTATGTCGCAGCGTTTTGTTAATTTTTTCTTTGTGTAATGATAAAATAACCGTACATCAAAGCTGCCATTATGAAAAATGCAATCATAACGGGAAATACTGAATATAAACATCTCTGATTTTTTTTAAGCAGTTCTTTTTATACTTCTTTCAAACTGAAGATCTAAATAAGAATCGATCTGCTTGCCAACCAATATGCGGTCTTTGGCGGCAATTTTAGTCCTTGTTTTGTTCTGGTAAATATCTTTTACAAAAACAAAATAGGCAAATTCGGCCTTGTTCCCGAATCTCATAGCTAAAATAAACGAATAGCACAGAATTGCAGGAATAATGTAATACAAGTCCATTAAGTTGGAAAATAGCATGCAATAATATGTTGCAGCAGTTACGGCTAAAAAAGCACCGTTTTCAAGAAAATATTTTTTCTTTTTTTTAAGCAGTCCAATTTCTTTAATTTCATCAAAGTGATACTGCCAATTCTTAGATTTGTAACGAAATCTAACCTTGTCGGAAAAAACTGTTAAAGGCATAATAATTTAGTAGGTAAAAATAGATTTAAGCTTCTAGTGAAAAATCAATTTCTAAAAATTCTTAGGGGGAAAAAATTCTTAGATACGCAATATTAAGCATTAACACTTTTTTTTTCTTACAATTAACATTATAGAATATAACTATCGGTTGTAATTAAATCTTTCGTAAAAGTTATCTTATACTTTATTTACAAAAAAAAATCTCAAGTAAGAAGATTCTTTTGGGCGTTGCCTCCGGCCGGGCTATCCGCTTTATTCCCGATTAACAAAAACTACGGCTAAAAAGCCTTGTTTTTCTAAATCGGGAGATACCGCTCCTATCCCTAACGCAGACTCAGGTAAAATGACGTTTTGTCTTTAATATTTTCAATCAATTGCCTAAAGCTTTAGCTGGAGGTAAACAAATGTATACAAAAAGGCTTTAGCCAAACCCGGAAAGTTTGGCTAAAGCCCAATTCAAATTCAAACAAAAAACCTCCAGTTAAAACTGGAGGCAATTCATTTGTATCTTTATGTTTTTCTATTACTTTTTAAGCAATTTCTCTAAATATTCTACTTTTTCTTTTTCAGCCTGAACTAATTCTTTTTCAGCTTGAACCAAACGTTCATAAAGTTCCACCATTTTATCCAGAGGATTAAAAGTAAAAATAGGTCCAGATGCACCTTGACCATTACTTGCACTATTATCATAAAAATTATTAAAGAAATTGAAAACAGATTCTTCCGAAAAATTTTCAATAGCTTCTACGGTCACACCAAGTGCTTTTGCTATTTTTAAAAGCCTTTCCTGATCTAATGTTTCGCTCGATTCAATATTTGAAACCCATTGCTGACTTACACCAATCGCAATTGCCAAAGCTTCTTGCTTCATTCCTTTTAGCTCTCTAATTCGGCTTATGTTTCTTCCTATATGTTTTGGTTTTGCTGTTGTGCTCATAATTCAAAGATATTTAAATTTCTTGAGAAATTATTTGATTCGTAAAAATACAAGTTTTTCGTACTAATGCAAAAAAGCCATAGTCTAACTTTATGATTTTTCTAAAGCCAAATTGACTTTAAAATAAAAACTTTATCTCAATTCATAAGTCCATTTTGAAGTCTTTTCATCAAAATCTACAGAAATATAAGCCATGTAATCAACAGCAATTTGTGTTACTTTACTTCTTTTTAGTTCCCAACTCTTTGCTTTTTTGAGCAATTCTATAGCATAAATTTCAAATTCTGTTATAGGTCTTTTACTTTTTACATTAAATTCTGTCATTAAACCAAAATTCGGGTCAATTTTAAAATCCTCAGAAGATTTATGCCAAT
This sequence comes from Flavobacterium sp. LK-23, assembly GCF_058135255.1. Taxonomy (NCBI): domain Bacteria; kingdom Pseudomonadati; phylum Bacteroidota; class Flavobacteriia; order Flavobacteriales; family Flavobacteriaceae; genus Flavobacterium; species Flavobacterium sp. LK-23. The sequence continues at coordinate 217,534 of NZ_JBYUVT010000003.1, forward strand.
CAAAAAAATTAAAAACAGAAACTAATTCTCCTTTTTTATTAATGTACAATGCAAAAAGTCCGAATGGTTTATCAGATTTTATATCTTTCGCATCTTTAAAAATGGTGTCGAGATTGGTAATTGGTTTCGTAGAATTAAATTCATTGTTCACCGTATAGTCAAGATCATAGATGTAGTTATCTAATTTAAATTCATTTCCATGATCCAACACCTTTTGCAAACGAGGATCAATTCCTCTTTCGCGAATAACCTGCGAATTGGAACAAATTATACCAAAATATAATTTTCTGCCTTTTCCATGTGCAAAAACAAGCCATTCTTGATTTAAATATGCTTCTTTATAGCACGAATCCCACATACCTTTTTTTTGATAATCAAATGTAAATGACATTTCTTTCGGAATCTTATCTTTTTTATAGTTTGCAAGCACTTTAAATTTAACGGTATAAGTTGCTGAATCTTTACTAATGGTTTTATTTGTAATTATTCCCTTAAATACATGTTTTGATGCATAAAATTCTAATATTGGTTTAGGTATATCACAACTGCAAGCAATTGCTTTTACAGACACAAATAATAAAATAAGTAACGTTAATATTTGTTTTTTCATAGCTGTTTTTTGAATTGCCTCCAGTTTTAACTGGAGGTAAACAAATGTATACAAAAAAGGCTTTAGCCAAAAACTACAAAGCTTGGCTAAAGCCCAATTCAAATTAAAACAAAAACCTCCAGCTAAAGCTGGAGGCAATTAATTCGATAATAAAGAAATTAAAATTCGTGTAATTTACAGTTGCAAAATTCAGAATTGATTCAAATAAAAATTCGTGAATTCGTGGCCAAAAACATCAATGTTCTCCATATCCAATATCATCCATTTTACCACTAAAAACGCGATATTGAATAATAAAATAAATAATTACGAGAAACAAAGCGATAAAAAACCAGCTCAAACCAGCGTTTAATCCGTATTCATGAGCTGCAGTGTTGTAAATCGTTAAAGACGGATTTACATTATTGGTCGAAGGCAAAACATTCGGAAAAATCGAAACCGCTGTAGACGCAAATCCGCCAACTAAAAATAAGGTCGAAAAAATAAAACCATGTCCGTCTGTTTTGAAAGAACGAACTTTGAATAATCCCGCAATTCCAACAAAAGTCATTAAGGGAAAAAACCAAAGAATCGGATTTTCAATAAAATTATGAAATGGTTTTGGTTCGATAAAATGCCAAATTCCTAAAGAAATAAAAACTAAAATCAACAGAACAAAGTTCAGTTTAAAAACTACATTTTTCAATTTCGGATTCAGCGCCGAATTCGTTTTGTAAATAATCCAGTTTGCACCGTGAATCGTTAATGCCACAACACTCACAATTCCTAAGAAAAGCGTAAACCAGTCAATAATTCCCAATTCATTTGCTTGCGGACTAAAAGTTGGATTCCACAAAGGCAAAAAGAAATAATGCGCTTCCTGCGTAGAAACTCCATTTTGAACCATTCCGAGATTCACACCTCGAACAATATTCCCTAAAGCAATTCCGAAAAACAAAGCCAAAAGCAAACTCGCAATTCCGAAAGCTTTATCCCAAATGCTTTCCCACATGTGATTATGAATCTGTCCACGCATTTCTAATCCGATAGCGCGGAAAATCAAAAGCCATAAAATCATAATCAGAGGCAGATAAAATCCGCTAAAAGAAGAAGCATATAAAGTTGGAAAAGCAAAAAACAAAACCCCTCCTGCCGCAATTAGCCAAACTTCATTGGCATCCCAAAACGGACCAATGGCATTTGTAATTGCCTTTTTATCTTTTTCTGTATCGGCAAAAAATAAATGAATAATTCCTGCACCAAAATCATAGCCATCTAAAACCAGATAAACAGCCAAAATTCCCATTAAAACTACGTACCAAAAAAATTCCATACTTATATTTTTTCTGATGAAAGGTCCACATTATGAGGGCCTTTATTAATAATTTTTCCAACCAAAAGTAAAAACAGCATTCCCAGCAAAAGGTATAAACCAATAAAACCAAGCAATGTAAACAAAGTATTTCCTGACGAAACCGTTGGTGAAGCTCCTTCTGCAGTTCGTAATAAATTATAAACCAACCAAGGCTGTCTTCCTAATTCTGCCGTGTACCAGCCTGTTGTATTGGCAATGTACGGAAACGGCATCATGAACATTAGTGACCATAATATCCATTTGGTTTCAAATAATTTTCCTCTTACTAATTGGAAAAGCGAAAGCACCATTAATCCGATAAACACGGTTCCGAGTCCAACCATGATGTGGTATGCATAATACAAACCAGAAATATTAGTTGGATGCAAATCTTCTTCAAACTGATCTAAACCTTTTATTTCCTGATCCCAATTTCCATAAGTCAAGAAACTCAAAATATTAGGAACGGCAATTTTGTTGTCCAATTTTTTGTCTTTCACATCGGGCTGACCGATTAAGACAATCTCTGAACCTTTTTTCTCGGTGTGAAAAATCCCTTCCATAGCCGCAAAAGTTACCGGTTGATATTTTACTACATTTTTAGCCAATAAATCTCCTGTTGGAACAGCCACAATTACACTCGAAATCAATCCGAAAATAACACCTGTTTTTAAGAACAATTTCCCAAAAGAAACATTTTTATTACTTAAAATATAGAAAGCTCCAATTCCAGCTACAACGAAAGAACTGGTTACCAAAGAAGCGGCTTGATTGTGTAAATAAGACGGCCAAAGCCAAGGATTTAAGAATAAGGCTTGAAAATTATTCAGAACAAATTTTCCGTTTTCTAAGATTTCGTAACCCACAGGATTCTGCATCCAAGAATGTGTGGCAATAATTAAGTAACCGCTCGCCCACGAACCAATCATGATTAATAATCCCGTTACAAAATGCCATTTATGCCCGAGTAGTTTTTCTCCAAATAAAAATAATCCGAGGAAAGAAGATTCAAGAAAGAAAGAAAACATTCCTTCCATTGCCAATGTCTGCCCGATAATTCCTCCTGTTAATTCGGAGAACTTTGCCCAGTTGGTTCCAAATTGAAACTCCATCGGAATTCCCGTTACAACGCCCATTGCAAAATTGAGAGCGAAGATTTTCATCCAAAAATGGGTGGCATGATTGTATTGTTCGTCTTTAGTTTTGAGATATTTCCACTTGAGGTACACAATGATCAGCGAAAGACCCATTGTAAGTTGCGGAAAAAGATAATGAAAAGTAATTGTGAAGGCAAATTGCATTCGATCATAAAAGAGCATTTCTTCCATAATGGTAATTTGTTTATGAAGTTCCACAAATTTAACCATTAGAACCCGAATTAACGTCCTTTAAAAAAAGTTTATCGCCCGATATTTGTTAAACTTTTCAACAATTTAAAGGGTAGAAATGACACTTGTCATTACAACTTTGTCAAAGTTTTGAACTTTGACAAAGTTTGTCGTATACTCTTTTTTTGATTTACGTATCGATTTGCATGAGTAAACATAGCTCGTGGTTTCAACCACGGGAGCACAATGCATATCCGATACGTTTCCTGCGGTTGAAACCGCAGGCTATGTTTGTTTTTGATTACATGGTTATTATTGGTTATTTTTCTAAAATCCCTTTTTCAACACTCTCGTTAATTAAACCTTCGGCATAATTCCATATCGATTTTGAACCTTCTTTTATGATACTTTTCTTTTCGTAAACTTTATCGTATTTCACTCCAAACTCCTTCCAAGTTCCACCGTTGTTTGATGTATTTTGTAATAGAGGTTCTAGTCTGTCCATAGATCTTGCAAATTTGGCTTCGTTGGTTTCTCCCGCTTCAAATTCTTCCCAGATTGCAATAAATTCCTCTGCTTGATTTTTAGGCAATAAACCAAAAATTCTATTGGCCGCTAATCTTTCTTCGTCTGTATTATCATGATTCTTGACAGTGTCGTACATAAAAACATCTCCAGCGTCGATTTCGACAATATCGTGTATCAAAACCATTTTAACAACTTTCAAAACATCAATCGGTTCATTAGAATGGTCTGCCAAAACAATTGCCATTAACGCCAAATGCCAACTGTGTTCGGCATCATTTTCACATCTGTCACTGTTGAATAATTTTGTCTTGCGCTGAATGTATTTTACTTTATCGATTTCTTTTATAAAAGCAATTTGATCCAATAAGTGTTGTGTGTTCATTTTATTTTTTGTTTTGAAATGACATTCGTCATATGCAAAATTAAAGCTTAAAGCGTAATTGCTCAACTTTAAATTTAATTTATCTCAACCGAATATGACAAACGCCACATTTTTTTACACAAAAACCTAATTTCTGTAACATTAGTCACCTATTTTTTTAAAAAACAAAGTTACCTTTGTAACCCATCATTTTACAATACCTATCATGAAAATAGAACAAATTTACACCGGATGCCTTGCTCAAGGTGCATATTATATCACTTCAAATGGCGAAGCGGCCATTATTGATCCGCTTAGAGAAATTCAGCCTTATCTGGATCGTTTAGAGCGTGATGGCGTTAAACTGAAATATATTTTTGAGACGCATTTTCACGCCGATTTCGTTTCAGGTCACGTTGATTTAAGCAAAGAAACCGGAGCTCCAATCGTTTACGGTCCAAATGCTGCTTGCGAATTTGACTGCATTTCTGCGAAAGACGGTCAGGAATTCAAAATCGGAAAAATTACAATTAAGGCACTACACACTCCAGGTCATACCATGGAAAGTACTACTTTTTTACTGATTGATGAAAACGGAAAAGATCACGCTATTTTTTCTGGTGATACTTTATTTATTGGAGATGTTGGCCGCCCTGATTTAGCGCAAAAAGCAGCTGGAATGACACAAGATCAATTGGCTGGAATTTTATATCATTCGTTAAGAGATAAAATCATGACTTTGGCTGATGACGTAATTGTATATCCTGCGCACGGTGCGGGAAGCGCTTGCGGAAAAAACATGAGCAAAGAAACGGTTTCAACAATCGGAAATCAAAAAGCAACAAATTATGCTTTGCGTGCTAATATGACCGAAGAAGAATTCATCAAAGAAGTAACGGATGGATTATTGCCTCCTCCAGCCTACTTCAGCATGAACGTTGCCATGAATAAACAAGGTTACGAAAGCTTTGAAACAGTTTTACACAACGGAATGAAAGCGATAAATGTAAAAGAATTTGAAGCAGTTGCTGAAGAAACTGGCGCTCTAATTCTAGACACAAGAAGTGCCGCCGATTTCAGTAAAGGATTTATTCCGCAATCTATCAATATCGGAATCAATGGTGATTTTGCGCCGTGGGTTGGAACTTTAATTGCCGATGTAAAACAGCCTATTATTCTGGTTACTGCGGCTGGCATGGAAGAAGAAACTGTAACACGTTTAAGCCGTGTTGGTTTTGATACAATTATTGGGCATTTGGAAGGCGGTTTTGAAGCTTGGCAAAATGAAGGTTTCGAAATTGACACTGTTAACAGAATTACTGCTGAACAATTTGCTAATGAGTTTAAATTTGGCGAAGATAAAGTCGTAGATATCCGTAAAGAAACAGAATACGCAGCAGAACATATTGATGACGCTTACAGTAAACCTTTAGCTTACATCAATGATTGGGTAAAAGATATTAATCCAAATGAGCATTTTTATTTGCATTGCGCAGGAGGCTACAGGAGTATGATTGCAGCTTCTATTCTTCAAGCAAGAGGTTTCAGAAATTTCTCTGAAGTTGAAGGCGGTTTTGGAGCGATTTCTAAAACCAATATCCCAAAATCAGATTTTGTTTGTCAAAGCAAAACACTATAACGTGTAATTTTTTCACCATTAAGATATTAAGTTAATTAAGTTTTTGAGCTTAATGAAACTTTTCAAAGAAGGCTAAGAAAAATTAAGCATTCCAACTTAATTAACTTAATATCTTAATGGTTAAAATAAAAAAAATCTAAATTTTAAAAGTAAATGAGTATACTTGAAATCATTAAAGAACCTTGGCCTTGGTATGTTGCTGGCCCGCTGATTGGATTAACAGTTCCAATTTTATTAATTATCGGAAACAAATCTTTCGGGATTAGTTCTTCATTGCGTCATATTTGCGCAGCTTGTATTCCTGCAAATATTTCGTTTTTTAAATACGACTGGAAAAAAGAAAGCTGGAATTTATTCTTCGTTCTTGGAATATTTTTCGGTGGTTTTATTGCGGCTCACTTTTTATCAAATCCAAATCCTGTAGAAATTGCTCCTGAATTATCGGAGAAATTAGCGACTTACGGAATTACTGACCACACTGGTTTAGTTCCATCGCAATTATTTTCTTGGGAAAGTTTATTAACGCTTCGCGGATTTATCATGATTGTGGTGGGCGGATTTTTAGTAGGTTTCGGAACACGTTACGCTGGCGGATGCACAAGCGGACACGCGATTATGGGATTATCAAACTTACAATGGCCATCATTGGTAGCAACAATCTGTTTTATGATTGGCGGTTTTGTAATGGCCCTTTTGATTTTACCTTATATTCTTTCACTTTAAAATTTCAAAAATGAGTTTAGAAAATAAAAATATAGACGGCGAAGGAATCAACGCAAGTCAGAAAAAAGAAACTGCATTTGCAAACCTAAAATATTTAATCGTTGGAATCTTTTTCGGAATTGTCTTCGTAAAAGCAGAAATCATCAGTTGGTTTCGTATTCAGGAAATGTTCAATCTGGAATCGTTCCATATGTATGGCGTAATTGGATGTGCTGTTGTTGTTGGATTAATTTCAGTGCAATTGATTAAAAAATTTAATATCAAAACTCTTGATGGCGAAAAAATCGAAATCCAGCCAAAGACTTTCAACAAAGGACAAATCTATGGCGGATTATTATTCGGTTTCGGATGGGCTATTACGGGAGCTTGTCCTGGTCCGCTTTTCGCTCAAATCGGTACGGGTGCAACTGTAATTGTTGTGACTTTAGTAAGTGCAATTGCGGGAACTTGGGTTTATGGTTTGATTAAGGATAAACTGCCTCATTAAAAATTTGTTTCAGGTTTTATTTGTTTCAGGTTTCAAGTTGGAAAACGTAACAAACTCGACAGGTTAAAAAAACTGTCGGGTTTTGTATTTTAAGAACCTATTCATTCCGTAGGAGTGTCTGGTTGGTAGAAATTAAATTTGAATTCCGTCTACACGTTCCGTAGCAACGTTTGATTAATGATTGAATATATCATTTTATAAAAAACAAGTGTCCCTACAGGACACGACGCAAAACGATATTATCTTTTTTCTACCAACGAGATATTCCTACGGAATATTTCTTCATCAATTTTTAATTTCATTTCGTTAAGTTTGCTTTCAACAAAAAGTCCCGTAAATATATGAACCGCCCAGAGCAATTAACCAAACTACAAAATACCGAAAATTGGGACGTAATAATTATAGGCGGTGGAGCAAGTGGACTCGGAACTGCAATTGATGCAGCAAGTCGCGGCTACAAAACCGTTTTATTTGAAGCCGTAGATTTTGCAAAAGGAACTTCGAGCCGAAGCACTAAATTGGTTCATGGCGGAGTCCGCTATTTGGCACAAGGTGATGTTCATTTAGTTAGAGAAGCATTAAAAGAAAGAGGATTATTAGCGCAAAATGCAAATCATTTAGTTAAAAATCAATCTTTCATTATTCCAAATTATCATTGGTTTAGTGGTTATTTTTATACAATCGGATTAAAGATTTACGATTTATTGTCGGGTTGTCTTAGTTTAGGAAGTTCTAAATATCTTTCGAAAAAGAAAACTATTGAAATGCTTCCAAATGTAGAAGAAAACGGTTTGGTTAATGGCGTTATTTATCACGACGGACAATTTGATGATTCGCGTTTAGCGATTAATCTTGCTCAAACTGCCTTAGAAAACGGAGCTTGTGTTTTGAATTATGTAAAAGTTGTCAATTTGCTAAAAGACGACAAAAATCAAGTTATTGGTGTTCAGGTTCAAGATCAAGAAAACGGAATTAAATATGATGTAAAAGGTTCTGCTATAATAAATGCTACTGGAGTTTTTACAAATGCGATCATGAAATTGAATGATAACGTTTATAAAAAATACATTGTTCCTAGTCAGGGAATACATTTAGTATTTGACAAATCTTTTCTTCCAGGTGAAAATGCTTTAATGATTCCTAAAACAAAAGACGGAAGAGTTTTATTTGCTGTTCCGTGGCATAATCGAATTGTGGTTGGAACAACTGATACTTTAATTAAAAAACAAAGTTTAGAGCCTATTGCATTAGAAAGCGAAATTCAGTTTGTTCTCGAAACAGCGCAACGTTTCTTGACAAAAAAACCAACACGAGCAGATGTACTTTCTGTTTTTGCAGGATTGCGTCCGTTGGCAGCGCCAAAAGAAGAAGGAAAAAGCACCAAAGAAGTTTCTAGAAGCCATAAAATTATAGTTTCAGAAACAGGGTTAATTACTATTACTGGCGGAAAATGGACAACGTACCGAAAAATTGCTCAAGATATTATGGATAAAGCAATCAAAACTGGAAAATTATCTCCGAAGGAATGTCGCACAGAACATCTTCCCATTCATGGAAATAAATCTACGAATTCTTTAGATAGAGAAAATCACCTTTATATATATGGTACTGATATTCCGAAAATAATTGAATTACAAGAAAGCGAACAAGAGTTAAAAGAAAAACTGCATCCTGATCACGAATTTACGATGGCAGAAGTTGTTTGGGCTATCCGTTACGAAATGGCAAGAACGGTAGATGACATATTAGCAAGAAGAGTTCGTTTATTGTTCTCAGATGCAAGAGCTGCAATTGAAGTTTCTGAGAAAACGGCAAGAGTACTAGCTAAAGAATTAGAACATGATGAAGCTTGGATTAACACAGAAATTGCCAATTTCAAACAAATTGCAAACGGTTTTCTTCTCTCGGAATTCCAATGAATGGTAAATTCAGCCTATCTTCAATAACTTTTGTTTTAAAATCTTCTTACAAAAAGGCATTTAAAAAATAGTATAAATCAAAATTGCTTCTTGATTTTAAAAAATCATTAATTCACAATATATCAGAACGTTATATTGGAAAATTATTTTAATTTTAGTATCGAAAAACTATTCTTTTAGTTCTTGCTAAAAGCGCAATTAAACATGTTAACAAATAATTAACACAACATTTGTATATACAACTATTAAAAGTTATACATTTGTATATACAAATTATACACTTACGACTATGACAATTGAAGAGGTTATTAAGAGTACGGTTAAGATGGATAATGCGAAAAAAGTTATTCTGAATATCATGTACACGCAAAATGTGATTCAGGATCATTTCAACGAGTTGATCAAACCGTATGATTTATCTGGAGAACAGTATAATGTGTTGCGTATATTAAGAGGACAAAAAGGAAAACCTGCTAATATGTGCGTGATACAAGAGCGAATGCTTGCTAAAACAAGCAACACAACACGTTTGGTAGACAAATTATTATTAAAGGATTTTGTAACTCGAAATGTCTGTCCAGATAATCGAAGAAAAATTGAAGTTTCGATTACAGAAAAAGGATTAGATGTTTTAAAAGAATTAGATCCGAAAGTAGATGAGCACGAACAAACGTTTGCTAACAATTTACAACCAGAAGAATTAGTTTTCTTAAATCAATTATTAGAGAAATATAGAACCAACAAATAAAATAATAAAAACTATGAGCAATTTCTTAGAAAATCAAAATTGGAGATACGCAGTCAAACAATATGATGCTTCAAAAAAGATATCAGATGCTGATTTAAATACATTAAAAGAAGCAGTAAGATTAAGTGCTTCTTCATACGGATTACAACCTTATAAAGTAGTTATTGTTGAAAATCCAGAATTAAGAGAAAAATTAAAAGGAGCAGCTTGGGGACAAACTCAAATTACAGATGCTTCTCACCTATTCATTTTTGCAAATGATTTAAGCCTTGACGGAGGTTCTGTTGATAAATACATCAACAATATTAGCGAAGTAAGAGGCGTTCCTGCTGAAGCTTTAGGCGGATTTAGCGATATGATGAAAGGTGTAATTTCAAATTTATCTGAAGACGCAAAACACATCTGGACGGCAAAACAAACTTATTTAGCTTTAGGAAACTTATTAAATGCAGCTGCCGAATTAAAAATTGATGCTACTCCAATGGAAGGTTTCAGCGCAGCTTCTTTCAACGAAATTTTAGGTTTTGACAAATTAGGTCTAAATGCTTCTGTAATTGCAACTGTAGGTTACAGACATGATGAGGACAAATCTCAACACCAGAAAAAAGTTAGAAAATCACACGAAGAATTATTTATCACTCTATAATTATTTATTAATCAAATTCAAATTTTAATTTTAAAAAACATGAAAAATTTAAAAACTATTGCAATAGCATTATTCGTAGCAGCTGCTAGTATCTCAGTAAATGCTCAAACTAAAAAAATCGACGTAAAAGCATCTACTATTAAATGGGTAGGTAAAAAAGTAACTGGAGAGCACTCTGGAACAGTAAACTTCAAAGAAGGTTCTGTAGTTTTCAAAGGAAAAAAATTAACTGGAGGAAGCTTTACAGTTGATATGACTTCATTAACTTCTACAGATTTAACTGGAGAATACCAAGGAAAATTAAACGGTCACTTAAAAGCTGACGATTTCTTCGGAACTGACAAATTCCCAACTTCAAAATTAGTTTTCAAAACTATCGGTGCAAAATCTGCTGACGTTTATACTGTAACTGCAGACTTAACTATCAAAGGAATCACTAAACCAGTAACTTTTGATATCACTGTAAAAGGAAACACAGCTACAACTGCTTTCAAAGTTGACAGAACTAAATACGATATTAAATACGGTTCAGGTAGCTTCTTCGACGGTTTAGGAGACAAAACTATCAATGACGAATTCGAATTGGCTGTAGCTTTAAAATTCTAATATTTCAAGCTTACTAATTCAGAAATACAATAAACCCCGACAGTTTAAAACTATCGGGGTTTTGTCATTTATGTACTTCTTTTAATTTTTACTGGGTTTTGTCTTGTATCAAATACATCTAAAATTTCAATTGAATTTTTCTTTAAATTAATCCAATAAATAATTTTATAATTTTTATAAACCAAATATCGTATCTCTTCAGAGTAACTTTCTAAAAGTTCTTCTTTTTGTCCTATCGCATTTGTTGAGTGTGGTTTTAATTTCAGAGTCTCTCTGGCAATTCCGACTACAAGTTTTTTGCAACAGTTAAACTAGCTTCCTTCTTATAATAATCAAAAATCTTTTTTAATTCAGCTTTAGCAAATTCAGTCCAATAAATTTTCAACTCCATTTCTCAATTTCAGAAATTAATTCATCAACATCTGTAATTCTTCCATTTTTTGAATCGTCTATAGAAGCATCTATTCGTTTATGAAATTCGGCAATAGACATTGGCTTTAATTCTAAATCTGCTTTAATTTCCTTTTTTAACAGTTTCTCAAATTGAGAAATTGCTTTCTCACTTTCGAGTTTAAGAAAGTCTCTAATAAAAATCACTTTTCGAGTATCTAAATCCATTTCTTTTATTTTTATCAAAGTTACAAATTATCTTCAAATGAAAATTCAATTGCAAATAATTTTGAAATAGGCATTTATGACCAAAAATACTTTAACTCTTTCCAAAATCTTAACATTCTTAATAATATAGTAACGCTTTCGTAATAAGCATCAGGACTTTGATTAACATACGGCTTCTATTTTTGGGACAATTAAAAAAAATCAAAAACTAGAAATTAAAATCATAGTTATGAAAACAAAATTACATTTTGCATCTATAATCTTCATTATCAGCTTTTTCGCACAAGCTCAACAACAACCAAAAGGAATCGTTGGAACTTCTAACTGGATGACTAACTGGACGAGCTTTAAACCAGCTGGTAATGATTATGGTGAAGCAACCAATATAATTGCTGGAACAATTGATAAAGACACTCGATTGTCAAAGCGTAATATTTACCATCTAGTTGGTGTTGTGTACGTTACAAATAATGCCACTTTAACAATCGAGCCTGGTACTGTAATACGAGGAGACGATAAAACTTGCGGAACTCTTGTAATTACAAATGGAGCTAAAATTATAGCTGAAGGATTAGAAACCGATCCGATTATTTTTACTTCTGAAAATGAAATCAACAATAGAAAACCAGGTGACTGGGGCGGAATTATTGTTTTAGGAAAAGCTCCGATAAACTCTCTTGGCGGTATTCATACATTGCCTTTCGATTTAGATCCAACCTTAAATCACTATGGAGGTCAAGATCCAGAAGATAACTCGGGAATTATTAAATACGTGAGAATCGAATATGCTGGAAGAAAATTAAGCGCTTCTAAAGAATTAAATGGTCTTTCTCTTGCTGGCGTTGGAAGAAAAACAATTGTTAGTCATGTTCAAGTTAGCTTTTCGAATGATGATTCTTTCGAATGTTATGGTGGAGATTTGAATCTGAGCAATTTGGTTTCATTTAGAACAACAGATGATGATTTTGATTTTACCCAAGGTGCTCAAATTAACATTAGCAATAGTATTGCCGTTCGCCATCCGTTTTCTTCAGATATTTCAGGTTCAAGATGTTTTGAGGTAGATTCATACGAAAAAGTTGCGGCTACAGACATGACTAAGAAAATGACTAAAATAAATGCCAACAATATTACATTGGTTAATTTAGAAGAAAACAATCAAGGTTTGGTTAGAGAATCTGCTTACATTAAAGAAAACACTTTTTTCAATTTAACCAATAGTGTAGTTTCTGGATTTGCTCCTTTTATTTTATTGGAAGGAAATATCGGAAATGGTGAAGCTAATCTATCAAAAATCACTTTTAAAAATGTAATTGCAAACAATTGTCAAGGAGAAATTGAAAGTGAATCTGGAAGCAATATTCCTGGCATAAAAAATTATTATGGTAACCCAGCTTACGGAATAGAGTATACAAAAATGAAACTTAGCGAGCTATTTGCTATTCCAAATATTAAAGGAAATCCAGATTTTAGACTAAATGTAAATAACACGGTAGCAAGTGGTAACTAAGGAGTTATAGAGATCCTTTGAATTAAAATTTAACAAATTTCACAAATACGAAAAGATTTTTTTCAAATTTTATGTACTCTAATTAAAATTACATTTATATCTTTGTGACATCAAAATAAAGAAATGAGAACAATTTTAAACAATACTTGGTGGTGGAGCAATTTACGTCAGACGTCGTGAACGAAGCTTCCTATGGTATTGTTAAAACTATAAAATATAAAGGGCTTGTCATCACGACAAGCCCTTTTTTTTGGATCAAATTGAAAATAAATTAACAGAACAACATAAAACTATATATTTTGAAACCATTTATTCTTAATACACATTACAAACAAATTCTGGCAGATACGGTAACGCCAGTAAGTATTTATTTCAAAATCAGAGATAAATTCCCAAATAGTTTATTACTAGAAAGTAGTGATTATCATGGAAATGACAACAGTTTTTCTTATATCTGCTGCAATCCGATTGCTACAATTAAAATAGAAAATGAAGTTATTTCTAAAACTTTCCCTGACGGAACTTCAGAAAAAATCAATATTGATGCTTCTACAAATATTCCTCAGGTAATTCAGGAATTTTCAAGTCAGTTTAAATCAGAAAAAAACGATTTTAAATTCATCAATAACGGTTTATTCGGATACATTTCTTACGATGCTGTTCGTTATTTCGAAAAAGTATCTATTGCAAAAAAAGACAATGCGACTTCTATTCCAGATATTTTTTATGCCGTTTATCAGAACATTATTGCAATCAATCACTTTAAAAATGAAGCTTATATTTTTTGCCATAGTCTAGACGGAAAAAACAATATTTCAGAAATCGAGCAATTATTACAATCTAGAAATATAGCTTCTTATAAATTTTCTAAAGAAGGCGAAGGTTTCTCTAACTTAACCGATGCCGAATTTAAAACAAATGTGGCTTTAGCCAAAAAACATTGCTATCGTGGAGATGTTTTCCAATTAGTTCTTTCTCGCCGATTTACTCAAGGCTTCAAAGGAGATGAATTTAATGTTTATAGAGCTTTAAGAAGCATTAACCCTTCTCCATATTTATTTTTCTTTGATTATGGAGATTTCAAAATATTCGGTTCTTCGCCAGAAGCACAAATTATTGTGAAAGATAGAAAAGCCGAAATTCACCCAATTGCAGGAACTTTCAAAAGAACTGGAAATGACGAACGCGATGCTCTTTTAGCAAAAGAACTTTCAGAAGATAAAAAAGAAAATAGCGAGCATGTTATGCTTGTTGATTTGGCAAGAAACGATTTAAGCAGAAATGGTCACGATGTCAATGTAGAAAAATATAGAGAAGTGCAGTTTTTCTCTCACGTAATACACTTAGTTTCAAAAGTTACGGGACGTTTACACGACAAAGCAACTACAATGCAAGTTGTAGCAGACACTTTCCCAGCAGGAACTTTGAGCGGCGCGCCTAAACACAGAGCAATGCAGTTAATTGAAGATTGCGAAAAAACAAATCGTAATTTTTATGGAGGTGCAATTGGAGTTATGGATTTTAGCGGCAACTTTAATCACGCCATTATGATTCGAACTTTCCTTTCCAAAAATCATCAATTACATTGTCAAGCTGGAGCCGGAATTGTAGCAAGTTCTGATGAAGAAAGCGAAATGCAGGAAGTCTATAATAAATTAAGAGCATTAAATACAGCGCTAGAAATGGCAGAGAAGATTTAGTCATCAGTGTTCAGTTTTCAGTCGCAAAACCTGAAACTTGAAACCTGAAACTTAAAACAATTAACCACAAACTATAAAACCATGAAAAAAGCAGTATCCATTTTAGTTTTAATCATTACGATGACATCTTGTAATTCAGAAAAAAAGCACAATCCGATTGAAGGAACCTGGCGTCTTATATCAGCTGAAACAACTGAGAAAGATTCGACTTTTTCAACTTTCAATACCAAAACAAAAATGATTAAGATTATTAACGATACACATTTTGCTTTTTTTAATCATGATTTAAAACACGGAAAAGATACAACAGCAGCATTATTCTTTGGCGGAGGCGGAAAATATACTTTAAAAGATAGTGTTTATACAGAATATTTAGAGTTTTTCAACAACCGCGATTGGGAAGACAACAAATTTGAATTTGTGGTGAAAGTTCAAAACGACACTTTAATTCAAAAGGGAATAGAAAAAGTAGAAAAATTAGGAGTAGATCGTGTTATCGTAGAAAAATACGTTCGAGAGAAATAAAATTTAGTTTCAAGTTTTACTTGTTTCAAGTTCCAAGTTCACCGTAGCTTTTAACTTGAAACTTGAAACCTGAAACTTTGAAACAAAAAACAACACAATGAAAAAGATTTTAGTTATAGACAATTACGATAGTTTCACTTACAATTTAGTGCACTATTTAGAGGATTTAAACTGCGAAGTTACCGTTTACAGAAACGACGAATTTGATATTGATGAAATCGCTTCTTTCGAAAAAATATTGCTTTCACCAGGACCTGGAATTCCAGATGAAGCTGGTTTATTAAAAGCAGTAATCGAAAAATATAGTCCGACAAAAAGCATTCTTGGGGTTTGTTTAGGGCAACAAGCCATTGGAGAAGTTTTTGGCGGAACGCTTTCTAATCTTGATAAAGTATATCACGGAGTTGCGACAAATGTAAAAACAGTAGTTTCAGATGAAATTTTGTTTGAAGGTTTAGGAAACGAATTCGAAGTTGGAAGATATCACTCATGGGTCGTAGAGAGCAATTTACCAGAAGATCTAGAAGCGACTTCTATTGACGAAAACGGACAAATTATGTCTTTAAGACACAAAACTTATGACGTGAGAGGCGTTCAGTTTCACCCAGAAAGTGTTTTGACTCCAAACGGTAAAAGGATTTTGGAGAATTGGATTAAGAGTTAGTGATCAGTATTCAGTCTCAGTTTACAGTCTCAGTAAAAAACTTAGAATCTCAGCATCTTAGAACCTTAGCAACTTTAAAAAAATGAAAACTATATTAAACAAATTAATCAACCACGAAGTGCTTACTAAAGAAGAAGCAAAAAACGTATTGATTAATATTTCAAGCGGTCAATACAATCCAAGTCAGATTTCGGCATTTTTGACTGTTTTTATGATGCGAAGCATTACAATTGATGAACTTTCTGGCTTTCGCGAAGCTTTATTAGATCTTTGCGTTCGTGTTGATTTATCAGCTTACAATACCATCGATTTATGCGGAACGGGTGGTGACGGAAAAGACACTTTCAATATTTCAACTTTAGCTTCTTTTGTATCTGCAGGAGCAGGAATAAAAGTAGCAAAACATGGAAATTACGGAGTTTCTTCTATTTCTGGATCCAGCAACGTGATGGAAAAAATGGGAATTAAATTTAGCAACGATCCTTCCTTTTTAGAAAAATGTATCGATCAGGCTGGAATCTGCGTTTTGCATGCTCCTCTATTTCACCCAGCAATGAAAAATGTTGGGCCAATTAGAAAAGAATTGGCGGTAAAAACATTCTTTAATATGCTAGGACCAATGGTAAATCCTGCATTTCCACAAAATCAATTGGTTGGAGTTTTCAACTTAGAATTGGCCAGAATGTATGCTTATTTATATCAAAATACAGATACCAATTTTACGATCTTACATTCGCTTGACGGATATGACGAAATTTCATTAACTGGTCCAACCAAAACAATTTCCAATCATATGGAGGGAATGTTGAATCCAGAAGATTTTGGTGTTCATCTTCTTTCTCAAACCGAAATTGAAGGAGGAAAAACAATTGAAGAATCTGCAGAAATTTTTACGAATATCATTTCTGGAAAAGGAAATGAAGCACAGAATAATGTAGTTTGTGCCAATGCTGCAATGGCAATTTCGACTGTTACGAAATGTTCTCCAAAAGAAGGATTTGAACTGGCTAAAGAAAGTTTATTGTCTGGAAAAGGGTTAAAAGCATTACAAAAATTACAAGAATTAAGCAGGTAAAAAATTGTTTCAAGTTTCAGGTTTCAAGTTGTTGGAACGAACCTGAAACTTGAAACCTGAAACAAACAAAACAATGAATATTTTAGATAAAATAATACTTGACAAAAAAAGAGAAGTTATTCTAAAGAAATCAATAATTCCCGTTTCTCAATTGGAAGCTTCTGTATTTTTTGGAAAACAGACTATTTCTCTTAGTCAGAAATTAAAAGAAAGCAATTCTGGAATTATCGCAGAACACAAGCGACGTTCGCCTTCAAAATCAATTATCAACAATAATTTTACAGTTGAAGAAGTAGTTAAAGGTTATGAAAATGCCGGCGCATGCGGAATTTCAGTTTTAACCGATGGCAAATATTTTGGCGGATCTCTTGACGATTTACTTTTAGCAAGAGCTTCAGTAAACATTCCGCTTTTGCGAAAAGAATTTATTGTGGACGAATACCAGATCTTAGAAGCAAAAGCCCACGGAGCCGATTTGATTTTGTTAATCGCAGCATTTTTAACGCGAGAAGAAATCAAATCTTTATCTGAATTTGCAAAAAGTTTAGATTTAGAAGTTTTGCTGGAAGTTCACAATCAAGAAGAATTAGAAAAATCAATTATGCCGACTTTAGATATGATTGGCGTAAATAACAGAAACTTAAAAACATTCGAAGTAAGCTTAGATTTCAGTAAAGAATTGGCTTCACAAATTCCGAATGATTTTGTTAAAGTATCCGAAAGCGGTATTTCATCAATTGAAGCCATTCAAGAACTTAAACCTTACGGTTACAAAGGTTTCTTAATTGGAGAAAACTTCATGAAAACCGATAATGCTGGTCAAGCGGCAACAGAATTTATTAACAAGCTAGGCCTATAAACGTTTGCCACAAAGTCACAAAGGCGCAAATTTAATTTGTGGGAGTTTATAAAATAATAAACTTAGTGTCTTAGCGCCTTTGCAACAAAAACAAAGAAAAAAAACTTAGTGTCTTAGCGCCTTCGTGGCAAAACAAATAAAAAAATGAAACTCAAAATATGCGGCATGAAATATCCAGAAAATATCCTCGAAGTAGGCGCGCTCCTACCCGATTATATGGGATTTATTTTCTGGGAAAAGTCCGCTAGATATTGCAACGGGAATGTTCCCGAATTGATAAAAACAATCAAAAAAGTGGGTGTTTTTGTCAATCAAAGTCAGGAAGAAATTCTGGAAAAAGTCGAAAAATACAACTTACAAGCAGTTCAATTACATGGGGAAGAATCAGTTGAATTTTGCTCAGTATTAAAAGAAAAACTTCCAAAAAAAATTGAAATTATTAAAGTCTTTTCGGCCGATGAGAATTTTGATTTTGAAATCACAAAACCTTTTGAAAATGTCTGCGATTATTTTCTATTTGACACCAAAGGAAAATTACCAGGCGGAAATGGAACAACTTTCGACTGGAGCATATTAAAAAAATACAATTCGAAAAAGCCTTTCTTTTTAAGTGGCGGAATTGGAATGAATGAACTAAAAGCCATTGAAGAAATTTCAAAAACCAAATTACCTATTTATGCTGTCGATGTAAATAGTAAATTTGAAATCGAACCAGGGCTAAAAAATAAAAATCTATTAAGCAATTTCAAGAGAAAATTTGATGTTGCCAACTTTTAAAATTTAAATAAAATGAGTTTTAACGTTAACGAAAAAGGATATTACGGAGAATTTGGCGGTGCTTACATCCCAGAAATGCTGTATCCAAATGTAGAAGAACTACGTCAGAAGTACTTAAGTATAATGGATGAACCTGATTTTAAAGCAGAGTTCAACCAGTTGCTGAAAGATTATGTTGGACGTCCTAGTCCGTTGTATTTTGCAAAACGACTATCTGAGAAATACAATACCAAAGTTTATCTTAAAAGAGAAGACTTAAACCACACTGGAGCTCACAAAGTAAACAATACAATTGGGCAAATCCTGCTAGCAAAACGTTTGGGTAAAAAAAGAATTATTGCCGAAACTGGAGCTGGGCAACACGGTGTAGCAACAGCAACAGTTTGTGCTTTAATGGGAATTGAATGCATTGTTTACATGGGCGAAATCGACATCGCACGTCAGGCACCAAACGTGGCGCGTATGAAAATGTTAGGCGCAGAAGTTCGTCCAGCGCTTTCAGGTTCAAGAACTTTAAAAGATGCTACAAATGAGGCAATTCGTGATTGGATTAACAATCCTGTAGATACACATTATATTATCGGATCTGCAATTGGGCCTCATCCTTATCCAGACATGGTAACACGTTTCCAAAGCATTATTTCTGAAGAAATTAAATGGCAGTTAAAAGAAAAAGAAGGTCGTGAAAATCCTGATTATGTAGTAGCTTGTATTGGCGGAGGAAGTAACGCTGCAGGAACTTATTACCACTTTTTACACGAACCAGAAGTTGGAATTATTGCTGTAGAAGCTGCTGGAAAAGGTGTTGACAGCGGACACAGCGCCGCAACTAGTAAATTAGGAAAAGTTGGGGTTATTCATGGCTGTAAAACGCTTTTAATGCAAACTCCAGACGGACAAATTACAGAACCTTATTCTATTTCTGCAGGTCTAGATTATCCTGGAGTTGGGCCTTTGCACGCCCATTTAGCACAAACAGGAAGAGGAGAATTTTTCTCAGTTACCGATGATGATGCAATGAATGCCGGTCTTCAATTAACAAAATTAGAAGGAATTATTCCAGCAATTGAAAGTGCACACGCTTTTGCAGTTTTAGATCAGAAGAAATTCAAGCCTACAGATGTTGTTGTAATAAGTCTTTCTGGTCGTGGCGACAAAGATTTAGATAATTATATAGATTACTTTAAATTGTAATAAAAATTGTAATTTGGGCGTTCAAATCCCGAAAGTTATCGGGAGTCTGTACGCTAACAAATAAAGAGAAAATCATAATTATGGAACTATTATTCTCCTACGGAACATTAAGATCGAAACAAATTCAGATGCAGATTTTTAATAAAGTTTTAAGCGGCAGTCCAGATCAAATACTGGGCTTCAAACTTAAAAGTTTACAAATTGAAGAAGAGTTTGGAATGGCAGATTATGTTGTGGCTGTACCAAGTGAAAGCTTGGAAGACATTATACACGGTGTTGCTTTTGAAGTTTCTAATCAAGAATTGTTAAAAGTAGATCAATTCGAGTCTAATTCATACAAAAGAGTTCAGGTCAAACTTCAATCAGGAAGAGTAGCTTGGGTTTATACAGAAAATAAATAATATAAAATGATTTTAGCGGCTGCGCAGACCAAACCAAAACGTGGAGATATATCTTCTAATTTACTAAATCATTATCATCTTATTGAATTGGCTGCTCAAAATGGCGCTAATTTAATTGCGTTTCCTGAATTATCTATTACGGGTTACGAAAGAGAAAATGCAGAAGCTTTAGTTTTTACAGAAGATGATTATAGAATTGATCACTTAAAAGAATTGTCGGTTAGAAATAATATTGTCATTATAGCTGGAGCGCCAATTCGAATAGATTCAAAACTATTTATTGGCGAATTTATTATAGCTCCAGATGATACTGTTTCTATTTATACCAAACAGTTTTTACATGAAGGCGAAAGCGATTTTTTCGATTCTACATTTGATTACAACCCTATGTTAACGATTGAGGATCAAAATATTTCTTTTGCAATTTGCGCTGACATTGACAATCCGCTACATCCAGAAAACGCAGCTAAAAATGATACCGATATTTATATCGCAAGTATTTTCTTTTCGCCAAACGGAATTCCGAATGCGTACAGCCATTTGCAAAATTATGCTGAAACACATAAAATGAATGTTTTGATGTCGAATTTCAGTGGAGAATCTTGGGGATCGCCATCAGCAGGCCAAAGTGCTTTTTGGAATAATAAAGGAGAATTAGTCGCCCAAATGAATGATTCGGATTCTGGATTGTTGTTGGTTGAAAAAAAAGGTAATGATTGGGAAAGCCAAATCGTAAAATTTTAAAATATATTGCCACAGATTAGAAAAGATTTTCTCTCGCAGATTTAGCAGATTAATAGAGATTTTATTAAAAGCATCTAAAAAAATCTGCGCAGATCAGCTTAAATCAATATAAATCTGCGTGAAATAAACTTTTAATCTTTGGCAAAAAAGAAAATATAAACATACCTACAAGGTTTTGAAAACCTTGCAGGAGAAAAAATATAAAAATGAACAGAATAACTCAAAAATTACAAGAAGATAAAAAGATCCTTTCGATCTATTTTTCTGCGGGATATCCGAATTTAAATGATACGGTGCAGATTATTCAGGATTTAGAAAAAAACGGAGTTGATTTAATCGAAATCGGACTTCCTTTTAGTGATCCTTTGGCAGATGGACCAACGATTCAGGCGAGTTCTACAACAGCGCTTCATAACGGAATGACAACGCAAATTCTTTTTGATCAACTGAAGAACATTCGCGAAAGCGTAAAAATTCCGTTGATTATCATGGGATATTTTAATCCGATGTTACAATACGGGGTTGAAGCTTTTTGCCAGAAATGTGCTGAAATTGGAATTGACGGTTTAATTATTCCAGATCTTCCAGTTGATGTTTATGCAGATGAATACAAAGCGATTTTTGAAAAATATGGTTTGATCAATGTTTTCTTAATTACGCCTCAAACTTCATACGAACGTATTCGTTTTATTGATAGCGTTTCAAACGGATTTATCTACATGGTAAGTTCTGCAAGTGTTACGGGATCTCAATCTGGTTTTGGAGATGTTCAAGAAAGCTATTTTGAAAGAATCGCTAATCTAAATTTAAAAAATCCTCAAATAGTTGGTTTCGGAATTTCTAATAAAGAAACTTTTAATCAGGCAACAAAGTATGCAAAAGGCGCTATTATTGGAAGTGCCTTTATCAAACATTTGAGTGAAAAAGGAAGCGGAAAAATTGAAGAATTTGTTGGAGAGATTCGATAAATACATCTGATTAAAAATATAATATCCGTTTAGTTTGTCATTTCGACGAAGGAGAAATCTTCGTTACAAAATCGACAAAGATTGGATTTCACTTTACGGAGCTACTTGTGGAGATTTCTCCTTCGTCGAAATGACAAGATTGCGAAAAAAAGCCTGAAAAATAGAGTTTTCAGGCTTTTTTATTTTAACTAATTAATGCCCGATTTAACATAAATTATCGAAAACGCTTTATGTTAATATTGTGTTAAAATAAAATTAAACAAGTGTTTAAATTAAACAAGTGTTTAATTTTGCATCCGATTAGAAACAATACCATGTCACACATCGAATTGAACGATAAAAAAATTCAGATTCTTAATGTTGCAGAAAGGCTATTTTCTGAGAAAGGATTTGAGGGTACATCGATACGGGATATCTCTAAAGAGGCCAAAATTAACATTGCTATGGTCTCTTATTATTTTGGTTCAAAAGAGAGATTACTGGAAGCTCTTATTTTTCACAAAACTGTCGATTTAAAACTACAACTCGAAAATTTATTACAAGAAGATCTAGAACCTCTTGAAAAAGTCAATAAATTAATCGAAATTTACATCAACAGAATTTGCCTTAACAAAGGGATTTACAGGGTTTTACACTTTGAACTTTATAACAAAAAGAGAGAAAAAAGCCTTCAAGCTTTTACTGAGCTCAAAAAAGGAAATTTAAAATCGGTTGAAAGCATTATTAAACAAGGCCAGGCTCTTGGGGTTTTTAGAAAAGATGTAAATATCCAGCTCATTACACCAACAATTATCGGAACCTTTTTTCACTTTCACATGAATCGCTCTTTCTTCGAAGAAATATTTGATTTAAAAACCGAAGAAATGTTTAACAATTACATTAAAAACGATCTTACAAAGCACATTCAACAAACTATAAAAGCGCTACTTGTTTATGAAAATTAGTCAATTAATGCTCTTTGGAGTTTTCTTTATTGGAATATCTTCAGTAGAAGCACAAGAAAAAACAAGTTTAACCTTAGGCGAAGCCGTGAAAATGGCATGGGAAAAGAGTGACGAAGTTACGCTTGCCAACACTAAGGTAAACACAAAAAAATACGAATTACAGACGGTTAAGAATAACCAATATCCTGATTTAAAAATATCTGGTCAGTATCAACGTCTTACAAAGGCTTCTATTGATCTACCAAATCAGGGTCAAAGTGCTTCTCTAGCTTCTCCAGACCGAGCAATGCTTGGTATGGCCAATTTAAGTTTACCAATTTTTGCAGGATTTAAAATACAAAGCAGTATTGATGCTTACGACAGTATGTATGAAGCTGAAACTGCAAACGCCGCAAAGACAAAGGAAGATGTTGCTTTAAGAGTAATTACTTATTACACCGCTTTATACAAAGCCCAAAAAACTTTAGATGCTCTAAACGAAAATCAAAAAAGTGCTAAACAACGTGTTACTGATTTTACAGAGTTGGAGAAAAACGGAATTATCCCAAGAAATGATTTATTGAAAGCGCAATTGTTAGTTTCAAAAACACAATTATCAATCGATGAAGCTAATAACAATATCAATAACATCAATTTCTATTTGACAACATTGCTTAAATTAAACCCAACTGCAAAAATACAGGTAAATGAGGATGATTTTTTCAATTTGAAAACGACTGGTGCACCTACAACAGATGCAATGGCTCTTGAAAACAGAAAAGATTTAGAAGCAATTCGTTTACAACAAAAAGCTTCTGAGGCAAGTGTTAAGATTGCAAAAGCAGGATACTACCCAACGCTTTCATTACTTGGAGGCTATACTGCTCTAGATCTTAAAGATATTATTACTGTAAAATATGCAATGAATTTTGGTTTAGGCTTATCTTATGATTTATCTGGAATTCTAAAAAACAGTGCACACGTAAGAGAGGCTGAAAGTAAAGCTCTTGAAGTAAAAAATACAGAATCAATCATGACAGACCGCATTAAAGTTGAAGTTCAAAAATCTATTGAAGATTATGACTTGGCTATAAATCAAAGTGTGGTTTACGAAGAAGCGCTTCAACAGGCTGCAGAAAATTACCGATTGGTAAAAGATAAATTTGACAACGGTCTTGCTGACACCAATGATTTGGTTGAAGCTGATGTTGAACAATTAAGTGCCAAAATCAACACTGCTGTAGCCAAAGCAACCATTATTCAAAAATATTACGAATTACTTTCAGTATCAGGACAATTATCACAATCATTCAATCTTTCTAAAATATAATCGATAGCTCTCATGGAAAAGAAAAAAACAAATAAAAAATTCATCATCATACTTGCAGTTCTGATTTTAGGAGGCGGAACTTACGGAATATCTAAATACCTACACGGTCAAGCTCACGAAGAAACGGATGATGCTCAAATCGAGAAAAAAATGAACCCGATTATCCCGAGAGTTTCAGGATATATCAGCAAAGTTTATGTGAAAGATAATGATTATGTAAAAAAAGGAGATACTTTATTTACTATTGACAAGAGAGATTATCAATTAAAGATTGATGAAGCTAATGCTGCTTTGTTAGGTGCTGAAGGTCAGTACGAAGCTGCAAAAGCTGATATTGGAAGTGCTTATGCAAGCATCTCAGTATCTGATGCTCAAATGAGATCTGCAACCGGTTCTATCGAAAGTGCAAGAATTAGATTGAGACAGCTTACAAACGATTACAACCGTTACAACAACTTGTACAAAACTCATACTATTACAAAACAACAATATGAGCAAGCTTTAACAGCAAAAGAAGAAGCAGAAAACCAAGTACGTGTTTTAGAGCAACAACAAAAAGCTACTTCTTACCAAAAATCTGTTATTCAGTCAAAATCTAAAGTTTCAGACAAACAAACAGAAGTTGCTGCAGCAAATATCAAAAAAGCAAAAACAATGCTTGATGTGGCTCACTTAAACCTTTCTTATACCGTAGTAACTGCTGCAATTGATGGTCAAGTTTCTAAAGTTGATATTCAGCCAGGACAATTGGTTCAGCCAGGACAATCTTTATTCTACATCATTAACAACAACGAAGCTTGGGTTGTAGCAAACTTTAAAGAAACACAATTAAACAAAATGGTTGTGGGACAAAAAGTAAGTTTAAAAGTAGATGCGTATCCAAACTATGAGTTTAAAGGTACTGTAACTTCTTTCTCACCTGCTACAGGATCTCGTTTTTCATTATTACCTCCTGACAATGCAACAGGAAACTTCGTAAAAACAATTCAGAGATTACCAGTAAAAATTAGTATAGATGAATCAAACGATCCTGAGAAAGTAAAACTTTTAAGACCAGGAATGAATGTTGATGTAGATGTACATTTGAAATAAAATAAATGGCAACAGCAGTACAAGATGACGATTTAGTAGAATACGGTTTTAGACGTGTTGTCATTACGATTACAGCAGTACTTTGTGCACTGCTGGAAATTGTAGATACTACGATTGTAAACGTAGCGCTAACTGACATGCGCGGAAGTCTTGGTGCTACCTTGACCGATGTGGCATGGGTAATTACAGCATACGCTATTGCGAATGTTATTGTAATTCCGATGACGAGCTGGCTATCGCAGCAATTTGGAAGACGTAACTATTTTGTGGCTTCCATTATAATATTTACAGTCTGTTCTTTTTTGTGTGGTAATGCCACAAATATTTGGGAGCTTGTAGCTTTCCGTTTCGTACAAGGTATGGGTGGAGGAGCTTTACTAGTAACAGCCCAAACGATTATTACAGAAAGTTACCCAGTAGCAAAACGTGGAATGGCACAGGCTATTTACGGTATGGGTGTAATTGTTGGTCCAACTCTAGGTCCTCCTTTGGGAGGATATTTAGTAGATAATTATTCCTGGCCTTATATTTTCTATATCAATATTCCGTTGGGAATTATTGCAACTATTTTGGCTTTAACATTTGTTAGAAGTCCGAAATATGGAGAAAAACTAAAAGCCAATCAGGTTGACTGGTGGGGAATCATTCTGTTGAGTGCCTTTATCGGTTCTTTACAATTCGTTTTAGAGCACGGACAGCAAGACGACTGGTTTAACGATTCACTTATTGTAACCTTAAGTGTTGTGACAGTTTTAGGATTGGTTCTTTTTATTTGGAGAGAGCTTACCTACAAACATCCGATCGTAAACTTAAGCGTTTTAAAAGATGGTAACCTTAGAATTGGAACTATAATGTGTTTTATTCTTGGTTTTGGTCTTTATGGTTCAACATTAATCATTCCGATTTACACGCAGTCTATTTTAGGATGGACAGCAACTGATGCAGGATTATTATTGATTCCTGGATCTATTACAACGGCGATCATGATGCCATTTGTGGGAAATATGATTCAGAAAGGTGTACCGCAAGGTTATATGGTTGGAGTAGGATTTTTAGTTTTCTTCTTCTTTACTTTTATGATGTATAGCCGAATGACACCAGATACAGGAGTTGAACATATGTATTGGCCTTTAATTTTAAGAGGTATTGGTTTAGGACTACTTTTCGTACCTATTACAACACTTTCTCTTTCTACTTTGAAAGGAAAACAAATTGGTGAAGGAGCAGCATTTACAGGAATGATGCGTCAGTTAGGCGGGTCTTTTGGTATCGCGATCATTACGACTTTCATCACACGTTTCAGCCAATCGCATAGAGTAGATTTAATTAATAACCTAGATCCTGCCAAGTTTGAAGTACAGCAACGAATTGCAGGAATGCAGCACGCGTTCATGGCAAAAGGATATAGTGCAGATGTTGCTTTGAAAAAAGCGTATCAAGCTATTGAAATGTCAGTCATGAAGCAAAGTACTGTAATGGCATATATGGATATTTTCCTTTATTTAGGAATCATGTTTTTATGTTGCATACCGATTATTCTCTTTATTAAAAAAGGGAAGAACAAAATTAGTGCAGCCGACGCAATGCATTAATGATAATAATAATTTTATAATACGCATAAACGCCGAATTCTTAATTGAATTCGGCGTTGTTTTTTATTTTAATTTTAACCGCAAAGGACGCAAAGATTATATTTTTAAGAGGCCAAAAAACGCAAAGTTCGCAAAGCTTTATCATAAAAAACTTTGCGAACTTTGCGTTAAACTTTGTGCCTTTTCGGTCTAAAAAGCTTAGAACCTCAGCGCCTTAAAAAAGTTACCTTGTAAAAACTAAGTGATTCCCTTTAGAAAGATTCGCATCAAACTGATATCCATCGTAATTGAAACCTTTTAAATCGTCAATAGTTTCAGCGTTTGTATCGATAATATAACGAACCATCATACCTCTGGCCTTTTTCGCAAAGAAACTGATCATTTTTAGCTTTCCATCTTTATAATCCTTGAAATCTGGAGTGATTACAGGAACTTTTAAAGCTTTTACATCAACCGCCGAAAAATATTCATTGCTCGCTAAATTCACAAACAATTCGTCTTTTTTCAATTCTTTATTCAAAGCTTTAGTCACAGTTGGTTTCCAGAATTCATGCAGATTTTTAGATTCACCAACCGGCATTTTTGTTCCCATTTCCAAACGGTAAGCCTGCATTAAATCAAGCGGTTTCAAAAGACCGTAAAGACCTGATAGAATTCGAAGTTTATCTTGTAAATCATCTAGTTTTTCTAACGGAATTGTATAAGCATCTAAACCTGTATAAACGTCGCCATCGAAAGTATAAACTGCCGGACGAGCATTTTCTGATGTGAAAGGCGTTTTCCACTCCTGATTTCTCTTCCAGTTTAAATCGGCTAGTTTGTCTGAGATAGACATTAATTCTGATAATTCAGAAGGCTTTTTTTCTTTTACTACTTTATGAACCACTCTTGCTTCTTTTAAGAATGAAGGTTCTGTATATTGAGATGTTGGTAATTCTTTTTCGAAATTCAATGATTTCGCTGGAGATATAACAATTTTCATGTGTGCATTTTTCTATGATTCAAAAATACAAATTGCATTTCTAAAAACAGATTATCGTAATTGATTTGTTCTATGAGCGTATATTTTTTTTTTGCCACGAATTCACGAATTCATTTTTTACAATCTTTGAGTTTAATTTCGAATGAATTCGGGTAATTCATTACTCTAATTTATTCGAAATGGATTAAAATTAATTCGTGAATTCGTGGCGGAAAATTTAGATTAATTCGTATAGGTCGCCATCAGTGTTTTTTATTTTCATAAAATTGAATTGAAAAATTGTGAATTTACTCAAAAAATTAGGCTGTAGATTATAAAAGGCATTTTCTATGTTGTAAATTTGCAACCATAAAATTCCAAAAACATTTTCAATACAAAAATTGAAAGTTGTATTCTAAATAATAGCCACAAATTCACGAATTAACTTTTTAAAAAATTAATTAGAAAAATTCGTGAATTCGTGGCGGAAAAAATTTAGACTATGTCAAAAATATTGTATCAGCAGGAAAGCTATCAGATAATGGGAATTTTATTTGATGTTCATAGAAATTTAGGTGGAGGCTTTTCTGAAATTGTATATAAAGATGCTTTAGAATATGAATTCAAGAAAGCCAATATTCCATTTGAAAGAGAAAAAGAATATTTGGTAAATTATAAAGACATAATATTAGATCATAAATTTTATGCTGATTTTGTTTTGTTTGATCAAATTATACTTGAAATAAAATCAAGCGATTATTTACATCCAAAATACATTTCACAATGTCTTAATTATCTAAAAGTTTCCAAAAATAAATTAGCCATTTTAGCAAACTTTAATTCTACCTCACTTGAACATAAACGTATTATTTTATAAAAATTAATGAATTCGTGGCGATACAAACAAATTACAAAACTGCTTTACAAAACAAAATCTTCGATGTTATTTCGAAAGCTTCTCAGGAATTAAAAATCGACTCTTATGTGATAGGAGGATTTGTTCGTGATTTGCTTTTAAATCGAGGTTCTAAAAAAGATATTGATGTAGTTGCTGTTGGAAGCGGCATCGAATTAGCGCTTAAAGTTTCCGATTTACTTCCGAATAAACCAAAAGTTCAGGTTTTTAAAACTTACGGAACTGCCATGCTTCGTTTTGAAGATACGGATATTGAATTTGTTGGTGCCCGAAAAGAATCATATAATCGTGATAGCCGAAATCCGATTGTGGAAAACGGAACTTTGCAGGATGATCAAAACCGTCGTGATTTTACAATCAATGCTTTTGCTTTATCTTTAAATAAAAACAATTTTGGAGATCTTTTAGACCCTTTTGATGGTTTAAGAGATTTAGAAAATAAAACAATCAAAACGCCTTTGGATCCAGATATTACTTATTCTGATGATCCTTTGCGAATGCTTCGTGCGATTCGTTTTGCAACGCAATTGAATTTCGAAATCGAAGAAAATTCTTTGAATGCAATTACAAAAAATGCAGATCGCATTAAAATTATTTCTGGCGAAAGAATCGTTGATGAATTAAACAAAATTCTTATGACGGATAAACCTTCTACAGGATTTTTACTTTTATACAAAACAGGCCTTTTGGATATTATTTTACCTGAATTGACCGCTTTGAATCAGGTTGAAGAAATTGAAGGTCATACGCATAAAAACAATTTCTACCATACTTTGGAAGTTGTCGACAATATTTGTCCAAATACAAATGATGTTTGGTTACGCTGGTCGGCATTATTACACGATATTGGGAAAGCACCCACTAAACGTTTCACCAAAAAACAAGGTTGGACTTTTCACGGACACGAATTCTTGGGCGGAAAAATGGCAAAGAAAATCTTTGAACGTTTGCACATGCCATTGAACCACAAGATGAAGTTTGTACAGAAAATGGTTATTATGAGTTCACGTCCCATTGTTTTGGCGCAGGATATTGTAACCGACAGCGCGGTTCGCCGTTTGGTTTTTGATGCTGGTGAAGATGTAGAAAATTTAATGACTTTGTGCGAGGCAGATATCACAACCAAAAATCCAGCAAAATTCAAGAAATATCATAAAAATTTCGAACTCGTACGCAAGAAAATCGTTGAAGTAGAAGAACGAGATCATGTTCGTAATTTCCAGCCTCCTATTTCTGGAGAAGAAATTATGGAAATGTTCGATTTAAAACCTTCACGTGAAATCGGAATTTTAAAAGAAGCAGTAAAAGAAGCTATTTTGGAAGGTGTTATACCGAATGAATATCAGGCGGCTTATGATTTTGTGATTAAAAGAGCGGAGAAATTGGGCTTAAAAAAAGTTGAGAAATAAGTATTATTTAATAAAATGAAAAAAGAGAATAAATCAGTAATCATTTGGTTACTATCAGGCTGTGTTTTATTGTTTTTAATGGTTGTCGTGGGAGGAATTACCCGTTTAACCAATTCAGGTTTATCAATGACGGATTGGCATTTGGTAACCGATACCTTTCCGCCTTTAACAGACGCCAAATGGCAAGCCGCCTTTGACGAGTACAAAAAATTTCCAGAGTATCAGAAAATCAACATTCATAACGATTTTCAATTAGCCGACTATAAATTTATTTATTTTTGGGAATGGTTTCACCGTTTTATCGGACGTATTATTGGCTTAGTTTTCTTTGTTCCGTTTGTTTACTTTTTAGCCAAAAAGAAATTAGATACAGATACGATTAAAAAATGTATCGTTCTTTTGGCAATGGGAGCTTTCCAAGGATTTTTAGGTTGGTTTATGGTAAGAAGCGGATTAATTGACAATCCAGATGTAAGCCACTTTAGACTTTCTTTACACTTAACTTTTGCATTCATTACTTTCGCATACACACTTTGGGTTGCGCTTGATTTGATTTATCCAGAAAGAAATATCAACAAGATTTTACCGCTTAGAAATATTGCGCGTTATGCTTTGGTTGCTCTTCTAATTCAAATCATTTACGGCGGATTTGTAGCAGGTTTAAATGCGGGACTAATTCATAATCACTGGCCTTTAATGAGTGACGGAGAATTTATTCACGAATCGGTTTTTATTGAGCAATCTTCTTTAGTAAAAAACTTAATTGAAGGAAAAAGTGGTGTTCAGTTTGTACACAGAACTTTTGCTTATGTAGTAGTCGCGATTATTCTTTTCCTTTTCTTCAAAAGCAAAAAATATACGCTTACACATACACAAGCAAACGGAATCAAAACTTTAGTCGTTTTTGTTTTCATTCAGTTTTTATTGGGCGTTTTCACTTTATTATACAGCGTGCCATTGGCTTTAGGATTAATTCACCAGATTATGGCGTTTTTCCTTTTGAGTGCAATGACATATACATTGCATAGATTGAGCAAATAAAATCGAATATATTAAAACATAAAAAAGCTGTCTTTTGAGACAGCTTTTTTTATGAGCTTCGGAGAAGCGAAATATTTATAGCAAAAGATAAAAGTTTACAATATAAAGCTCCAGCGGAGCGACATATTTATTTTTTTCAGTTTTAATATATGCCGCTCCTCCGGAGCTTATTTTAATTGTTTATTGCAATTCTATAAATATTTCACCCCTCTGGGGTTTTATTAAATTAAAATCTGTTGAATTTCTAATTTTAATAAAAGCTTCTATCCCAACCAAGTCTTAAAATCTTGTACTTTTTCTCGGCTTACAATGACCTCATCTTCCTTATAAGTTGGAAGAATCACTTTAAGTCGAGAATTAGTATAAACCTGAATTTCTTTAATTGCTTTTAACGGAATAATAAATTTTCTGCTTACGCGAAAGAAATCCTTCTTATCGAGTTCTTGTTCTAAAATCTCCAAAGTCGAATCGATCAAATAATCGCGATTGTCGTAGGTATGAATGTAAGTTCCTTTGTTTTCACTAAAAAAACATTCTATTTCTTCTGTAGTAATGACTTTTAAATGCTGACCAATTTTAACCGTAAACCTCTTTTTGTATGTCTTTTCAAAAGGATTAGATAACATCTGTCGAATCTGCTCAAAGTCCAATTGCAAATTTGAAGTTTCTGCTGTTTTTGGAAGGCGAGATTTATATTTTGAAACCGCTGTTTCTAGATCGTCTTCATCAATAGGTTTGAGAAGATAATCTATGCTATTTAATTTAAAAGCTTTTAAAGCGTACTCATCATACGCCGTTGTAAAAATGATAGCGCTTTTGATATCTATTTTTTCAAAAATCTCAAATGATAAACCATCTGACAGCTGGATATCCAAAAAAATCAAATCTGGATGTGGATTATTTTCAAACCAATGAACCGATTCTTCAACAGAGTGAAGCATTGTTTCTACGGTTACATCTAACTTTTCAAGTTTTCTTTGCAACAATCTCGCCGCTGGTTTTTCGTCTTCTATAATTAATGTGATCATTTACTATAATGTGAAATTTGAAAAAATTATGAAGTCAAAGTTACTCCCATTTATTTTTATTTGCGGTCTCTTTTTCCATGTATTTTTGGATTTTTCTTTTCTCCCAATCTGATCCAAAAAACCAATCAGTACCAAATACAGATAATCCGTGAGCTAGTAAACCAATTCCCCAGAAAAGTGCAGTAGAGTACGTGTGCCATTCCGTCAAACCGCTAAAGTCCAATCCTACATTAGAATTATCTCGGGTTAAACTGGATACAATGATGATGATATTGACAATAATGTAAACTTTAAGGTGTGAGTAAAATCCTTTCAGTTTTTTTACTCTTCTATAAGCTGCATTATAATTTTCGTCATCTGTATATTCTCCAAAATGCTGTTTGGTGTAATCTTCGTACATGTTTCTTCTAAAACGTCCCATAACTATATTTTAATTATTTCCACTTATTTTTATTCTGTTTTTCCTTCTCCATAAACTCTTTGATTTTTCTTTCTTCCCATTCTTTACCCATTCCTGGAAAAACCTCAAAAACTTTTAATCCGTGAAAAACTACTCCAACTCCCCACCATAATAATGGCCAAAAAAACCATAGATATTGAGGTGATGTATAAAGGTTTATAAAAATCAAAATTGCGTTTACCAATATATAAGCAACTAGATTTCCGTAAAATCCTTTTAAATTTTCAACTTTTTTTCTTGCCTGAATATATCTTTCTTCCTCGCTTAAATTCGTTTCCATGATTATTCCCATTTTTGTTTTTTATATTTTTTTTCTAAAATGCTTCTCAATTTTCGTTCTTCCCATTCATGTCCAAAAATCTTATAGGAAGCAAACAAATCGATTGCAGAACCCACTATAACAGCCGACCAAATAATTACAACTACCCAATTGAGATATTTTATCGGAAAAAATTGCAATGGCAGATAGGTATATTCTTTTAAAAGAAAAAGGATCATTGCAATGGCATAAACAAATAAGTGTTTGTAAAAATATTTTAACTGAATCACTTTTTTGGTTGCCAAATCTTTCAAGATAACTTCTTCTTGATCGTTACTCAAATTTGTTTCCATGACTATTTTCTAATCGTTGTTTATTTTCTTTTTCTAGAATTTCCTGAATCTTTTTCTGTTCCCATTTCTGATTAAAGAAAGGCGGAAGACTAAAAACTTTCAGTCCGTGCAAGATTATGGCTATTCCCCAGCCCATTACAGACCAAATCCACCAAAGGTATTCTGGAGAAGTCATATAATTTACCACAATCACAATCGGATTACATAAAACGTAGACAGTCAAATGCTCGTAAAATCCTCTTATCTCTTTTACTTTTTTCTGAGCGTCATAATAGCGAACCGTTTCTGTGAAATTATTTTCCATTATTTCCACGTTTTTTGTTTGTTATCTTTCTCTAAAATCTCGCGAATTTTTCTTTCTTCCCAATCTGAGCTGTATCCAAAAACTTTAAAAGCATGCATTGCAACTCCAAATCCCCAGCCTAAAGCTGAAAACCAAAACCATTGAAATCCTGGTGAAAATTTTAGATTAATAAAAACCAAGAACGGAATCACACAACAATATGAAATTAAATTTCCGTAAAATCCTTTCAGTTCCTCTACTCTTTTTTTGGCTCTATAGTAAGCTTTTGCTTCGTCGGTATATTCTGCACTCATTTCCATAACCGCAATTTGTTTGGTTAAAATTGGAATTCTAACAGTGAAATTCTTCTCATCCTGATCAACTTTCACTTTTCTATCTGTTATAATTCCGTATCTGTTTACAATATTTTGCAATCCGACACCTTGCCTATCCTGCAAAACTTCTTTTTTCTGAAGATCATTCTGAATCGCCAGATAATCTTTATCAATAAAAATTCTAATATGAAGCGGTTTTTGTTCGCTTACTACATTGTGTTTTACAGTATTCTCCAGCAATAACTGTAAAGAAAGTGGCACCACTTTGGCTTCTGGATTAATGTTTTCTGTTGGCAATTCGTAAAACAAACTATTTTCGAAACGCATTTTCAGCAGATTCATATAGGTTTTTGCAAATGACAATTCGTCTTCAACCGAAACCAATTCTTTGTCTTTCTGTTCTAAAACATATCGATAAATTTTAGAAAGAGAAGTTGTAAAACGCTGCGCATTGTCTGGATTTTCTTCTATTAAAGAACTCAGAACATTTAAGCTGTTAAAAAGAAAATGCGGATCGATCTGATTTTTTAAACTTTCGAATTTGGCATTTGCCGTTCCCGCAATAATTTTCTGCTGCGTTACTTTATTTTCCTGATAGAGTTTATAAAAATTAAGTCCATGAAAAAACAAAAGCACAATAAAAGTCATTACTGCAGATTCGATATAATTTTCTGCTTTTTCATTGGCAAGAAAACCTATGATTGTTTTATTCTCGATTATTACACTTGTAAACAAACGCAATACTCCAATTACAATCATCGATATTAAAAACGAACTTGCAAAACCAATTAAGATTCTCTTTAGCGAATATGGATTTTCTCGAAAAACCCTATCTAAAAACTCAAAAAGAACAACGTTTACGATATACAAAACCACACTGTAAAGCATGCAGTACAAGAAATAAATGTAAAGATTCTTGGTAAAAACTGCTGTCCCTAAAGAGGCGAACCGAATTAGAAAAGAAAATAAAAATACTATTCCTCCAACGAAGCATGCTTTTAACAAATTAGGTTTTAATATCATAATGTTTTATAAACTATTGAATTATTTACAAGTTTTTTGAATTTCTAATGCTCTATCCAATCCCCATTTTGGAGCGTAAGGTGTAGCTGGTTTAAAAGTATTAAAAAGTTCAATAGATTTATCAACTTGCGCGCATAAAGGTTTTGTATCTACTCCTGTCCATTTCGCACCTCCTAATTGGTAATCTGCTTCACCAAAAACGGCTCTCGGATTGTTTGGGTCTAGCGCTTTTGCTTTTGCGTAAGCTTCCATCACTTTACCAGAATATTTCATCCCGTTTGTCATTGGATCGGCTACAACGTATCCTGTGTAAATTAAAGCCTGCATTACGTATAATTCTGAATTGGCTTGATCCTTTATCAATTCGATATCTAATGCATCTTGCGCTTTTGTCAATAATAAATCGATTTTAGTTTTGTCTTTTTCTGTAAATACAGCTGTCGCATTGATCAAAGCTACATAGTAATTGGGCAGATAACTGTTTTTTTCAGCCGCCGCAATTCTTTCGAATAAAGCAGAAGCTTCTGTATTTTTTCCTTCTTTCCAAAGTCCGAATGCTTTATTCATTCCTTGTTCAAATTGTGTCTGGGCTGAACTTATTACTACTACAAATAGTGCGATTAAAGTGATGATTTTTTTCATTTTATAAATTATTAATGGTTTTGTTTATAT
The DNA here is from genome assembly GCF_058135255.1 of Flavobacterium sp. LK-23. Classification (NCBI taxonomy): domain Bacteria; kingdom Pseudomonadati; phylum Bacteroidota; class Flavobacteriia; order Flavobacteriales; family Flavobacteriaceae; genus Flavobacterium; species Flavobacterium sp. LK-23. The sequence goes on from NZ_JBYUVT010000003.1 coordinate 253,174, forward strand.
AGATTAGTTATTTATTTTTTAGAATACAATTTCAATTTTTGAATCTTTACTGACATTAAATTTAGCATCTTGATACGAAGGAGGCCCCATAAATCCTTTTGCATTGTTTGAAGCTGCATATTCTTCTACTGGCATTCCCATTGCGTTTCTATCCAGCTTTCGGTTACTGTTTTCATCATGATACGTAGAAATTGCATATTCTCCCGCAGGAAGATTATCAAAAGTTACAACTGCTTTATTGTCTTTAATTTCCGAAGCCAAACTTTTGTAAGTTGTTTTAAGGAAAGTTCCGTCTGAATTATATAATCCCACTTTTACAACTCCTGTATCATTTTTTAAACCTGAAACAGCGACAGTTAATTTTGTATTTTGTGCAGACATTAAGCTGCAGATAAATAAGATGGTTATTGTGATAATTTTGGTCATGGTTTCTTTTTTTAAGTTACTAAGGTTCTAAGATTCTGAGATTCTAAGTTTTTCTTTTTAAGATTCTAAGGTTCTGAGTTGCTAAGCTTCTAAGTTTTTTTCTTAGTTTCTTAGAGTCTTAGCAACTTATTCTCTCGAATTTAATTGATGATTAAAACTCTTTTTTTAGCCTCTAAGTTTGTAAGAAATCTAAGTTTCAAAGCTTTTTAAACTTAGCATCTTAGAATCTTAGCCACTTAGCGACTTTTTTAATTTACACTTCAAAAGTATGTTGGTTTTTAGTCTTTTAAAATTAAATGCTACTGAGTTGTTGATTTTAGTTACTGAATTGTTTTTTTTAAGTTTCTGAGATTCTGAGTTGCTAAGATTCTAAGTTTTTCTCTTAGTATCTTAGAATCTTAGCAACTTAGCATCTATACCAAAAACTACAAGTTTTTCAACTGATTCTCATTTTTATTCTGGCTAATCGTCCAGAAGAAACCTACGAAGAAGAATCTATCTGCTGTTGGAACCACGGCTTGTCTTTGATACACTCCACTTGGATCTGGATTTCTAGCATAATCGTATCCGAAAACATTTTGTGTTCCTAACACATTTGAAACCGAGAAATAAAGGATTTTTTGTGTTGTTAATAAATAGGCCCAGTTAAAACTCAAACTATTGTATGATTTTGTTTTTCCGTTCATAAATTGCGTCTGGTTCGGATCATTGTACGGACGTCCTGTACTGAAACTGTTTGTAAAACCAACTTGCGATTTCCAATCTGTAATAAAATATTTCGTTACAACAGATAAATTATGATTTGCAATAAAACTTGGAGTTGCCAGGTAAGGAAAGTTTTTATATTGTCTTTCTGAATCGATATAAGAGTAGGAAATCCAATATTCTAAGTTTTTGTACAAATTGCTATCTCTCCAAAAAATATCCAATCCTTTTGCATAACCCGATCCGTTGTTATTGAAAACCGAATTGTACTGAATATCTCTTGTGTTGTATTGTACTAAATTGCTGTAATCTTTGTAATAAGCCTCTGCTCTAAGGGTTTGCCCAGGTCTTGTAAACGTATAATTCAAAATATAATGACTTGCCTTTTCGCTTTCAAACTGATGGTATTTAGAAAACTTAATATAATCTACAACTGGCGTCTGAGTAAAATCTCCGTAAGCAAAAGAAAACTGGCTGCTTTTTGAAGCTTTATATCCTAATGAGGCTCTTGGCGCAATATGGTTTTCGTTTAGCAAACTGTTATTAGAAAATCTCAAACCTACTTTTAAAGCTAGTTTTTTAGAAAACATAACATCCCCTTCTGTATATGCTGCAAAAATGTTCGAATCGTAACCATTTGTAACATCAAGCGCAATATTATCGGCTACATTTTCATTGTATTTTGTAATGAAATAATCTGTTCCGAAAGACAATTTAAAATAGTTTGAAAATTTCTTGCTTAATTTCAATTTCAACTGAGCTGCATTTTCCTGACTATCAACTCCCGTGATATCATATTTAAGTTTGTTTTTGCTGTAACCGTAACTAACCCCAGAAGTAATCTGCCATCCTGTTCCAAAACTTCCTTTGTATGAAGAATTCAAATAGAAGTTGTTATTGTTCATGTCGGTTCGAATCGGGTTTTCGAAATTGACGTTTTTCTGATTTAAATCGAATTTTTCAGAATCGAATGAAGCATACAATTTAAAAATTCCATTTGTGAAATTATATCTGTAAACCGTTTCGCCTCCAAGCGATTGATACGGATTATTCCAATCTACATTTTGCGGAATCACAGCCTGATAAGGAGCCAAGTTGATATAAGCCATATTTACGCTTAAAGAACTTTTTTTGAATTTCTGTGTATTTCCCAAACTCAAACCAACCGTCATTAATCCTATATCTGTTTTTTCATGATCTTCCTCATCTTGGGTATTTAAAAGCAAAACACTTGATAAAGCTTCACCATATTCTGCAGAATAACCACCCGTAGAAAATGCGATTCCGCTAAATAAGAAAGGAGAAAAACGGCTTCTTGTTGGTAAATTGTTCGTTGTTGCACCGTAAGGCTGTGCTACACGAATTCCGTCAACAAAAGTCTGCGTTTCGCTCGCCTCACCTCCACGTACAAACAAACGTCCGTCTTCCCCAACTGACTGCGTTCCTGGCAAAGTCTGTAATGCCGCCACGATATTTCCAGCAGACCCAGCTGTTGTAACAATATCCAGAGGTTTTAAAACAGAAACTCTTGCCTTGTCTCCAGATTCTAAAGTTCCAGCTGTAATCACAACCGCATCTAGAGCATTAACATTTTCTCTTAATTTTACCGTTTGGTCTTTATAATTGGCAACATCAATTTCTTGTTTGAAAGTTTCAAAAAGCAAAAAGCTCACTACTAAAAATTTGTTTCCTGTTTCTGTCGTTTCAAAAGAGAAACCTCCAGTTTCAGAACTTGTTGCTCCATCATAAGTTCCGTCAATATATATGTTTGCACCTGCAACTGGTTTTCCTTTTTGATCTACTACTTTTCCTGAAATTGTATTTTGAGCAAAAATTACTGCAGTAAAAAATAAAAAACTAAGGGTAAAAAATAATTTGGTTTTCATGTCATCTTTGGTTTTTGATGAAGCAAATGTATTTTAACATTAAACGTTAAAAAATATATAATAACCCAATTGTAGATTTTCGAGGATGAGTTGTAAAATACTAATTTGTATCTTAGCTAGGAAAACCAAAATCATCATTTTATGTCAGAAAGTAAACGAATTTCAAATCTATATCAGTCTATTTATAATGGAAATCCATGGCTTGAAGTTAATTTAGACAATACTTTAAAAAATGTTACAGCTGAGCAAGCTTACAGAAAAATAAACCCAAACCTGAATACCATCTGGGAAATTGTAAATCATTTGATTCAATGGAGAAGAAATATTTTAGAACGCATGCAGGGCGAAGTAATTATTACTCCAGATCATAATTATTTTGTTCCTGTTTTAGATCCTTCTGAAGCTGCATGGGAACAATCTCTTCAAACCTTAGCAAAATCTCAAGACTCTTGGAATGCTTTTTTTGACGATTTTAATGACGAAGATTTATCGAAGATTTATGTTAATAACGGTCATACGTATTACGAACACATTCACGGGATTATTCAGCATGATGTTTATCATTTGGGACAAATTGTTATTTTGAAGAAATTGCTTTAATACGTTGCGATGTCATTCCGAGGAACGAGGAATCTCCGTTAGTAGCTCAACATAGATTGGAATTTCGTTGTAGAGTTTCTAGCGCGATTTCTCCTTCGTCGAAATGACAAGATTGAGACCAATTTTAAAAAATATCTTTTTTAAACTTAAATTATTTAGATGAAAAATTCACTAATTGTTCTCGCATTTTTGGTTTTTAATGCAATCGGTTTTTCGCAAGAAACTGAAGTGAAATATGATGAAAACCTCGCAAAATCTCTCCATGCCGACGAATACGGAATGAAGAAATATGTTTTTTGTCTTTTAAAATCGGGAAGCAATACAACCGCTTCTAAAGAAGAAACCAAAAAACTTTTTGAAGGTCACATGGAAAACATTGGTAAATTAGCCAAAGAAGGAAAACTGGTTGTTGCAGGACCATTCATGAAAAATGACAGAAATTATCGTGGTATTTACATCTTTAATGTAGAAACCATAGAAGAAGCCAAAGCTCTTGTTGCCACTGATCCAGCCATAAAGGCCAATTTACTCGAAGCCGAATTAACGCCTTGGTACTGCACCGCAGCTTTGCAGGAAACTGTAAAAATACACGACAAAATTGCCAAGACGAAAATGTAAAATATGAAAACAGAAAAAGAAAAAATGATCTCTGGCGAATATTATAATGCCTTTGATCCAGAATTACTAAAAGGCCGTCGCGCCGCAAAAAACCTTTTACACAGCTTAAATGTAAAAGAATATAGAGTTACTAAAAAAGCAAAAGAGATTTTAAACGAACTGATTCCAAATGCTGGAGCAGGTTTATATATTGAACCGCCATTTCATTGCGATTATGGCTATAATATTTTTGCTGGAGAAAATGTTTATTTTAACGTGAATTGTGTTGTTTTGGACTGCGCACCGGTAAACATTGGTTCTAATGTATTTATTGCGCCAAATGTTCAAATTTATACCGCTTCACATCCGCTTGACGCTGAATTAAGAAAAACATTAGAAAATGCTTATCCTGTTACAATTGGAGACGATTGCTGGATTGGCGGAAATTCTGTTATCTGCCCAGGCGTAACAATAGGAAAAGGCTGTGTTATTGGCGCTGGATCTGTGGTTACAAAAGATATTCCAGACAACTCATTAGCCGTTGGAAATCCTGCAAAAGTCATTCGAAAATTAAATCAAGAACCTGAATCAAAATCATAATGCTTACCCTTAATAAAGTTCATCATATTGCTATTTTATGTTCCGATTACGAAAAATCGAAACACTTCTATACACAGATTTTAGGTTTAACCATAATTAGAGAAATCTATCGCGAAGAACGCCAGTCTTATAAATTAGATTTAGCTTTAAATGGTTCGTATGTTGTTGAATTATTTTCATTTCCAGATCCACCGAAAAGACCTTCTAGACCTGAGGCTGTTGGTTTAAGACATTTGGCTTTTGAAGTTATTAATCTGGAAGAAACAATTGCTTTTTTAACTTCAAAAAACATAGAATCTGAACCGATTAGAATTGATGAAACAACCGAAAAACGTTTCACTTTTATTGCAGATCCTGATTTATTGCCAATTGAGTTTTATGAGAGATAAATGAGAGGGACAAAGTAACAGAGTTACAAAGGGACAAAGGTTTATAGTAATATTCTTTTGAATTGAGTCCAGCTTTAGTTGCATGAATAAATTATAGTGCCAAAAGGGCTTTAGCCAGACAAAACGTATTGGGCTAAAGCCCTTCTCTCTTTTATTTTCAACCTCCAACTAAAGTTGGAGGCAATTCAAATTTCATCATGCGAAATCAAATATTTAATGCCTCCGCATAAAACTTTGTTCCTTTGTAACTCTGTAACTTTGTCTCTTTTTTACGAAAGAATTTTCCTGTTTATATTCATTTTAACACACTAAAATGAATATTTCCTAGAAAAAACCGAATTTGATGCTTAATTTTGTAATCCGCAGAAAAAAATGCGGAATTCTCAAACTTATAATGATGAACAAAACGGCGCAAATCAAAAAAAATCATCAATTAATTAAACTCCGAAAATTAGTTATTGTTTCTATCTTAATTGGCTTTCTTTCTGCCTTTCTCGGAATTTCACTAAAAAAAATAACAGAATACTACGAAGAAATCTTCTTTCACGAAGTATCGGTACACCCTATTTTTTATATCGTATTTCCAGTTTTCGGATTATCGGTAATTTATTTTTTAAGGCAATATCTTTTTAAGAAAAAAGAAAATAAAGGAATCAAAGAAGTTTTTGAAAGCACAGCATCAAAATCTAAAAATCTTCCATCTTATAAAATTCCGTCGCATTTCATAAACGGATTACTAACGGTTATTTTTGGAGGTTCAACAGGAATCGAAGTTTCTACCGTTGTCGCTACAGCAACTATTGGATCTGTTGCGCATGAAAAAGAAAATGTTTTCCGTCAATACAAAACAGAATTAATATGTGCGGGAGTTGCAGCAGGAGTTACGGCACTTTTCAGCAGTCCGATTGCGGGAGTTTTATTTGCTTTCGAAGTAATTTCTAGAAAAGTAAGCCGTGCATTTATCATTTCAAATTTAATCGCGGTTTCTATTGCATTTGGTTTATTAACGATTTTAAAAGAAGAACCTTTATTTGCCGTTTCAATTGCAACTTGGAATTTAAAAGCAATTCCGTACTTCATTCTTTTAGGAATTTTAGCTGGAATGAATTCGGTTTACCTAACACGTTGTGTCTTATTCTTCAAATCACAATTTGGTAAAATCGACACCCATTATTACAAAATCATTTTAGGTTCAGCGGTTTTAAGTATTTCCTTATTCTTTTTCCCTCAATTATATGGAGAAGGTTATCACGCCATTAAAGGAATTTTTGGAAACGCACCTCAAACCCAATTGACTATAACTTTGGCTTTAACATTTATCGGAATTTTAATTCTAAAACCAATTGTAACCTCAATAACATTGGCTTCTGGAGGTGATGGAGGTGTTTTTGCTCCAAGTTTATTCATCGGAGCATTTTTAGGATTATTATTGGCTTCGATCTTAAACAGCTTTTTCCATGTAAATGTAATTCCGGTTAACTTTATGATTATCGGAATGGCTGCGGTTCTTAGTGCAAGTATTCATGCGCCTTTTACAGCAATATTCTTGGTTTGCGGATTAACAAACGATTATACTTTGTTTTTCCCAATTCTTGTAGTTTGTTTAATTTCAAAATACACTGCAAAAACAATTTATCCGTATACCGTTTATAGTTATTCTCCAAGTTTAGTTAAATAATTTACAGACTAATAATAATCTGGAATTAAAAACGTACAGCAAAGTATATTTAAAAGCATAACGAGTAAAATATAATACCACAATAATGCCAACTGAAAAAATAAAAAGAAGCTATCGCAAAACACGTTACATTCTTTACAAAGAAACTTTAATAGATTATAAGGAACACTTTTGGTCATTTTTAGGTTCTTTCGTCGGAATCGGAATTTTAGCTTATGTACAATCCATACATTTTTCTGGGCCTGATGCCGTTTATTTAATTGGTTCTTTTGGAGCATCGAGTGTTTTAGTTTACGGAATTATTCAGAGTCCGTTCTCTCAGCCGCGAAATTTAGTTGGCGGACACGTAATTTCTGCTCTTGTAGGCGTTACGGTCCATAAACTAGTTCCAGACATTATGTGGATTGCAGCACCTTTAGCGGTTTCAATAGCCATTATTTTAATGCAGATTACCAAAACGCTTCACCCGCCTGGAGGAGCAACAGCTTTAATTGCAGTTATCGGAACAGAAAAAGTAAAAGCCTTAGGTTATATGTATGTGCTTTCTCCCGTTTTTACAGGAGTTATGATATTGCTTTTCACGGCTTTGATTTTTAATAATATGACTTCAAGCAGAAGTTATCCAAGCCACAACACTTATCACAAACATTATCATAAAATTAGAAAAAGACTGGCGAGAAAATAGTTTTATGCTATTGTATGTCACCCTGAGCGAAGTCCAAGGGCATTCCAATTGGGAAAGGGCTTCGACTTCGCTCAGCCTGACAAACTATTGACAATCAATTTTCTAAAATCTTTTCAACAAATCGTAATTCACAATTCGTATTTCGTTTTTTATATTTTACCTTTGACCTCTCAATAAAAACAAAGATTATGGTTTATAAATTTAGAGTTATTCTAGACGCCGAAGAAGATATTTTTAGAGACATTGCTATTCTTGAGGAAGATACTCTTGAGGATTTACACAATGCAATCTTCAACTCTTTTGGCTTTGACGGATCAGAAGTGGCTTCATTTTATACTTGTGATGATACTTGGAATCAAGAAGATGAAATTCCGCTTTTCGATACAGGAGATGTTCCTGGCGAAATAAGAACCATGAACGATTATCCGTTATCTAGTATTTTAGACAAAGAAAATACTAAAATTATCTACGTTTATGACTTCATCAGTATGTGGACTTTCTTAGTTGAATTGGCTGCCGTTGAAGATGAACAAGTTGGAGTTACTTACCCAGAAACTTTGTTTTCTCACGGTGAAATGCCAGCAGATGCTATCGAAAAAAACTTTGAAGCCGATGACATGCATGATGACATCTACGGAGAATTTGAAGACGACCTAGACGAAGACGATCTTGACATGTTCGAAGGCGATGACAGCTTCGAAGATTATGGATTTGAGGAAAATTGGAACTAACGTTAAGTTGCTAAGATCCTGAGACTCTAAGTTTCTGAGATTTTTCTTACCTTTGAAAGATTTTTCTTATTTTTAAATTTAATTAAAAAATAAGACAATGAGTCATTTTAGAAAGATTTTGGTCTGGCAGAAATCAATTTCATTAGTTACAAAAGTTTATAAAGTAACAAGAACTTTTCCAAAAGAAGAAACTTTTGGCTTAACTTCACAAATACGTCGAAGTTCAGTATCAATCCCAAGTAATATTGCAGAAGGATCTGGAAGAGAAAGTAATAAAGATTTTTTACGGTTTTTATATATTTCTCTAGGCTCCTTATTTGAAATGCAGACCCAACTTGAAATTGCAAAAAATATAATTTATATAAACGAAGAAGAATTTAACCTTTTATATGAGGATAGTCGAGAGATCGAAAGAATGCTAGCGTCGTTAATCAAAAAATTAAAAGACACTATCTAAAAAACTTAGTATCTTAGAAACTTAGAATCTCAGCAACTCAAAAAAATGATCAACTTATTCAATACCCACATCGACACCCTTTCCATACACCGCGTTGGAAACAAAAGTCGTAATGAAGCTATTTTTTTATCAGAGCAACCATTCAACTTAAATGATGAAATTGTTCCTTTGATTAAAGAATTCTTTTTTAAGCCTTTTAGAGAAAAAGAAGAAAACTATTATCAGTTTGCACACGAAGTGGACTTGGACTACAACGACATGTTTAAGTATGCAACTGAGATTTTTGCAAATCCGTCAAATGTTCATGAAGTTTCTAAAAACATCACAAAACATTTATACGAGCAGTCAAATCACCCGCACATTAAAAACGGAGAGGTTTATGTAACTTATTTGACAAACTTAAGTATTGACAACAATGTTGTTGATGCAATCGGAATTTTTAAAAGTGAGTTACAAGCAGACTTTTTACAGTTTGAAGAAAATAACAGTAACCTTGAGATGATTTTACAACAGGGAATCAACTTGAATAAATTAGACAAAGGATGCTTGATTTTCAACTACAAAAAAGAAGAAGGATACAAAATCCTAACTGTAGATAGCAACCGTTATGATGCACGTTACTGGTTAGAGCACTTTTTATCTGTAGATGCTTTTGAAGATGAAAATTTCATCACTAAAAAATATTTGAAATTCTGTCAAAACTTCGCAAAAGACGTGGTTTTGCCAGCAGAAGACAAGAAAGAGGAAGTAATGTTTATGAACCGATCTGTGAATTATTTCGCTAAAAATGATCAGTTTGAAGAACAGAATTTCTTGAATGAAGTAATTGATAATCCTGATTTGATCCCTGAATTTAAAAACTATAAAGTTGATAAAGGAGAAAAATACAGCATCGAAGATGTTACCTCATTTCCAATTGCCAACGCAGCAGTTTCTGACGCTAGAAAATCGATTAAAAATGTAATTAATTTGGATACTCATATTCAGATTAAAATGGATTTTATTAATCCTGAAAGCGCAGAAAAATTTGTTGAAAAAGGCTGGGATGAAGAAAAACAAATGTATTACTACTTAGTTTACTTCAACAAAGAAGAAAAAAGCTAAGAAGTTTTCATTTTCTATTACTTACTTATTAATACAGAAAACGGCAGTTACAAATGTAACTGCCGTTTTTTTATTGTCTTAAATTTTAATGTTATAAAACCGAAAATACGGCTTTTACAATATCATCGTAAACTTGTTTGTTTCTTTCTCCAGCGCGAGCCAAGACTCGAATTCCAGAATAATTATTAAAGATAAATCGAGCCAAAACTTTTGCATCAAGCTGTTTGGAAATATGTCCAGCCTCCTGCCCTTTTTTAACCGCATTTGTAAAAACTTCTTCCATCGTTTGGCTGTTGCTTTTTACAATTTTGGCAATTTCTTCATCGTGCATCGCCAATTCAACAGACGAGTTAACCATAAAACAGCCTTTTGTAATTCGGTCCTCCAAACTTTCGATAACAGCCTGCTTAAAAATAGCCTGTAATGTTTCTTTAACATTTTCAGATTTTTCTAAAAGCTCTTTGACAGTATCTTGCGATTGTTGCTGATAACGCTGTAAAGACTTTGTAAACAATTGCTGCTTATCGCCAAAAGTATCATATAAACTAGAGCGGCTCAAACCTAAGTGAGTTACCAAATCCTGAGCCGAAGTTCCGTTGTAACCTTTGTGCCAAAAAATTTCTATTGCTTTATCTAAAGCCTGATCTTCATTAAATTCTTTCGTTCTAGCCATGACATTCAAATTAAATTCATCTACAAAGATATAAAAATACGGAACAATCGTTCCTGAATTAGTCAAAAAAATTATAATACGCTATTTACGATAAGTCCACCATCAACCACAATTTCAGATCCAGTTATAAACGAAGCATCATCTGAGGCTAAGAAACTAACTGTTTTTGCAACTTCTGCAGCTTGTCCAAAACGTTTTAATAAAATTTTCTCACCTAAAGCAGCTCCTAATCCTTCTACTTCTTCTTTTTCTAAACCAACTTTTCCGTACAATGGTGTTTCAATCGGGCCAGGAGAAACTGCATTTACTCTAATTTTTCTTGAGGCCAATTCTACAGCAAAAACTTTATTTAAAGATAATACGGCTGCTTTACTGGCGGCATAAACACTAGAATTTGGCATTCCAACGTGAGCATTTACGGAAGTATTAAAGATAATTGAACCTCCATCGTTTAAAATTGGCAATACTTTTTGAACGGTAAAATAAACTCCTTTTACATTAACGTTCATGATACTATCGTAATGATCTTCTGAGGCTGAATCTAGAGGCGCAAAAGCTGCTATTCCTGCATTCAAGAATAAAACATCAACTTTTCCGAATTTTGCTTTTACTTCTTCAACCAAATTATCAATTGATTTTAAATCAGATTGATCGGCTACAATTCCTGTAACTTTCAATTCTGTTTCCGCTTTCGCTAAAGCTTCTTTGTTTCTTCCCGTTACAATTACTTTTGCTCCTTTTGATACAAAATCGGCTGCAGCTGCATATCCAATTCCGCTATTACCACCTGTCACGATTGCTACTTTGTTTTCTAAACTTTTCATTTTTATTTGTTTTTAAGTTATTGATTATTTAATTATTACAGTACAAAGATATAATAACGGAATGATCGTTCCGTTATTAATAGTGTTAATTTTTAGTTAAAACAAAAAAGGCCTTCCTGAAACCCATCAATTATAAGAAAAAGAATTATTTAACTATAGAGGAAAGAAATCGAAAAATGTCGAGTATACTTAATTTATCCTTAATTTTGCATTAAAAAATTACTCAGATGGATATTCAATTTTTTAAAGAAAGTCCTTTTACCACTATAATTTCATTTCACAAGCTAATTGAATCTTTTGAAGAAATTGCACAATCAGACATTGATTACAGATCAAACTATGCCAAAGCGATTTTAGAACAGATTGAATTAATTCCGGAACTTAGGACTGGAATCCAGGATTATTCGGTTATCAAGAACAATGAAGCTTTAATTAAAAATATATTAGCCGATTTATTTCCGACTGCATTGACGCACAACGAAATAAAAGCGGTAACGATTCCATTTCAAAATATCTCCTTCAATTATACGGAGCGCTTCAAGAAAATCTTGAAAAATGCGGGAGACGAATTTTACATGGAAATTCGTGATTTTAGCGAACATCAATTTTACATTAATAACTGCTGTTTAATTTTAAGCAACTATTACAAACAGCATATCGATTTCAATCAGCCATTTTTCTATGATATTCCAGATGAAAATGGCGTTGAAAAACATTACCGCATTTTATACAATGCCGATTTCATGGAAATTATTCCTACTGAAAACGCTATTCCTTTAACTCAAGAAGATATCGATCAATTAATAGATAATTACAACGATATCGATTTATGGAAATCTAAATTTCCTAAAGGAAGCTGGATTTTAAGAGGTTTTGGTATTGTTTCTTTGTTTGATGCAACGACCGAAAGTGCTATTTCTATATTGAAAAGTAATCTATTGAAGCCTGGTCCAAAAACAGTTACAACTGGCGAGGAGGTTTCTAATATTTTTCAATCGATTTTTAATCTTCCAAACTTGAAAGTTGGATTCATTATTTACAATCCTGAGGAAGAGAAATTCATGCGACCTGCAAAGTACGAAAACCAACTCAAAAGCTTTTTGCTTTCTGCAGATCAGGAAGTCGATTGTAAAAATGCTTTTTTCGGATGTTCTTTCGAAAATCTATTAGACAATCAAGAGCCTTTTGTTATTTCTAATGTCAGTAAATTCACTGAAGAACAAACCAATAAAAGACTGGGCGAACATTTACTAAAACAAGGAATTCAGAGTTGTATTTTTGCACCAGTCATCAAAAGCGGACATTTATTAGGTGTTGTCGAATTGATTTCTGAAAATCCGAGAGATTTAAATAGCGTAAATGCTACAAAACTGGATTTGGTTCTTCCCTATTTAACTGATACAATTGATCGTTACAATACTGATATGCAACATCAGATCGAAGCGATTATTCAGCGAGAATATACTACAATTCACCCTAGCGTTTATTGGAAGTTTAAAAGGGAATCACAAAATTACTTTCAGAATATGAATCATACTAAGGATTATATTTTTAAAGAAATTGTCTTTAAAAATGTATATCCGCTGTATGGACAAATAGATATTAAAGGTTCGTCTGAACACCGAAATGAAACTGTAAAAATTGATTTAAAAAGCCAGCTTACAGCTCTTTTAGAGATCTTTGATAATCAAGAATCTAATTCGAATCTTGTTCTTTTGGAACAGAGAAAATTTGAACTGGAATCGCTTAGAAGCGAATTGGATTTTCCTTTAAAAGCAGATACAGAACAACATGTTCAGCGTTACATTGAAGAAGAAATTCATCCGATCTTAAAAAACACCAAAAGCAGTGCGAAAAGCGAAAAGCTGGAAGAATTGTACTTTGAAAAACTGGATGAAAAAACTGGAATGTTTTACCACGAAAGAAAAAAGTTCGACAATGCAATGTCAATTATCAATAAAAGATTGGCAACTGTTTTAGATAGAAAACAAGTTGAAGCGCAACAGATTTATCCGCATTATTACGAACGTTTTAAAACAGATGGTGTAGAGCATAATTTGTATATTGGAGCTTCAATTTCGCCAACAAAACCTTTCGATATTATGTATTTGCATAATCTTCGTTTGTGGCAATTGCAAACTTTATGCGAAATGGAATTGGAACATCATGAGCTTAAATCTTCATTACCATACGAATTGGATGTTACTTCTTTGATTTTGGTTTTCAGTTCTGCCCTTTCAATCCGTTTTAGAATGGATGAAAAACGTTTTGACGTTGATGGAACTTATAATGCAAGATATGAAGTCGTTAAAAAACGAATTGACAAATCGCATATTAAAGGAACAAACGAAAGAATTACGGAGAAAGAAAAAATCACAATTGTATATTCTCAGAACAGTGAAGAAGCAGAATACCTAAAATACATTAAATATCTGCAGCATAAAAAAATTCTTGAACCTTCTATTGAACAATTTGAAGTTGAAGATCTTCAGGGAGTTTCTGGATTAAGAGCGATTCGTGTTAAAGTAATCAACAATAATTCGAACTCAGAAATTAAGAAAATAACTTATCAGGATTTATTAGATGAGCTCAACTAAATAGTTGAGCTTTTTTTGTTTTTAAACACATAGAAACATAGATTTTGAAATTTAAAAAAGGCGTTTCACTTGCATCAATTCACATAGCTATGTGTGAGAAACTAGTTTCTTTCTTTATTCTTGTAGATAAGAAAAAACTATGTTTCTATGTGTTTAAAATATTTCTATATAAAAAAACTTTGTCAAAGTTTGAAACTTTGACAAAGTTGTCTAAATCTAGATTGATTTAAAAGCAATCACAAATGCGATTACGGTTATGATGATTCCGAACATAAAAAAGTTATAGGCAATTCGGAGTAAATTATATTTTCGCTGTAAAACCAATCCTAGATAATACAAATCTTTGATCATGGTTGAGTACAAATAATCTCTGTCTTTCATCATTTCATTCATTGCCCAATCGTAATCTTCGAGAGGCATTTTATAGAAATTTCCAAAAAACATTAAATTCACTTTTTTAGCTTCTACGTCATCTCTTGTAAAAAATCCAGAAGTCACTTTTGGACGCGTAGAAAGAATGGCAAAAATAATGGTAATTACACTAGACATCAGCATGATAAAAGTGGGAACAACTAAATGTGCATTTTTCGGACTGTCTAATTTTGGAATAATAGAAGATAATGCAATCGAAATAATAATCGCATTTACAGACAATAATATATTGGCTTTACTATCTGCAATGCCACTTAATCGAGTGTGATTTCCGAGAGTGACACGAAACAGTGTATCAATTCCGCGGTCTGGTTTTTCTGCTTTTTCAGCTTTTTCTTTCTTTTTATTTTCCTCCTCAAGTGCAGCAGCGGCTTTCAATTCCTGTTTATTGATTTTTTTCTGAATCATTAATAGATTTTTTTCCTTCAATGGTTGCCATTTTCTTAAAGCGTAATCGGTATAAAATCTATGTTTATTCAGTAAGAAATTTAAATTTTCTCTTGTCCATTCGGCATTAGAAAAACTAACTATTCCTGCATTTTTCAATTCCAGACGCAATAATTCGCAAGTTGTAGCATATTCCGCTCCCATTAAATGCGCGTAATCTGCATCTCTTATAATTTTTTCAAGATGCGTTTTAGGTTCATATTCTTTAACTGTCCCTAAAATTAAACTTGAAACAAGCGCAATAAATTCTTCCGATTTTCCTTTTTTACGCAAAAAATCTGCTGCAATTTCAGTGCTTTTCTGCTCATGATTTTCATATCCTTCTATATATCCAGTGTCGTGAAACCATGCAGCAACCAAAAGTGCCTCTTTATCCTCACCTTCCACATCTTCTTTTTTGCATAGTTCTTTTACCGCTGTAACTACTGTGAAAGTATGGTTAAAATTATGGTAAGAATATAAATTAGAAAGTTTATCTTTGAGTAAATTACCGACAAAATCTTCGGATTGTTCTATTAGATTCATAAAGAATATTTTTATACCACTAAATTATGAAATTGTTTTTGGATAATCATTTTATTGCCAAGATTAAAAACTTTTCTTTGGCAATTATGGCCCTATTTATCGTTTACTCTTGTTCTACGCGCAAACCGCAGTACGGGAAAAACGTTAGTGCCAACGAAACAGAAAACGCAACTGACACTATAAAAATTGCACATACATTTTTTCTTGTTGGAGATGCTGGAAATGCCGACGAAGAACAAGCGCAACAAACGCTAGAACTTTTGCACAAAAAGCTGAAAAAAGCAAATAAAAAATCGACACTTCTTTTCTTGGGGGATAACATTTACCCTAAAGGTTTTCCCGGTAACAAAAAACCTGAAGACAAGGCTTTAGCAGAAACAAAACTGACGAATCAATTAAAATTAACGGAAGGTTTTAAAGGAAGAACCATTGTAATTCCTGGAAATCATGATTGGTACAGTGGAATCAAAGGTTTAGAACGTCAAGCCGATTTTGTAACGAAATATTTGAACGACAAAAAAGGATTTCTTCCGAGAAAATCATGCCCGATTGAAGATGTAAAAATTGATAGCGTTACTACTTTGATAGCTGTTGATAGTGAATGGTTTTTGGAAGATTGGAACGATCACCCAACCATAAATGATAATTGTGAAATTAAAACTAGGGAAGCTTTTTTTGAAGAATTAGAAAGCCTTTTAAACAAAAATCAAGAAAAGACAGTTGTCTTAGCTATTCATCATCCATTATTAAGCAACGGAACCCACGGTGGACAATTTTCGTTAGAAAAACAATTATTCCCTCTAGAACAAAAAATTCCGCTTCCGGTAATTGGCTCTTTTATTAATTTAGTTCGAAAAACATCTGGCGTTAGTCCGCAGGATATTCAAAATAAGCAATATACTATTTATGCTAAAAGAATAAAAACACTTTTGCAAAAGCAGAAAAATGTCATTGTAGTTTCTGGACACGATCACAATCTGCAATATATCAGCAAAGAAAACATTCAGCAGATCATTAGTGGTGCAGGATCAAAATCGGAAGCAGCAAGAGCCATTAATCCTTACGATTTTTCTTATGGAGGAAATGGTTATGCGGTCTTAACAATGTTTAAAAGTGGCGATGCTAAAGTCTCATATTATGGAAATGAGAATAACAAAGAGAAGCTACTTTTTGAACGTGAAATTATAAAAGCTAAAGAGATTAACTGGGCTTCAGATATTCCGAATAAATTTCCCGCTACAGTAACCACTTCGATTTATTCTCCAAAAATGACTCAAAAAGGTGCGTTTCACAGATTTTTATTTGGGCAACATTACAGAAAATACTACAGTATGCCAATTGAAGCCACAACAGCAACGGTTGATACTTTAAAAGGTGGCTTGAAACCAATTCGCGAAGGCGGCGGACATCAATCGGTTTCGTTAAGAATGTCTGATCCTCAAGGTCGTGAGTTTATAATGCGTGCGATGAAAAAAAGTGCTACAGTATTTTTACAGTCAGTTGCCTTTAAAGATCAATATGTGGTAAATGACTTTGACAAAACCTACGTTGAAGATTTCTTATTTGATTTTTATACCACTTCTCACCCTTATTCTTCTTTTGCAATTGGCAGTATGTCTGATCAAATTGGTTTGAGACATACCAATCCGATTTTATATTATATCCCGAAACAAAATGGTTTGGGCGAATTTAATGCCAGTTTTGGAGATCAACTATATATGGTAGAAGAAAGACCGGCTGATAATCATTTGGATGGTAAAAATTTCGGTAAGCCAAGCAACATCATCGGAACTGATGATATGATGCTAAATCTTCATAAAGATGAGAAATATGGGGTTGATGAAAAAGAATATATAAAAGCACGTTTATTTGATATCCTTCTAGGAGATTGGGACAGACACAGCGATCAATGGCGTTGGGCTGAATATAAAGAAGATGGAAAAGTAATTTACAGACCAATTCCGAGAGATCGTGATCAGGCTTTTGTAAAATACGATGGCGCTTTGCTTTCGCTTATCATGAATATGCCTCCGCTTCGTCATATGCGTTCTTTTAAAGGCGACAGAATCAATGTAAAATGGCTAGGAAGAGAACCTTACCCGATGGATTTGGCATTTTTAAAAACTGCTCAAGAAAAAGATTGGGTTGAACAGGCTAAATATATTCAGGAAAGCTTGACAGATGCTGATATTGATGAGGCTTTCAAAAATATGCCTAAAGAAGTTCAGGATGAAACGGTCGATGAAATAAAAGCAAAACTAAAAAGCAGAAAAAGAGATCTTCAAAAGTATGCTCGCAGATATTCTGATGTTTTAAGCAAAACCGTTATGATTGCTGGAACAGACAAAAAAGACAAATTTGTTTTAAACCATAATGTAAAAAAAGGAATTGAAATTCAGGTTTTCAGAATTAAAAAAGAAGGCGATGAATTGCTTTACACTAAAAATGTAACAGATGATAAAACAAAAAATCTTTGGATTTACGGACTAGACGATAATGATGTTTTTGAAGTAAAGGGGGAAGAAAAATCAAGCATTAAAATTCGTTTGATTGGAGGTCAAAACAATGACACTTATAACATTGAAAACGGAAGAAAAGTGATTGTTTACGATTTCAAATCAAAAGAAAACACATACAACTTAGATTCAAAAGCACAAACGCAGCTAACAGATGACTATGATGTTAATTTATACAACTACGAAAAACCTAAATACAACGTAATTGCAGGACTTCCGAACATTGGATATAATCCTGATGATGGTGTAAAAATGGGCGTTAATTTAAATTATACAGTCAATAATTTTAAACAAAATCCTTACACGCAAAGACATATTTTTAATGCTTTTTACTATTTCGCTACCGGTGGTTTAGAATTTAATTATGCAGCACATTTCCCAGGTTTATTAGGAAAATGGGTTATTGATGTGGAATCTTTATATACGACTCCAAACTTTGCCATGAACTATTTTGGTTATGGAAATGAGTCGCAGTATGATGATGATTTAGGAATGGATTATAATCGTGTCCGAATCAGAAAATTTAATGCTTCTACAGCCATAAGACATGTTGGAAGATATGGAAGTGAGTTTAGCGTTCAGCCTATTTTTCAGAGAATGACAGTTGAAGAAACCGAAAACCGATATATTAATATTCCTGGAATCGTAAATCCTGATGTATTTAATACCCAGAATTTTGGAAGTCTAAAGGTAAAATACCTTTTTAAAAATTCAGATTTTGCTGCAAAACCAACTTTAGGCATGGCGTTTATGGTTGCTGCCACTTGGACAACGAATTTGGATGATACTAAGAAAAATTTCCCTACTCTGGAGAGTTTCTTAGGTTTTACACACAAGATTGATCACAACGGAAAATTGATATTGGCTACTTACGTAAAAGGAAAGGCTATTTTCAATAATAATTACGAATTCTATCAAGGTGCTTCTCTTGGTGGTGATACCGATTTACGAGGTTTTAGAAATGAGCGTTTCTTAGGAAGTTCGTACTTTTCTCAAAGTTCAGATTTACGTTTAAGCATTGGAAAAATCCGCAAAACGATTGTTCCTTTTACTTATGGAATTTTAGGTGGTTTCGACTACGGAAGAGTTTGGCTTGATGGCGAAGATTCTAAAAAATGGCACCACGATTACGGCGGCGGACTTTGGCTGAATGCCATAAATGTTATCACAGCCAGAATTTCTTATTTCAAATCTCCTGACGAAATTGGAAGGGTGATTTTTGGAGCGGCATATAGCTTTTAAAAAAGATGCTGAGATTCTGAGATGCTAAGGTTCTAAGTTTTTTAGCTCTGAGTTTAAAAAAACAGCCACGAATTCACGAATTTTAATTAAAGTATTCGTGAATTCGTGGCTAACTTTTTTTCGAAAAACTTAGAACCTTAGTATCTTAGCAACTTAGAATCTTAGAGTCTAAACTCATAAACCTTTCCTCCTATTTTATTTGTTTTTTCGTCGGCGATTAATAAAGTATTGTTGTCTTTAAAAACGATGGCTTCTTTTTGTGAGAAGTGATTTAGATTGAGTTCTGTATGTGTTCCTTTATGGAATAAATCTCCTTTAAAGTTTTGAAATAAAAGCACTTTATCATGACTAAGCAAAGCAACTTTTTTTCCGTCTGGACTTATTGTTGCACTTGTTAATACGCAATGGTTGTAATTACTGCAGGTTTTAAATTCGCCAATTTTTACTGCTTTTTGAGTTCCTGCAGCATTTTTGATTTTGTAGATAAAAGCTGTTCCATCAAAGCCTTTACTTCTGTTTTTGGTAAAGAGATAAAAATAACCTCCATGTTCAAAGAAACCTTCAACGTCGTAGAACATTTCTTTTTTCTTTGGAGGAAATTCTTTTTGTTCTGGATACGAAAATGAAATTTTATATTCGGCTTTGGCCAAATCATTATTCAATTGATTTTTTGCAACTTTATAAATACATAGATCTTTTCTTTCATTATCATTATTTCCGAAATCTCCGATATAAATATTTCCAGATTTGTCTTTTGTAATATCTTCCCAATCGACATTTGTAGCGTTAGAAATCGTGATTGTTTTAGCTAATTTTCCTTTAGAATCAATGGCGTAAATAGCATTTTTATTTCCGCTATCTTCTAAAGTGTAAAGCAAATTCGTTTCAGGAAAATAGGCAATTCCCGAAACTTCTTTTAATTTTTTAGGAAGGGAATAAAGTTCTTTTAATTTGCTATCTGACTGCTGTTGACACGCCAATAAAACTATAGAAACGGCTACTAAAAAAGATTTTTTCATAATATTATTTTTTATTTTGTCACAGATTAAAAGGATTATAATGATTTAAAAATCCTTTTAATCTGTGAAATCTGTGGCTAAAACTTTAAACTAAGTTAGTGTTTTTAAAATTACGTGTGATAAATTCAAACGCGGCTTGCATAACGTGTCCCATCGATTTTGCATTTTTGAACTTCATATCGTTGGTATAACGGTACAACTCCATTTTTAACTGCGTCAGATGTTCATGAGTAGAAATGGTATCGTGACACATTATACTCAGTAATTTTTTTATTCTGGTTTCGGCAGAATGAATACGTTTTGCTAAAATCGCTCTTTCCTCATCTTTATACTGAATAATGGAACGCTCTTCTAATTTCTCCTTGATTAATTGAATCATTGGGAAATTTTCCTTGAAGAACTGCGGGCGATAAACTTTAAAATTCCCTTCGTAACATTGCTGGTCAAAATCGATTGGACGAATTTTATAAACAACCTGATCAAAATCGTGAATTGGAACAATTACATAATTGTAAGCGCGCATATCTCCCAAAAGTCGAATCATACAGCGTTCGTTAAATTTTACAAATTCTTTTGCAATCTGCGCTTTTTCCATTTCGCTGCATTTATCCAGAAGTGTGTCCATAAAAACATCGCCTGGAATTCCGATAATATGCTCCTCGATCAAGGTATCTTTATAAACCAAAAAGTTGATTTTATCTGGCGAAAGGATATCTTCCAATTCTAATCCGTAGATGCGGGAAGCATCTGCTTTTTTGATGTAAAAGTGAACATAGTTGTCGTTGAGAATATTTCGAACTTTGATTCTAAAAGGCTTCGAATTTCCGAAAGTACAATAATCAATTGCATCGACATTCAGAAATTGAATGATTTCGCTATTTCCATCAGAATGCAGAAGCGAATATATTTTTTTTAGATTTAAATCAATTTCATTGCGCTCAAATTCACCGTAATACACCCGAATCCAGAGTGTATCGTTATCATATTTGTCATAAACATTTATAGAACCCGAAAAACGAAGCAAGTCATCATAAAACACAGAAACTTTAGAAATACGTTCGTATCGTTCTAAATAGCTTAAAAGTGGCTGTGTTAAAGGGTAAGACGGTTTTTTTAAAACCATTAAAGGCTCGCTCATTTTGAATATCTTTATTACAAATTTACATCAATACGATTTAAAGTTAGAATTTAAAGTAACAAAAATCAACTTGGCTCGTCATACTAAAAACTAAAACCAGAAAAATTTGGAAACCATATTAACCATTGAGAATTTAAGTAAAAGATACGGCCGAATTCAGGCTTTGAAAAATGTATCTTTTCAAATACAAAAAGGTCGCGTTTATGGCATTCTAGGGCCAAACGGCAGCGGAAAATCGACTACATTAGGAATTGTTTTAAATGTTGTTAATAAATCGTCTGGCAATTATCGCTGGTTTGATGGCAATGTAGAAACGCACGATGCCTTAAAAAAAGTGGGGGCCATTATAGAAAGACCCAATTTTTATCCTTACATGACGGCAGAGCAAAACCTCCAATTGGTTTGCAAAATCAAAAATATAAACTATTCTAAAGTTAATGAAAAACTGGAATTAGTAGGTTTAATCGAAAGAAAAGACAGCAAATTCAGTACTTTTTCTTTAGGAATGAAACAGCGTCTGGCAATTGCATCGGCACTTTTAAACGATCCTGAAATTTTAATTTTAGATGAACCAACCAACGGATTGGATCCTCAGGGAATTCATCAGATTCGAGATATCATTAAAAAAATTGCATCGCAAGGAACCACTATTTTATTGGCTTCCCATTTATTGGATGAAGTAGAAAAAGTTTGCTCGCAAGTAATTGTTTTAAGAAAAGGCGAAGTTTTGTATTCGGGTCCTGTTGACGGAATGTCTTCTAACGAAGGTTTCTTTGAGTTGCAAGCCGAAGATAATTTAGTTTTAAAAACGGTTTTATCAGAACATCCTGCTATTGATAGAATTGCTGAAGAAGATGGAAAAGTTTTAGTTTACTTAAATTCTGACTTATCTGCCTCGGAGTTAAACCAATTTTTGTTTTCTAAAAATATTGTTTTAAGCCATTTAGTAAAACGTAAAAACAGTTTAGAAGCTCAATTTTTAGAATTAACCAAAAACGCCATCGCTCAAAAAAACTAAACCATGAAAAGACTTCTCTCTATAGAACTTCAAAAAATCTGGATGAACAAAGCCAGCCGTATATTAACCCTAACTTATTTTGTTTTACTTTCTTTTATTGCTTTAATCGCTGCAATAAAATTTGATATAGGACCTTTCAAATTTCACTTGGCAGAAATGGGAATCTTTAATTTTCCATTTATCTGGCATTTCAATACGTATGTGGCTGCTTGGCTTAAATTCTTTTTGGCCATTGTAATTGTTTCTATGATGGCGAATGAATACAGCTACGGAACTTTAAAACAGAACTTAATAGATGGTTTAAGCAAAAAAGAATTTATTCTATCCAAGTTCTTAACTGTAGTTTTATTTGCTTTTGGATCTACTGTTTTCGTATTTATCATGAGCTTACTTCTAGGATTGTCTTTTTCATCTTATACCGAATTTGGAATTATTTTTTCTGACTTAGATTATCTTTTAGCCTTTTTTGTAAAGTTGACAGGATTCTTTTCGTTCTGTTTGTTTTTAGGAATTTTAGTAAAACGTTCTGCCTTTGCGCTTGGCTTTCTTTTAGTTTGGAGCATTATTGAAGCAATCATAAGAGGGACTTTGGCTTTTAAAATTTTCCCAAACAGCGATACTGAGGAAAAAATCACACAGTTTTTACCTTTAGAATCAATGTCAAATCTAATTGCTAATCCTGGACCAAGATTATCGGTAATTAAAAATATTGGCACTCAAATGGGAATCGAAACAGAAGGCAATTTCAGTGTAGATTATACTGCTGTATTAATAGTTTTAGCTTGGACTTTTGCGTTTATATATTTTTCTTACAAACTATTAAAAAATAGAGATTTGTAGTATATTTGCTACTATGAGTCAAATAAGAACATTTCTAATTCTAATTTTGTGCTGTTTTTTCCATAAAATCAGTGCACAGAATATTTCTGTTACCGACACAGCAACACCAACAGATTTAATTCAAAATGTTTTAATAAATAGCTCTTGTATTGATGTACAAAGTGTAACGGCATCAGGAAACCCGAATCTAAGTGGACAAAGTTACGGTTCCTTTACAGCTGGTGCGAATTTTCCTTTTTCAGGAGGAATTGTTTTAGCTACTTCTCCTAGCAAAAATGCAGAAGGACCGTTTTACAAACAAGATTCCAAAGGAGTAAGGATTTTAGGTTGGAATGGTGACGTAGATCTTAATAAAGCTTTAGGAATTACGAATAGCACGCAAGCAACACTTATAGAATTTGATTTTACAGCGCAGACCAATTCAATAAGCTTCAATTATATTTTTGCTTCGAATGAATATCAAACTAATTTTCCTTGCACTTATTCAGATGGATTTGCTTTCTTAATTAAAGAAGTCGGAAGTTCTGAAGAATATAAAAATCTTGCCGTTCTACCTAATTCAACTACGGCAGTTTCAGCTACAACGGTTCATCCTAAAATTGAAACCGTAAATGACAATTATGGCCAGCCTTTAGAAGGATGTGAAGCTTTAAACGAAAACTATTTTAATGGTTATAATGCAAATGGAAGCCCGATCTATTATGCAGGGCAAACAATTGTAATGAATGCCTCTACAAGTGTGATTCCGAACAGAACATACCATCTAAAATTGGTCGTTGCCGATGATGCAACCAGACAATACAACTCTGCTGTTTTTATAGAAGCGGGCAGTTTTGTAACTAAAATAAATTTTGGAGAAAACAGAACTGTAGCCAACAACAATCCAGTTTGTTATGGCCAAACTTATGCTTTAAACACCAACTTGAGTGCTACAGGTTATACTTTTAAATGGTTTAAAAAAGATGCGTCTAACACTTATTCTGAACTTCCAGGTGTTACATCTCCTTCTTACAACGTAACATCATCGGGAACGTATAAAGTGGAGGCAACCTTGGGCAATACAACTTGTGTTTCTGTTGGAGAAATCACTGTTGAATTTGCTCCCGAAATTCCATCGACGAATACTTCTTTGCTTCAATGTGATGATGATACTGATGGTATTTCAATTTTTGATTTGACCAAAGCTGGCAATTTCATCAAAAATAATGATTCTCAATTTGTTAATCAGGGATATTATGAAACTTTGGCAGATGCTCAAGCAAAAACAAATCCAATTTCAAATCCGGAACGATATACCAATAAAGGTGCAGATCAAATTATTTTTGCCCGAATTGAAAACACCTTTGGCTGTTATAAAATAGCTGAAATTACACTAAACATCTCTAATTCTACTATTCCAAATCAATCTCCAATAGAAACTTGCGATGGAGACGCTGTGCAAGATGGCTTGTATCAATTTGATTTAAATGCAGAAGTGACTCCTCAAATTTTAACAGGTCTGCCTGCAGGTTTAGCAATCAATTATTTTTTAACCGCTACTGATGCCCTTACCGAAACCAATCAGCTACCTAATATTTTCAAAAATACAACTCCAAACAGCCAAACGATTTATGCTCGCGTTGTAAATGGTCCAAGTTGTTATGATATTACTTCAATAGAATTAATTGTACACACATTTGATCCTCCTAATTTTGAAGAAGAAACGCATTATTTATGTAAAGGAGACGAAATGACGCTAACCGTTGCAACTGGCTTTAGCAGTTATGCATGGTCTAATGGAAACAGTACAAATTCTACCGTGATTAACAGCGCTGGTGATTACTCCGTAACTGTAAAAGATGCAAATGGTTGCGAAAAAACAAAAAATTTTAAAATAATTTTATCCGAACCAGCTACAATTACCGGAGCAGATGTAAAAGATTTTTCTGGAACTGACAATACAATTCAAGTTCAGTATACGGGTGTTGGAAATTATGAATTTTCTCTGGACGGAACTGTTTTTCAAGACAGTCCTACTTTTGCACAAGTAAATCCAGGCGTATATAATGTAAAAGCTCGAGACAAAAATGGGTGTGGTTTATCTAATTCGTTTTTAGTATATGTTTTAGATTATCCGCGTTTCTTTACTCCAAACGGAGACGGATTCAATGATTTATGGGTTATTAAAAATATTGATCAAATGCCAGATTACACCATTTCTATTTTTGATCGCTACGGAAATCTGCTAAAACAAATGAATCAAAATGGAGCAGGTTGGAACGGGATTTTTAACGGGAGACAAATGCCTTCAGACGATTATTGGTTTACGCTCTTTTTTGCTAATGGAAAAAATGTCAAAGGGCACTTTAGTTTAAAAAGATAACTTTTAATAAATCCCATTTTTTTTAAATTCCAAATTCCAATAAAAACATTATACATAAAAAAGAATCCCAAACTCCAGAATTGGAATTTGGGATTTTTTATATTGAAAATTAAATCGAATTAGATTTTATATCTTTTTCTATCTGTTTCGCTTAAGTAGATTTTTCTTAAACGTAAAGATTTTGGAGTAACTTCAACATACTCATCTTTTTGGATGTACTCTAAAGCTTCTTCTAATGAGAATTTGATAGCTGGAATAATTCTAGCTTTATCATCAGCTCCAGAAGAACGTACGTTAGAAAGTTTTTTCGTTTTAGTAACGTTAACAGTCATATCGTCGCTACGAGTGTTTTCTCCAATTACCTGACCTTCATAGATATCCTCGTTAGGGTCAACGAAGAATTTACCACGATCCTGTAATTTATCGATAGAATAAGGAATAGCTTTTCCGTTTTCCATAGAGATTAATGAACCGTTGTTACGTCCAGGAATTTCTCCTTTGTATGGTTCGTACCCGATGAAACGGTGTGCCATAATAGCTTCACCAGCAGTAGCAGTAAGCAATTGATTTCTTAAACCAATGATTCCACGAGATGGAATATTAAATTTAACAATCATACGCTCTCCTTTACCTTCCATAGAAAGCATTTCTCCTTTACGGATCGTTACGAACTCAACCGCTCTACCTGAAAGGTTTTCTGGTAAGTCGATAGTTAATTCCTCAATTGGCTCACATTTCACACCATCAACTTCTTTGATGATAACTTGTGGCTGACCAATTTGAAGCTCGTACCCTTCTCTTCTCATTGTTTCAATAAGAACAGATAAGTGAAGTACACCACGACCAAAAACCATGAATTTATCAGCAGAATCAGTTTCTCCAACTTTCATCGCTAAGTTTTTCTCAAGCTCTTTTGTTAATCTCTCACGAATATGTCTAGAAGTAACAAATTTACCTTCTTTACCAAAGAAAGGAGAATCGTTAATTGTAAACAACATACTCATAGTTGGCTCGTCGATAGCGATTGTTTGTAAAGCTTCTGGATTTTCAAAATCAGCAATAGTATCACCAATTTCGAAACCTTCAATACCTACAACAGCACAAATATCTCCAGCAACAACCTCTTCTACTTTTCTACGGCCTAAACCTTCAAAAGTGTGTAATTCTTTAATTCTAGATTTGATGATTTTCCCATCTCTTTTTACCAAAGAAATTGGCATTCCTTCTTTTAAAGTTCCTCTTTCAAGACGTCCGATAGCGATACGACCTGTAAATGAAGAGAAGTCTAAAGATGTGATCAACATTTGAGGAGTTCCTTCAGAAACTTTAGGAGCTGGAACATTAGCAATAACCATGTCTAATAATGGCTCAATGTTTTCTGTTTGATTTTTCCAATCATCAGACATCCAGTTGTTTTTAGCAGAACCGTAAACCGCTGGGAAATCCAACTGCTCTTCAGTAGCACCTAATTCAAACATTAAATCAAAAACTTTCTCGTGAACTTCTTCTGGAGTACAGTTTTCTTTATCTACTTTATTGATAACTACACAAGGTTTCAATCCTAAATCGATCGCTTTTTGCAAAACGAAACGAGTTTGAGGCATTGGACCTTCGAAAGCATCAACTAGCAAACAAACACCATCGGCCATGTTCAATACACGTTCTACTTCACCTCCAAAATCGGCGTGGCCAGGAGTGTCGATAATATTGATTTTTGTTCCTTTATATTGAACCGATACGTTTTTAGAAGTAATTGTAATACCTCTCTCACGCTCTAAATCATTATTATCTAAGATTAAATCACCTGTGTTCTCGTTCTCACGAAATAACTGACAGTGATACATAATTTTATCAACCAAAGTTGTTTTACCGTGATCGACGTGGGCAATAATTGCAATGTTTCTAATAGATTCCATCTGTGATTTTTAATGGGCGCAAAGGTACACTTTATTTTTTAAAAAAAAATGTTTCTGCCATAGTTTGCGTATATACAATCAATTAGTTAATATAAATCCTAAAAATATCGGTTCCAAAATGACATTAACATACGTTTAGTTATAGTTAAATTAACTATATTTGAAGTGATGAAAAGTAAAACTCTCCAAATTACTCTTATTTATACCATCATCTCGATAATTATGGCGGTCCTATGTCATAAATTACTCATAATCTACTTTTCCTCATCAGAATATTTATATCTATCCTTAGTAAAAGACGTTATATTTATTCTAATTACAGTATTGGTTTTTAGCTTTATCCTTTCAAAAAACGAAAAAAGAAACATAACCATTTTTGAAAAGTTAAACAAAACCAACGAAGAAATAAAAGAATCTAATGAGAAATATGACATTGTAGCAAAAGCAACCAGCGATACTATTTGGGATTGGAAAATTCAAGAGGATAGTATTAATTGGAACAAAGGAATTGAAAGTGTTTTTGGTTATGACCCCAAAGAAGTAGGAAAAACTTCTAAATGGTGGTTTGACAAAATTCACCCGGAAGACAGTATCCGAATGTCAATAAAATTATATTCTTTTATCGAACAAAAAACTGAAAAATGGCAAGATCAATACCGTTTTAGATGCGCAGACGGATCGTACAAATATGTTCTGGATCGAGGTTTTTTATTAAAAGATGAAAACGGAAGGGCCATCAGAATGATTGGAGCCATTCAAGATATTACAAAACAAAAGGAAGAAGAACAGCGATTAAAACTTTTAGAAACCGTAATTACACAATCTAAAGATTCTATTTTAATTACCGAAGCCAATTCTTCTGAAAGAAAAATACCCAAAATAGTATATGTAAATCCAGCATTTTCTCAAATGTCGGGTTATCAGTCCAACGAAATCATCGGAAAATCGCCGAACATTTTTAAAGGACCAAAATCGGATTCGGATGAATTAAAAAAACTTCTGAGAGCCATAAAAAATGAAGAGGAATGCTTAATCGAAACCATTACATACACTAAAAGCAAAGAAGAATATTGGGTACGCTTTTCTATGATTCCTATTTTTAATAACGAAGGCGTTATCTCGCATTGGATTTCGATACAAAGAGATATTACAGATGAGAAAAAACTAGAAACAGAAAAAGAACATCTTATTCGAGAATTAACACAAAACAATAAAGACTTAAAACAGTTTTCTTACATCACCTCGCATAACCTTAGAGCTCCACTTTCTAACTTAATCGGACTATTAAATTTAATAGAAGATATTCCGATCGAAAATGAAGAGCTAGAAGAAATATTAGCTGGATTTACAAAATCGACTCATTTACTAAACGAAACCATCAATGATTTAGTAAAGGTTATTATTATAAAAGACAATCCTTCGATGCAAAAAGAGGAAGTGTCTCTAAAAGAAGTTTTTGAAAATGTATTCAGCCAGCTTTCATTTCAGATTGAATTACACAAACCTATAATCAAGCTTAAATTTGATAAAGTCCCTGAACTTATTACCAATAAAGCCTATATAGAAAGCATTCTATTAAATCTGCTTACTAATTCTATAAAATACAAATCGGAAAATAGAAAATTAAAAATATCAATAACGGCAGAACAAATAGAACAAAAAACAATCTTAACCTTTAAAGACAACGGAATCGGAATTGACTTAGAAAGAAATCGCGACAAAGTATTTGGACTTTATCAAAGATTCCACAATTATCCCGACAGCAAAGGTTTAGGGTTATACCTTGTAAAATCGCAGGTAGAAACCATGGGAGGAACAATCTCTATCGAAAGCGAAGTTAATAAAGGAACCACATTTACAATAACATTTAAAAATTAATTATTATGCTTGAGCAGATTTTATGCATCGATGATGACCCTATCACACTGATGCTATGCAAAAAGGTAATTTCAAAATCTTCATTTTCTTATGAAGTTATTACAGCTCAAAATGGCGAAGAAGCTCTTCATCACTTCAATACCTTAAAATATACCAACGATCAAGCTAAGAAAAGACCAGAATTAATTTTTTTAGATTTAAACATGCCAATTATGGGAGGATGGGAATTTCTAGATCATTTCACTTCTTCAGATTACAAAGAATTTAATACCGTTCCAGTAATCGTATTATCTTCCACTATTGATCCAGAAGATCTTGCTAAAGCAAAAAAATATCCTATTATAATAGATTTTCTTTCCAAACCTATTACACAGCCAATGCTGGAATATCTTAAAAAGAAAATTGATTTAGAGTGAAAAATTCCAAAAATTAAATTCCAAATACCAAAACCTTCAGCACAAAATTAGATTAAGGTTTATAAAATTCCGAATCTCACAAATAACAAAATTCCAAATTCCAACTATTCATAAAGATTGGAATTTGGAATTTATTTTTTATTGGAATTTCATTTACATGTGGAGTTAAAACAAAAAAAGTCCTCTGAGAAGAGGACTTTTATTTATATATCTTACAAATTGTATCAATTACAATTTAGCAACGTGTTTCGTTAATTTAGACTTCAAGTTAGAAGCTTTATTATCGTGAATGATGTTCTTTTTAGCTAATTTATCAATCATAGAGATTACAGTTGATAATTTTGCAGTAGCATCAGCTTTATCAGTAGCTAATCTTAACGCTTTAATAGCATTACGAGTAGTTTTATGCTGGTATCTGTTAAGAACTCTTCTTTTTTCGTTACTTCTGATTCTTTTTAATGCTGACTTATGATTTGCCATTTTCTTTTAATTTTAGATGTAATAATTATTATAAATACTAGTTAAAAAAGAAAAACCTCCCACAATTGCAAAACAATCACTTTGGTTTTAACTAATAAAACAAAAACCGAGACACCAATTTTTGTTTTACAAAACTTATTTACAACTAATTTGTAGTCCGTAGGGGAATCGAACCCCTGTTACCAGGATGAAAACCTGGCGTCCTAACCCCTAGACGAACGGACCAATATTCTCCTAAGTTGGAAACTTTTCAATATGTAATATAACTTGTAGTCCGTGGGGGAATCGAACCCCCCTTACCAGGATGAAAACCTGGCGTCCTAACCGATAGACGAACGGACCGCGCTTCTGTATTGCGGATGCAAAGATACATCTATTTTTTATTTGCGCAATACCTAATGCAAAAAAATCTATATTTTTTTAATACGCCTTAGCAAAAAGCACTCTTTTAGAAGAAGGTTTCCCAGTAAACACGCAGGTTCCCGCCTCTTCTACAGCATCCAAAGGAATGCAACGAATCGTCGCTTTTGTCAATTCTTTTATCTTCTCTTCTGTCTCAGCAGTTCCATCCCAATGAGCAGATAAAAAGCCTCCTTTTCCTTCTAAAACTTCCTTAAATTCCTCAAAATTATTTACTTCCGTAATATGAGTATTACGATAATCTAATGCTCTTGTAAATAAGTCCGTTTGAATCTGTTCTAAAAGATCATTTACGTGTTCAACGATTTTTTCGTTAGAAACCACTTCTTTTGTCAAATTATCACGTCTTGCCACCTCAAAAGTTCCGTTCTCTAAATCTTTTGGACCAACCGCAATTCTAACAGGCACTCCTTTAAGTTCCCATTCTGCAAATTTAAATCCTGGCTTTTGCGTTGTTCTATCGTCAAATTTGACAGTGATTTTCAATTTTCTCAATTTAGCAGTCAAATCCTTAACCGCCTCTGTAATTTGAGCCAATTGTTCATCTGTCTTATATATAGGAACAATTACTACTTGAATTGGAGCCAAATTAGGAGGCAACACCAATCCTTGATCGTCAGAATGCGTCATAATTAACGCCCCCATTAAACGAGTAGATACTCCCCAAGAAGTTCCCCAAACATGCTCTTGCTTTCCTTCCGCATTAGCAAACTTAACATCAAATGCTTTCGCAAAGTTCTGCCCTAAAAAGTGAGATGTTCCTGCTTGCAATGCTTTTCCGTCTTGCATTAATGCTTCAATACAGTACGTTTCATCTGCTCCAGCAAAACGCTCTGTTTCAGTTTTAAAACCTTTTACAACCGGAATTGCCATGAAGTTTTCTGCAAAATCAGCATAAACATTCATCATTTTCTCTGATTCCTCAATTGCTTCATCTTTTGTAGCGTGAGCTGTATGCCCTTCCTGCCATAAAAACTCAGCAGTTCTTAGAAATAAACGCGTACGCATTTCCCATCGAACCACATTAGCCCATTGATTAATTAACAAAGGTAAATCTCTATAAGATTGCACCCATCCTTTATATGTAGACCAAATAATAGCTTCACTTGTAGGTCGAACAATAAGCTCTTCCTCTAATTTTGCATTTGGATCAACCATTAGTTTCCCAGGTCTATCCTCATCATTTTTCAACCTATAATGCGTTACAACAGCGCATTCTTTCGCAAATCCCTCAGCATTTTTCTCCTCTGCCTCAAACATGCTTTTCGGTACAAACAAAGGAAAATATGCGTTTTGATGTCCAGTTTCTTTGAACATACGATCCAACTCAGCTTGCATTTTTTCCCAAATAGCATATCCGTATGGTTTTATTACCATACATCCTCTAACTCCTGAATTTTCAGCTAGATCTGCTTTTACAACCAGTTCGTTATACCATTTCGAATAATCTTCTGATCTTGTAGTAAGGTTCTTACTCATATTATATTTTTTGGCACAAATTTTGTTTTATACAATTTTAACTAAATAGTTTGACAAAACTAACTAATTTTGTAATGTGCAACAATAAAAAACACCACAGATATGAAAACTTACCTTTCACTCCGCCAAAACTCTAATCATTTTTACTTAATCGGATTATTGAGTTTACTGCTTGCATCATGTGGTTCTTACCAAAA
Source organism: Flavobacterium sp. LK-23 (assembly GCF_058135255.1). Taxonomy (NCBI): domain Bacteria; kingdom Pseudomonadati; phylum Bacteroidota; class Flavobacteriia; order Flavobacteriales; family Flavobacteriaceae; genus Flavobacterium; species Flavobacterium sp. LK-23. Next base: position 285,451 of record NZ_JBYUVT010000003.1, read on the forward strand.
TTCATCTTATTACGATAATGATGGAGTATATGGTGGTTCATCAGTTAAATATGTACAAACAGGTACAAACAACCAATACAAAGAATATTTCAGATCATTACAAGATGACAATCAGCCGACTGAGATATTTACAGACGTTGACAATTACACTAACTATTCAGACAGCACCCAAACTGCCTCTGCAGGTTATCCTGCATGGGGAAGCAGTAGCTCTGATGTTTCTGTAAATTTTTACTCTAGTCCATCATGGTCATTCGGATTTGGATGGGGCTATCCTTATTACGGCTACGGCTATGGATATGGATGGGGTTACCCTTATTACGGATGGGGATATCCAGGATGGGGTTACCCTGGTTGGGGCTACCCAAGTTGGGGATATCCATACTACGGCTACAATTACTCTTATAACTATGGAAGAAGAGGCTCTGCAGGTTATTATGGCGATAGAAACTATGCTTATAACAGAAATTACAGCACCAATAGAGGCTATAACACTAGCAGAAACTACACTACAAATAGAGGAAACTACACAACAAATAGAAATTATACCACAAACAGATCAAACGGATACACTGACTTTAGACGTTCTAATATGAACGGAAGAACAAGCAGTCCTACGTTTACAAACAGAAGATCTTACGACAATAGCTCAAACTACAACAATAGCAATTACAGCAACAGAAGATCTTATAATAATAGCGGAAATACCACGACAAATAGAACTTACGCACCTAGCAACAACAGTGGCTCATCAAGAACCTATGCTCCTAGCAATAGTGGTTCATCAAGAAGCTACGCCCCTAGCAATAGCGGTGGAGGCTCTAGATCATACAGCGGCGGCGGTGGCGGCGGTGGCGGAATGAGATCTGGTGGCGGTGGCGGTGGAGGCAGAAGATAATTCTTCCTCAACCCTCTCAATTTCTAACTTAAACTTATCAAAATGAAAAAAATATTTTTCCTATTTATAACAGGACTAACTGTCAGCGCGTCATATTCACAAGAAGTTTCAGATGCTTTACGTTATTCTCAAGAGAACCTTACCGGAACTGCACGCTATAGAGCCATGAGCGGTGCCTTTGGAGCAGTTGGAGGAGACATTTCTTCTTTAAGTGTTAACCCAGCTGGATCTACAATTTTTAACAGCAATCAAGTTGGAGTAACATTTAGCAATCAGAATATTAAAAACAATTCTAATTACTTCGGAACTGAAACATCAGATAAAGAGAACTCTTTTATCTTAAATCAAGCAGGAGGTGTTTTTGTATTTAAAAACAATAATCCAAATGTTGGATGGAACAAGATTGCGATTGGTGCAACTTATGAAAACACCAATAATTTCAATAATGAAGTTTTTTCTGCAGGAACAAATCCAACAAATTCAATAGATGGCTATTTTTTAGACTATGCAAACGGACTTGAATTGGGCAATATCACTAAAATCCCATTCAGAAACCTTACATATTCTGAACAACAAGCTTTTTTTGGTCTTGAAGGATACGTGATCAACCCAGTTACAGGCAATGACAACAATACACAATACTACACAAATGTGCCTGCCGGAGGAAATTATCACCAAGAAAATGATGTTTATACTAGAGGATATAATAGCAAAATAAGCTTTAACATTGCAACTTCATACAAAGACAGACTCTATTTTGGAGCCAATTTAAATGCTCATATAACCGATTATAGAAGATCTTCAAGCTTTTACGAATACAATAACAACCCTTTAGAGACATACGAAACAATATCTAATGTGCGTTTCAACAATGAACTTTACACATACGGAAATGGTTTTTCTTTCCAACTTGGAGCAATTGGAAAAGTAACAGACAATTTCAGACTGGGGATAGCTTACGAATCAAATACATGGTACGAACTTTACGATGAACTTTCACAAAGTTTATATTCCACTACCGAAACTAGCTCAGGTGAAACTTTTAGTAACCCAGTAAACCCAAACATCATAAACGTATACGAATCGTACACTTTACAAACTCCAGACAAATGGACTTTTAGTGCTGCTTATGTTTTTGGCAAATCTGGTTTATTAAGCGTTGATTACGGCATAAGAAATTATGGCAACAGCAAATTTAAACCTACAAATGATCCTGGTTTTAGAGGAATCAACAATGACATCAGCAATACTTTAACTAGCACTGGCGAACTTCGTATTGGTGCAGAATATAAAATCAAACAGTTAAGCCTAAGAGGCGGATATCGTTATGAAGGAAGCCCTTACAAAAACGGAATTACAGTTGGCGAATTAAATAGCTATTCTGCCGGTTTAGGTTATAATTTCGGATCTACAAAACTTGACTTGGCTTACTCTTATTTAGAAAGAGAGTCAAATCAAGGTTTCTTTACAAGAGGATTCACAGATGGAGCTAACATTACATCAAAACTGAACAATGTTACTATGACTTTATTATTTGAATTGTAATTAAAAATCAAAATAGATGATTGAAATTTCCGTCAGGTTTTTATCTGGCGGATTTTTTTTTATCCTTTTAAAAACCCTTTAATTTAAATCTAACTCAAAAAGCACAAGCAACCAGAAGAGTTAACTTCATAAAAAACAGCTAAAAACAAACTGGAAACTAGCGTAGTTTGAATAAAAAAAGTGTAATTTTGCACTCCAATTTATAAAAGTATGAGAACCAAGTCTTTAAAAAAGAACAAAATTAACGTAATCACTCTTGGGTGTTCAAAAAATGTTTATGACAGTGAAGTCCTTATGGGACAGCTGCGTGCAAATGGAAAAGAAGTTGAACATGAAGCTCCTGCAGAAAAAGAAGGAAACATTATTGTAATCAATACTTGCGGATTTATTGATAATGCAAAAGCAGAATCGGTAAATATGATTTTGGAATATGCAGACAAAAAAGATAGAGGACTTGTAGACAAAGTTTTCGTAACAGGATGTTTGTCTGAGCGTTATAGACCAGATTTAGAAAAAGAAATTCCGAACGTTGACCAATATTTTGGAACAACAGAATTACCTCAATTGCTAAAAGCTTTAGGTGCAGATTATAAACATGAATTACTTGGAGAGCGTTTAACCACAACTCCTAAAAATTATGCTTATTTAAAAATTGCTGAAGGATGCGATAGACCTTGTAGTTTTTGCGCAATTCCTTTAATGAGAGGTTCTCATGTTTCTCAACCAATTGAAAAATTAGTCAAAGAAGCTCAAGGTCTTGCTAAAAATGGGGTTAAAGAATTAATATTAATTGCTCAAGACTTAACTTACTACGGACTTGATCTTTATAAAAAAAGAAATTTAGCAGAACTATTAGAAGCTTTAGCAGCTGTTGAAGGAATCGAATGGATTCGTTTACACTATGCTTACCCTACTGGTTTCCCTATGGACGTTTTAGAATTAATGAAACGTGAGCCAAAAATCTGTAACTATATAGATATCCCATTGCAACACATTTCAGATTCTATTCTAAAATCAATGCGACGTGGCACAACTCAAGCTAAAACTACTCAGTTATTAAAAGATTTCCGTGCAGCAGTTCCTGGAATGGCAATTAGAACTACTCTTATTGTTGGTTATCCAGGCGAAACTCAGGAAGATTTTGAAATTTTGAAAGATTTTGTTCAGGAAATGAAATTTGACAGAATGGGATGTTTTGCTTATTCTCACGAAGAAAATACTCATGCTTATTTACTCGAAGACAATGTTCCAGATGATGTAAAACAAGCTAGAGCAAACGAAATTATGGAACTTCAATCTCAAATTTCTTGGGATTTGAATCAGGAGAAAGTTGGTCAAGTTTTCAGATGTATTATTGACAGAAAAGAAGGCGCTCATTTTGTGGGACGTACAGAGTTTGACAGTCCAGATGTTGATAACGAAGTTCTAATTGATGCTTCTAAACATTATGTAAAAACTGGAGAATTTGTTAATATCAAGATAATTGAAGCAACAGAATTTGATTTATACGGAGAACCTGCTTAAATTTACACATAACTATTGCTAACATTAGACAAAATACTTTTATGAAACCTACTCTCAACTTAATTATTTTCGTTTTCACTTTATTCTGTTTCAGTACTGTTTCTGCTCAATACGGAAACGGATACTACAATAATGGCTATGGTAACGGTTATGGTCGTGGTGGCGGAATGGGCATGGATAGAAGTATGATGGCTGGTCCGCAAAGCACGCCAAGTAAACCTAAGGAAACTCCTCCTGAGCAAACTGCAGCATTGATTGTAGATCAGATGAAACAGCAGATCAATTTAGATGAGTTGCAGTCAATTGCAATTTCGAATGTTTTGGCTGACAGCATACGCGAGCAAGGTATTTTATTAAAAAACGAAAGCAGTAATCAAGATCAAAAAATTGAGCAGATAAAAGCTTTACGCGAAAGTACCGATAAAAAAATTAGCGCTTTTTTAAATCCAGACCAAGTTGAAAAATATAAAACTTTTATGGATTCTTTAAAAGAAGTAAAAAAGACCAAATCAAAAAAGAAAAAAGATAAAGATTCTAAAGAAGAAACCAAAGAAGTAAAAGACGCACCAGATACGAAAATTTCAGAATAATCGTTATTAACTATAAAACAACGAATTATGACAAAAAAACATTTTTGTTATCTCATTTTAGCTATTATAATTAGCTCTTGCTCTACAAACCCGTACAAGACTACTGAAAAAGCTTATGATCAGCAACTGAAAACTTTAGAAAACCAGATTACAAGCAAAGAATCCAAAACAATTCCTGCGGTTCCACCTTTGGCAATTGACACTTCTTACGCACAACAACTGGGAATCGTAAAAGACACTTTATCTAAAACCGGCTCTACTTATTTGGTAAACGGAATAAATACAGAATGGGTTGGTACTGTAAATTTTAATTTAAGAAAACCAAGTTTTGTTATTATTCATCATACTGCGCAAGATTCTCTGCAACAAACGATTAATACTTTTACAAAGACCAAAACTCAGGTAAGTGCTCATTATATCATTTCTGAAAACGGAAAAGTAGTCCAAATGCTTAATGATTATCTAAGAGCTTGGCATGCTGGAAATTCTACTTGGGGAAAAACAACAGATTTAAACTCTTGTTCGATTGGTATTGAATTAGACAATAATGGCTTTAAACCTTTTACCGAGGCGCAAATTAACAGCTTACTGGCTTTATTAACTAAACTAAAAAAGGATTACAACATTCCTACCCAAAACTTTTTAGGTCATGCCGATATTGCACCAGGAAGAAAACAAGATCCGAGCGCATTGTTTCCGTGGAAAATTTTAGCAGAAAAAGGATTCGGAATTTGGCCAGACGAAGTCTTAGAACCTGCTCCTTTTGATTTTAAAATTGAACCAGCACTTAGAATAATAGGTTATAATACTAAAAATTTAAGTGCCGCAATTCAAGCTTTTAAACTGCATTATATTCAAACTGATGCAACTTCAGTTTTAGACAGAAAAACAATAGACACTATTTATTCGATTTTCAAAAAACAAGTCCAGTAAATAAAAATTAATTTTTAAAAATATACAACGCATTTCTAGATTTTAGAAATGCGTTTTTTTATTCCATAACAATAACTCATAATACAGTTGACGATTTATATTATAATAATAAAATAAAATAAAAAAAAACGTGCTGCGGCGCGTCTCACAATCACATTAATCGATTCATATTTACGATTCGCAAAAAGACGTTCTGTGGTGCGTGTCCAATATAAATCATATTAATATTCACCATTTACGATTCGCGAAAAGACATACTACGGTGCGTCTCTACAATCATATAAATAACACACACAGCAATTTTAATAAATCATTAAGTATCATTCATAACTCATAATTCATAACTAAAATAACTCATCACAATGTAAAAAAGCTGCCAAAACATTAGAATGTTTCGACAGCTCCAAAAAAAAAAAAAAAATATCAATCTTTATCTCTAGAAAGAGTATGTTGTTGCAATTAAACCATAGAAGCTTCCACCTGTTGGCAATGCATTTTTGTCTAAAAATATATCCTCAGAAGCGGCATCGTATCTTAACTCAGGAATTATGGTAAGTTTTCCAACTTTATAATTTAAAGAAACTGTGTTAGCAAATACACTTGATCCTGCTAAAGTTCCTAAACTTGGAGCGGCATCTTTAGCATCAAAATATTCTATTCTGTAAGCCAAAAGTAATGCTGGATTGAATGTATAATTAGCGTAACCTACTACAGAAAACCAATCTCCATCTAAATTACTATCAAAATCATTTGTTGTTTTTGCATAAGTTGCATTTAATCCAAGAGCGAAACTATCACTAATTGTTTTAGATGCAGTTAAATCAAACTGCGTTTTATTTTCGTCTGAAACTGGAATTGTACTTCCTGGAATTGGATTACTACTTCCTGTTGTAAAATTCAAATAAGCACTTCCTGTATCTCCAATATATCCTACTTGCCCAATGAACGTTTTTTGGTAAGAACCTGCGTCCATAGCCGATTTAAAGTCTGTCGGGTTGGTTAATCCTAACATCGCAGTAAAGTGACCTGAAGTATATTGTGCCTTAACCCCAGTATTAAAAAATGGCCCATAAGAAAACGCATACGACATACTGTAATTTTTATTATCTACTGCATCTAACACTTCATATCCGATGTGGGTTCCGAAACTACCCGCCACTACCTTAAACTCTTCAGTTAAATTGTATGTAAAAAATAATTGTTTAATCATAAATTTTGCGCTTGCATCTTTATCTGGCGTTTCATTATATGAAAATTCAGCTGCTCTTTTTCCGAAACCTAAGTCTACAAAAACAGAAGCTTTTCCAAAAGTATGACCTGCTTCAATCGACGCCATTCCTAATTCGAATGAATTCTGTGAGTTGGTAAAGCTCGTTAATCCATTCATTTGTTTTGAAAAATCATATTTATAGTACGCATCTGCAGAACCTCCCCATGTGGTTGCTGGAGCGGTAGCGGCTGCTTCCTCTTCTTGGGCAAAGGCAAAAGAACTTGTTAACATCGCGGCTAAAATGTGAAATGCTTTTTTCATGTTTTAATTTGGTTTTTAGTTATTAATTGATTCTGGTTAGTTAATCTTTTATATATCTATTTTAATAGTATAAGTCATTTCTAAAACCTTTCATGCGCCCTTCAAATCATCATCATTTTCATTAGCGAATTTATTAACTTTTGCATGAGTAGAATAATTCGAAACTGCTTTTTTGACGTTTTAGGCGAAGAATTACGGATTACAAAAATTAAATCTCCAATAATCGTGATTTGATATTTATCGATAATTGTTTTTGAAAATTCAACAACACATTTTAGCCGATATTTTAATTTTAAAAAGGGTATTTAGAAAATAAAACAGATAAAAACTACAAAAAACCATTATAAAAAACATTAAAAGAAACATACACCCCCTAAAATTTTAGGGGTATACCTTAAAATAAAAAAAATAAGACTTTAAAAACAAAAAACAACTAAGCTCAAAAAAATAATTACAATCATGAAAATTATTCCTACAAAAACAACATCAAATTATATTACCTTTTAGACACTAATTACATCTGTATTTTAGTAAAAAACAGAAGTTTAAAAAACAAAAAAGTCTGCTCTAACACGAGCAGACTTTCTTTATTTAAACTATAAAAAAAAGATTATTCTTCTTTATTGTATTTCTTTAAATATTCTCGGACTTTGATTCCTGAATCTTTCAAATCTTCATCTTTCCACTTTCCTTCCGATTTTGCCGATTTTTTTAAAATAGAACACGTTTCATCTTTATCTGAAACAGACCACGTAATCCAGCTTAATTTTCGAGCTTCCATCCAATCAATATAATCTTGCCAAGCAGTATAGTTTAGAGGTCCGTCGCCAGAAGCTTCCATTCCTGCCGATTCCGAAATAAAAACCGGCAATCCACTTTTTATCGCCTTATCTGTTCTATCTCTTAATTCCTTACCGTGCGTTGCCGCATAAAAGTGCATTGTATACATTATATTAGCGTAACCTCTTATCGGATCTTCTGCAGGAAGGTCAATATCTTGGTCCCAATGCGGGCAGCCTACTAATATTATATTATTAGGATCGTTCTCCCTAATAACTTTAATAACTTCTTCTGCATAGTTTTTTACTTCCCACCAAGTCTCATAATCTGGTTCGTTGAATACTTCATATATTATATTGGGATACTTGGCATACTTTTTTGACATCTCTGCAAAAAATTCTTTTGCTTCTTTCAAATTTACATTATGACTGTGCCAATCTATAATAACATATATATCAGACTTTATAGCGCCGTTTATAACAGCCTCTATTTTCTCTTTAGAAAACTGCGGATCTTTTATATAAGAGTGGTCTCCTAATTCGATTCCCATTGCAGCGCGGACCACATTACAATTAAAATCTTTTTTTAACCAACTTACTGCTTTTTCGTTATAAAATCTCGGCCACATACTATGCCATCCAAAACTTAAGCCGCGTAGCACAATTGGATTATTTTCCTTATCCACAAGCTGAGTACCTAGAACACTCAATTGCCCGTGTTTTTTCACAAATTGTGCTTTTGAAAGATTTACAAATAATAAAAGAAAAAAAGCAGCATACCAAACCTTCGATTTCATACTATATAATTTTAAGGAATTAACTTTAAAGTAATTACGTCATGAGAAGCTACTTCAGCAACAAAAGCCTTTTTCGTATTTCCAATTTCTTTGTTTTTCCAAAGATCTTTTATTTTGAAGATTGTCTTGCTAAAATCGGCTTCATAACCAAAATCAGCATCTTTTATATTGTTTTTCTTCCAATCGAAATTCACTTTTTTTGAAGTCTCGGTTCTATTGACAAAGCTTACTGCCCAAGCTCCATCTGAAAGCGGTTTTACCCATACTTCTACTCCATCTAAAATTACATATTTAAAACCTTGAATTCCTAGTTTATCTTGATTTACTGAAAGTAATTCTTTGTTGGTTAAAATTGCCAAAGTTTCTTTAGACATTTTACGATAATCGTTTCCTGTAAATAAAGGAGAAGAAAGCATGCACCACATTGCAAAATGCGTCTTATCTTCGGTATCGTTCATTTCATTTCCGACCTCCATCATATCAAAATCGTTCCAATGATCCGGACCTGAATATTTACGAATATCTTTTCGCATATCGGCAATTTTCATGAATCCCCAAGATGACCAATTTTCTGGATGTTTGAATTCGCAGTCAAAACATGGATAGATATCTCCAGAAATTCTCCAAAGATTTCCAATTGGTTTCCCCCACTCCCACGGCTGATTATCTCCCCATTCGCAAAGACTAAAAACAATTGGTCTGCCAGCAGTTTTTAAGGCATTGCTCATTGTAGTATAAGCTTCTTTTGCTGTGATCCCTTCTGTATTGCACCAATCGTATTTCAAAAAATCGATTCCGAGTTTTGCATAAAATCTCGCATCTTGATATTCGTAACCCCTAGTTCCGGGATAACCTGCGCAAGTTTTTGTTCCTGCACAATTATACAATCCGAACTTTAAACCTTTATTATGCACATAATCTATAAGTGCTTTCATTCCGCTTGGAAATTTTTCTGGATTAGGCACTAAATCGCCGTTTGCGTCACGCTCGTGCGTCATCCAGCCATCATCTAGAACTATATAATTATAACCCGCAGCAGCCAAACCAGATGAAACCATGATATCTGCCGTTTCTTTTACTAACTTTTCGTCAATATTAGTTGCAAACGTATTCCATGAATTCCAGCCCATTGGCGGTGTCATTGCCAATCCTTCAAATTTTCCGCCCTGCTGTTTATGTGTGTTGCCCTGACTGAAAGCAAAACTCGAAATACTCAGAAGAAATCCTAAAATTATTTTTTTCATTCTTTATTCATTTAAAAAAGATCTATAAAAAGATATTCCCTAATTTTTCAATTAGGGAACACCTCAAACTAACTCATAACATATTATTTTTTTTATAAAAATCCGATATCGTCTATATAAAATGCGCTAGACGGAGTAATTGTTCCTCCAGAAAATTCTTGAATAAACACACTATCAAAATTTCCATCAGTTAAAAGCTCAGGATGTAACGCTGAAATAGGAATTGAAATATTATTCCATTGTCCTGGCACTAAAGTTACAGTTGTACCTTTAGCAGAATCGCCCGTATCACTATTTATGGTCACCATTATTTTAGTGCTTTCTGTTGGGAATATAGACATTTTGACAAATTGATAATCTGTCGCTTTTAGAAGAAGATCTGAGTGCATGAAAAGTCCGCTCCAAGCTTCTGCAACTTTTTTGATTGCATGTGTACCTCTGCTCACTTTTTCTGTGCTTTCCCAGGTAATGTCTCCTCCCCAGCCCCAGCCCCATCCTTTCAATGAGTCTTCGTATAATAAATATTTAAGTCCGATTCCGCTTGGAGCAGATACTCCAAACTCCGTTTCTACAACAATAAGTGCGTACGAATCAAAATCGGCTGGAACGGTTGCTTTTATTTCTGTTTTAGAAACCGCAGTAAATGTCGCTTCAGTAGATCCGAATTTTACACTTTTAACTTTTACAAAATTTTGTCCCGTAATTGTTATAACGTCTCCCGGAGAAGCCAAAACTTGGGATAATCCTGAAATCGCTGGAGCTGGCGGAGTTAATTCGATAACATTGCTCAAAACATTCACAAAACCATTTGTTCCGTAATAATCTAATCCTGGCGCTTCTTTATCGGATCCGTTTACCTTTAAAACACCGTTGGTTACGTTAATGCTTAACAAGTATAAATCTGAATTTACAGCGTTTGCCATTGTAGCATAATCTCCCGTTTCTAAATAATCGGCTTCAACCCCTGCAAGTTTACCCACTCTTTTTTTAACACCTTTAATAACATGACTTAAAACAAGCTGTTTTAAATCTTCTACAGGAACCAGCGTTATATCTGGATATCCCAGATCATTTACATATCCATTGGCTACCAAATAAGCATCGAAAGTGGCATCGTTAGGAACAAAATACGTGTAATTATCAGCTGTATTTAATGTCGATTCTAAACCCGCTAATTTTATTGCTTTTGTAAACGAAGTTAAATTACTATTTGCCTGAATTAGGCCATATGCTGTATTATAATTTTGCTCTGCTCCACCAATATCTTCAATTTCGTTATCGCAGGAAGAAGCTGCAACAACCAAAAAGACACTTAGAGCAATATGTTTTATTTTACTATATATATTTTTCATAAATTCTCTTTTAGTTTTTTAATTATGGATTCTGATTAATAGACCGAACTTTTGTCGAAATCTCTATTTGAATCCTAACAATTATTTTAACACCAATCCGATATCATCTAGATAGATCACATTTCCTCCGAAACCTCCAAATTCTTGATATCCAATTTGAGATAATTCAGTTGGATTACCTAGTGAAGCATAAGGCACCTCAACATAAGTCCAAGAAGTTCTGACATCAACGATCACGATATTTTTCTCAGTATCTCCATTAGCAAAAAACTTCACTTTTCCAGCTTTTTCACCTTTAACCCAAAATCTTACCGCTTTGAATTTATCTGTATCATGATAAGACCAGTTGTTAATACCAATAACATATCCATCCCATTCACCCGCTTTCCATTGAACACACTTAGTTCCTTGATAAACATCTTTAGCGTAGGCTGCATCAAACTCATTTGTTCCATCCCACAGCGATTGCCAGCCCCAAATATTAGTGAAAGCATCGTCATATATTTCAGAACCTATTACTTGTGGAGCTACTGTTGTTCCAGACACATTTGTTACCGATAAACTTTTCAAGTAACTTCCTTCAGGAACTTTAACCACGATCTCAGTTAATGTAGAAGATATTGGCTCAACTTGGATGTCTCCAAAATTAACTACAGGACGCAAGAAATATTCTCCTGTAATGGTAATGACATCTCCTGGATTTGCATTGACAGGAAACCCTTTAATATTAGGACTTGGGGGTCTGATCGCCACTTTATAGTTCAGAGTACCTAAGTTGGTTACGATCTTCATTTCGTCCATTTCATTATAGTATGGCGTTTTTGAATCTACCATAACCACAATTGCATTGTCTGTTACGAATGTCGGATTAAAATAAGACTCTAATCCGTTAAATGAAATTGATCTTAAAGTCGCAAAACCAGATCCTCTAATGATATAGTAATTTCCTGCATTAATAACATCTGTAGGCACATCTACTTTTCTATCTCCTTCAACCAAAGGATCATCAACAACAGATCTGCTAATTCCAGTTACTTCAAGCTTTCCAGATGAACCACCTGCCGAATCATCATTGGAACAAGAAGCGAACAGCAAAATTGAAATCGAAGCCAAAAAATACAACTTCAATAACATTCTATTTTTTATATTTTTCATAGTGATTTACTTTTAAAAAATTATTTGAAAGTATAAGGAACTGGTGCCTCTTTCAATTTTGGATTTTTTCTAACTTCAACATCTGGTTTTGGATAAATAAAATCAGTTGGCGTTGGCGTATAATGTATTACCCCTTGCGAATCGAAACCTCTATCTTGCTGAGAAATAATATTGATTGCTTCCTGACGTGGCAACCTTCCTAAATCGAACCAAAATTCACCTTCAAAAGCAAATTCAACTCTACGCTCATGAAACAAAGCTGCTTTTGTTAAAGGCACATTATTCCCTAAAGTTGCAAGACCCGCTCTAAGTCTCACTTTGTTATATGATTCTTTTGCCGCTGCATTAGTAGTTTCATCAGCTCCAGCCATTGTTGCCTCAGCATGTATTAATAAAAGATCGGCATAACGCATAATATAATTACAGTTATTCATTCCGCCCCATCCATCAGCTGGACCTGTCTCGCTAGTAACTTGCCCTACAACATATTTCTTAACAGCTGCTCCTGTATTGGCTAATACATCTGGATATTTCGTTTTATCCATAACAAAACCTACAACACCATCTCCTTTAATGTTAGGATAAGAATCTCCATAAATCATAAAAGATTCTTTTCTTCTTAAATCTCCAATTTCAAAAGCATCTTGAACGTCATTACTTGGCACATAAGTAGCACCGTATGAAGCATTATCATTCAAAATATCCAAACCATATTGGATATTAGAGAAATTTCCTCCTCCATAAGTATTGATAGCACCAGACCACTGCCAAGAATAAATAGATTCTTCGTTGTTATTTTTACTTGTCAAAAACAAGTCTGCAAAATTTGGCAGTAATCCAAATTCTCCTGAGTTAATCACTTTTTCCGCCATTAATTTAGAATCTGCATATTTCTTCTCATATAAATATACTTTGGCTAAAAATGCTTCAGCAGAACCTTGTGTCACAAAAATATTCTCGCCGCCAGGAGTTCTAGATCTAATTTTTGATTTTAGATTGGCTGCCGCAAATTTTAAGTCGTTTTCGATGAATGTGTAAACATCTTCAATTCTATTGGTATTTACCATCGGATCTTTTGCCAAAGCCAAATTATCTTCAATAATAGGCACTGGCCCATATAAACGAACCAAATAAAAATAAGCTATCGATCTAAAAAAGTGCGCTTCTGCAATAGTGTTTTTAATAACTGCCTTATTCACCTCTGCAGTAGCATTTTTTTCAATATTATTAATCAAGTTATTAGCTTGTGCTATAATTGCAAAACAAGCCCTCCAGGGATCTAACAATATTGGACTATCAGAAGTCAATTTAAACTGAATCAGCTCTGGTCCATCGGCATAAGCCAAACAATTTCCAGACGATAATTCAGACAATGCATAAAAATTCTTTGTATAATAAGGAGCCCACATGGCACCATACATTCCGTAAGTAGTTCTTGCTACCTGCTCATCGGTATTATAAAACTGATCACTGCTGTAACTATCTTCAGAAGGGCGATCTAAGAAATCTTCGCTACAAGAAGTAGTTGCCAAACCTAGCGTTAAGAATAAAACTAAGGTCTTTATATTGATATATTTTTTCATAAGAGTAGTAATTAAAATTCTAAATTCATTCCAAAAGTGAAACTACGATTGGTTGGGTAACGCCCTGAATCGATTCCTGATAATAATGGATCTTGGTTATATGATCCGATTTCAGGATCATAGCCTGTATATTTGGTAAATGTGTAAAGATTTTGAATACCAAAATAAAATCTTAATTTACTAATGCTCGCTTTTGAGAGCACATCTGAAGGCATATTATACCCTAAAGTAACTTGCTGAATTCTTAAATACGAACCATCTTCTACATAACGATCTGAGATTGCAATATTTGGATGTCCGTCTCCGCCATCAGGTCTTGGATATTTTGCATCCGTATTTTCTGGTGTCCAAAAATCCGCAGCTTCTGCCAATTGATTTTCATACAGACGCTGGTTTTTAGTACCTGCACGTCTTGTTAAGTTCATTACTTTGTTACCATAAGATCCTTGTAAGAAAACACCTAAATCAATGTTTTTATACTTAAAAGTATTGTTGAAACCGTAAGTGAATTTTGGTGCTGGATTGCCAATGTAGGTTAAGTCTTTATCATCAATCAAACCGTCTTTGTTTTGATCTACATACTCAACATCTCCCAACTGGCTTTTTACTGCTTTATTTCCTGTAAAAGGAATTGGTGCATTGGCCAACTGTTCGTTCGTTCTGATAATACCAACTGCTTGATATCCGTAAAATTGACCTACTGGCTGACCAACTATAGTTTTGGTTACCGCTTTTGTCGTATAATCATTAAGCAATACATCTTTCGTCAAATCGAAATTATCTTGTAAGCTCAACAATTTATTTTTGTTTGTAGAGAAAATTACTTTTGAATTCCATGAAAAATCTTTTCCAAACTTCTCATTATAATCTAAAGTCATCTCAAAACCTTGATTTCTTAAGCTTCCTAAATTTACACTTGGCGCTCCTAAACCACCTTGATACGCATCTGTACCTGTAACGTAGTAAGGCAATGGCAACACAAATAAAAATCCTTCAGATTCTTTTTTGTATACATCAAATGTTGCTTGAAGTTTTGATTTGAAAAGTGTAAAATCTAAACCTAAATTGGTTTGTTTAGAAGTTTCCCAAGTTAAATCAGGATTTGCAATATTGTTAACCGTAAAGAAGTTCCCTATTGCCGATTTGATTGCGCGAACCGTGCTCATGTAACCTCCACCACCAATATTTTGGTTTCCAGTCTCTCCATATCCACCTCTAAATTTGATATTATCAATATATTCTCTAGTTCCTTCCATAAACTTTTCGTTCGAAAGTTTCCAATACCCAGAAACTGAAGGAAAGTAGCCCCACTTTTCACCTGGTCCAAAATTAGAACTTCCGTCTGCTCTCATGGTTGCCTGCAAACCATATCGATTATCATAGTCATAATTAAAAGATCCGAAGAAAGAATATAAAGCAGAACTTCCTTTATACTCTGAAGCTACAACTGAATCGGGATCTCCTAAACTAATAGAATGAATATCATTACTTAATAACCCGGAAACAGATTGCGAATTACCAAACCAATGACTATCATTTGCCTCTTGACCAGCCAAAACATTAAAATGGTGATTTCCAGCATCAACTTTATACGTTAAAACGTTTTTAACGTTCAGTCCATACCAATTATTTGCTCTCTCTGTCAGCATATTGGTTTCTCTAACCGCTGAACCCCATTTATAAGTAGGCTGAAAACCTTCAAAATTATCTATATTAGTAGATCCACCAAAGTCAAAACGATACTCCAATCCTTTGGCAATTCTAAAGTTAGCATAAAAATTTCCTATAAAATTTTTCTTAATCAACTTATTAGTATTCATCAATGCAGAAGCTACTGGATTGATCCAAACCCCAATTGATCCATCTGCTGGCGGACCAGCATAGTTGCCATTCGTATCTTTTACCGCAACATCTGGCGTAGACAAAATAGAAGTACTGATAATACCATTGCTAGCACCATTGATTGTAATATCTTCATTGGTTACACCTGCTCCAACAGACACTCCAACAGTAAGCCAATCTTTTAGTTTGCTGTCAACATTTGTTTTAAAACTATATCTTTTGAAAGCAGAACCAATAACAATACCTTCTTGATTGGTATAGCCACCTGAAATATAATAGTTAGTACCATCTTTTGCTCCCGAAAATGAAATCTGGTGATTGTTCATTATCGCAGTTTTATAAATCTCATCTTGCCAATTTGTTCCTTTACCAAGAACAGACGGAACAGCAAATTCATCTCTTGGCGCTACACCATAAACACCTGCCAAAGCATTTTGCTGTTCTGCGTATTGACTCAAAGTCATTGTATCTAATAAACGAGTAACATTTTGAATAGAAAAATAGGTATCATAGGTAATTTTCCCTGCTCCTTTTTTTCCTCTTTTTGTAGTAATAATTACAACTCCGTTCGACGCTCTAGAACCATAGATAGCAGTTGCAGAAGCATCTTTCAAAATATCCATTGTCTCGATATCGTTAGGGTTTAAAAAAGCTATTGGACTCGAAGTTACGTTTCCTGTATTCGATCCTAAATAACCTGTAACAATTGAACCTCCAGTTGCAGTATTGGCAGCATCTCCAGAAATCGGAATACCATCTATAATATACAATGGCTCATTGGTTCCAGAGATAGAGGTAGTTCCACGTATTTTAACCGATACACTACTTCCTGGCTGTCCAGAATTGTTCGTTACTGTTACCCCAGCAGCACGTCCTTGTAACAATTGATCTACAGATACTTGTGGAGAGTCTGCAATATCCTTAGTAGTAACAGTAGAAATAGCTCCTGTCAAATCCTTTTTCTTTACGCTTCTATAACCTACGTTTACCAAAACTTCACGCAAATCTTCTGCGCTAAGTTTCAAGACAACGTTTACTGTTCCGCCATTTTTAACATTGATAGTTTGCGAAACATATCCAATAAATGAAACAGAAATAGTAGAGTTTGCAGGTGCTTCGATAGAATATTTACCATCAAAATCTGTTGAAGCCGTCTTCTTTGTAGCTGTAACTATGATATTGGCACCTGGTATAGATAACCCTTTTTCATCAGATACAGTTCCCGAAACCTTTACCTGAGCCGTAATAAAATTACTAGTCAGTAACAAAAATAATATCAAAGGAATGGCTTTGTGGTCAGCCCTCCAATGAATGAAGCTAGTCAATAGTTTTTTCATAATAAGTGTTTGGTTAGTTAAATTTGTTTATTGCATAATCCAAAAGTAAATGCCTGGGTAATTTTTACTTTTAAATTATTTAACAAATCTATAACAGAGAGGATTATCAAATCGATAGTATTATATCATTTAATGATAATATTTTTACTATAAGCCCTTAAAAAAACACATATAAAAATAAAAGCGTATAAATTTTAAATTATTCGCAATCATACCTCTCTCTAGAACACAAACGATGCAAAAAAACCAATGAAATCTTAAAAATCAAACGTTTTCGTTAAAAATAATATTTATTTGTGATAAAAAAGTATCACTATAAAATTCGTTTTAAACCAGAAAACTCTTCACGATATTGGCTTGGTGTACAATTTTTTGTAGCTTTAAAACTACGATTGAAATTTGCTATATTATTAAAACCAGATTTAAAAGCAACTTCAGAAACACTCATATCTTTTTCTACCAGCCAACGCGCCGCATAACCAATACGAATGTCATTTATATAATTCACAAAAGTTTTTCCAGTCCTCTTTTTAATGAATCGGTTAAAAGAAATTATCGACATACTCGCTACATTTGCCACGTCTTCTAAAGTAATTTTTTCAGCAAAATGTTTTTGCACATATTCGTAAACCAATTTCATTTTATCATAATCATCAAAAGTATCATAGTCTACTGTATAAGTCGAAAGCAAACGCTGATTTCTAGAATTGGCCAGATCATACAGCAAGGAAGTAATCTCTAAAAAATAATCCATACCATCCAGCTTAGAAAGCCTTACGAGTCTTGGCATCAATTCTTCGACTGTTTTTTTAGAAAAAAGAATTCCGTGAATTGATCTATTAAACATATCGCGAATCGGATTCATGATACGTCGCGCAAGCAAAGATTCATGAAATAAATCATTATGAAATTGAATCGTAATTTCGTGTATCTTTTTATTTGTACATTTATTCAATTCCCAACCGTGATATAAATTGGGACCAATCAAAACTAGCTCGACATTATCAATTTCTTCAATATTATCTCCTACAACCCTTTTAACCCCTTTTCCATTCTGAATAAAATTAATCTCAAATTCTGGATGATAATGAACTGGAAAATCAAAACTATCTTTTACACGATCAAAAACCAAAAAGCTGTCACTCGCAGCAAGCGGTGCTATTTCTCTATAAAAATTCTTCGTATTACTCATCTTAAAAACTATTTCAGGAAAACAAATGTTCTTTTTTTGATGCAATAATATGATATATAATTGATAAAATAATATTAATTACACTATAATCATCCGTTTATCTTTGAAAAAATTAATTTATCATTTCTTTAAAAAGAACATTAATAATAAACATTAATCATTTTTTATTAAATAACTTTTTATAGTTTTAATAATTTTAACGCTAATAGCATAGAGAATTTTCGACAGAAGAAATGCTATTATTCAAAAACCGTAAACCCTTGTTTAGTTAGCATTTAGCTAAACAGCCAACTCTTATTTTTCGATGAAAAAACATTTTTTAACGCTTTTAACTGTAACTGCACTAAGCAGTTCGTGTTGGTCTCAAAAAAGCACTAGTAATACTAATTTGTCACTTTCAGATAAAAAAGCAACAATAGAAACTAAAACTTTATATAAAGAACTTAATACTTTAACTCAAAAAGGTTTCTTATTCGGACATCAAGACGATTTGGCTTATGGAGTAAAATGGAAATACGAAGACGGACGCAGCGACATTAAAGATGTCGTTGGAGATTATCCTGCAGTTTATGGCTGGGATATTGCGGGATTAGAAAATGACAGTCCGAATAATATTGATGGAGTTCCTTTTGCTAAAATGAAACAATATATTATTGAAGCAGATTCTAGAGGCGGAATTTCGACTATTAGCTGGCATTTTGACAATCCTGCAACAGGAAAAAATGCTTGGGATAATGTTCCAAATTCTTTAAAAACGATTTTACCTGGAGCCGAAAATCATAAAAAGTTTACTTCTTGGCTAGATAAAGCAGCTGTTTTCTTTTTGTCTTTAAAAGATAAAAATGGTAAAAACATTCCGATACTTTTTAGACCTTTTCACGAACTTACTGGCGGATGGTTTTGGTGGGGAAAAGGAAACTGCACTCCAGAGGAATTCAAAACCGCTTGGAAATTCACTTTTGATTACCTTCAGAAAAAAGGGGTTCACAACTTGATTTATGTTTATAACACAGGAAGTTTTGGAAGCGAAAACGACTTTCTAGCCAATTATCCTGGAGATAATCATACCGACATGTTGAGTTTTGACACCTACCAAAACAGTAATGATCCAAATGGCGAAAAATTCGTTGCTGAAGTTCAAAATCAGTTTAAAATATTAAACGAAATCAGCTCAAAAAAACACAAATTAATGGCACTCGCTGAAGCTGGTTATGAAGCCGTTCCAGACCCAAAATGGTGGACGAGAACTCTATTAAAAGCAATTGGAGATTATAAAATTTCTTATGTATTGCTTTGGAGAAACCACGGATGGCAGGAAAAAGAGCAAAAAATGCATTATTATGCGCCATTTTCAGGCCAAGTAAGCGAAAAAGATTTTATCGATTTTTACAATCTTGACCAGACTATCTTTGAAAAAGACATTCAGAAAAAATTAAAATAATTGCCCCGAATTAAATTACAACCTTAAAAAATAACCAATGCACGACAAAATTAGTTTAAAAGAAAAAATCGGTTACGGACTTGGAGACGCTGCTTCTTCTATGTTCTGGAAAATTTTCAGTATGTATTTACTGTTTTTCTACACCGACGTTTTCGGATTGGCGCCTGCTGTAGTAGGAACTATGTTTTTAATTACTAGAATCTGGGACTCATGTTTTGACCCAATTGTTGGAATTCTGGCTGACAGAACCAAAAGCAAATGGGGAAAATTTAGACCTTATTTACTTTGGGTTGCCATACCTTTTGCCGTGATTGGAGTTTTAACTTTTTACACTCCAGATTTTGATGAAAAAGGAAAAATCATTTATGCTTATGTGACCTATTCCTTAATGATGATGATTTATTCTTTAATCAACGTTCCTTACGCATCGCTTTTGGGCGTAATGTCATCTGATAGAAAAGAAAGAAATACACTTTCGTCTTACCGAATGGTTTTTGCTTTTGGAGGAAGTCTTTTAGCGCTTTGGTTAATTGAACCTTTGGTAAATTATTTTGGCGGAAATCTAAATTCTAAAACAGGCTGGTTGGCAACAATTGCCGTTTTTGGGTTAATTACAACTGTCTTTTTCTGGGCTTGTTTTGCCTTCACTAAAGAAAGAATCAAACCTATTGCAGATGAACAGAATAACTTGAAAGAAGATCTAAAAGATCTTTGGAAAAATAAACCTTGGTGGATTTTATTGGGAGCCGGAATTGGAGCTTTGGTATTCAATTCAATTCGTGATGGGGCTGCCGTTTACTACTTCAAATATTATGTAAGCAGTTCTGTAAATTTTGATTTTTCGCTTTTCGGAACCGATTTCCATATGACACCAACTTCAATTTATTTGGTTTTAGGACAAGCAGCAAACATTATCGGAGTAATTATTGCAACACCAATTGCCAATAAAATTGGTAAAAAGAAAACCTTTTTTGGTGCAATGGCTTTGGCAGCCATTTTAAGTCTGATTTTCTATTTATTCGGAAAAGAAGATGTTTTCTTAATTATGAGTTTTCAAGTTTTAATCAGCATTTGTGCGGGCTGTATTTTTCCTTTAATCTGGTCCATGTACGCCGACAGTGCCGATTATTCTGAATGGAAACAAGGACGTAGAGCAACAGGATTAGTTTTCTCTGCTTCATCTATGTCGCAAAAATTTGGATGGACGATTGGTGGCGCAGGAGCTGGATGGCTTTTAGGATATTACGGCTTTCAGGCCAATGTTGAGCAGACAGCAACAGCACAAAACGGAATTCAGCTAATGTTAAGCATATTACCAGCAATTGCGGCAGCAATTTCAGTAGCTTTTATAGCATTTTACCCTTTATCAGAAGAGAAATTACAGATTATAGAACAAGATTTAAACGAAAAAAGAGATCAAAATCATTAAAAACAAAAGACATAGAAATCAATTGATATGACAACGATAACATCTTCAGCCACTTTTCAAGAAAGAAAATCGGCATTAGAAAAACAACATAAAACACTGCTTGAGCAAAAAAACGAACCTCAAGAAATAGTTGGAAACGGCATATATGAACGTTACAAAAGCCCTGTCGTTACTGCGGCACATATCCCATTAAACTGGCGTTTTGATTTTAACGAAAATACAAATCCGTTTTTACAGGAAAGAATTGGCGTGAATGCCGCTTTTAACGCTGGAGCAATAAAATGGAATGGAAAATATTTATTGGCTGTTCGAGTAGAAGGAATCGATAGAAAATCTTTTTTTGCTATTGCCGAAAGTCCAAACGGAATTGATAACTTCAAATTTTGGGATAAACCATGCGTGATTCCACAAACTGAAGAACCCGATACAAACGTGTACGATATGCGTCTTATTAATCACGAAGACGGATTTGTTTACGGAATTTTCTGTACCGAAAGAAAAGATCCAAAAGCTCCAAAAGGCGATACCAGTTCGGCTGTTGCCAATGCGGGAATTGTGCGTTCTAAAGATTTAGTAAACTGGGAAAGACTTCCAGATTTGATTTCAAACACAGGTCAACAGCGAAATGTAGTTTTACACCCAGAATTTGTAAACGGAAAATATGCTTTATATACTCGTCCACAAGATGGTTTTATTGATGTTGGAAGTGGTGGAGGAATTGGTTTAGGTTACGTTGACGACATGACCAATCCAGTTGTAAAAGACGAAAAAATCATTTTTGGAAAACAATATCATACGATTTATGAATTGAAAAATGGTTTGGGGCCAACTCCAATTAAAACATCAAAAGGCTGGTTGCATTTAGCGCACGGAGTTCGAAATACTGCCGCAGGATTACGCTACACTTTGTATATGTTCATGACCGATTTGAATGATATTACAAAAGTAACACACGTTCCTGCCGGACATTTTATGGGACCAGAAGGAATTGAAAGAGTTGGAGACGTATCGAATGTTTTATTTTCTAACGGATGGATCGAAGACGAAGATGGAACGGTTTACGTTTATTACGCTTCTTCAGATACTAGAATGCACGTGGCGGTTTCATCTGTAGATAAACTTGTTGATTATGTAATAAATACTCCAGCAGATACTTTTATTTCGGCAGGTTCAGTTCAAACCATCATTAATCAAATCGAAAAAAATAACGCAATTTAAAATATCGTGTCATTACAAAGAAAGCTTTTAAAATCGGAACTAACCGCAGAACTGGATTCTATCCTAAATTATTGGTCGGAGCGTACTATTGACGATCAAAATGGAGGTTTTGTTGGTCAAATCGATTTTAACGATCATCAAATTGCTCATGCAGAAAAAGGTTCGGTTCTGAATGCCCGAATTCTTTGGACGTTCTCTGCCAGTTATCAAACCACTAGAAACGAAAACCACAAAAGACTGGCAAAAAGAGCATTCGAATTTCTTGCTTCTTATTTTTATGACACAAAATTTGGAGGTCTTTTTTGGAGTATAAATGAGGATAAAACTCCAAAAGACACCAAAAACCAGATTTACGCATTGGCTTTTGCGATTTATGGATTGTCTGAATATTATGCCATTTCAAAAGAAGAAAGAGCTTTAGAAATTGCTAAAAACTTATATGCAAAAATTCAAGAACATAGCTACGACAAGATAAACAAAGGCTATTTTGAAGCTTTTACCAGAGATTGGCAACCCATTGATGATTTGCGTTTAAGCGAAAAAGATGCCAACGAAAAGAAAACCATGAATACGCATCTTCATATTATTGAAGGTTATGCGAATTTATATAAAGTCTGGAAAGATGAGAAACTGCTTGCCACTATTATCGAATTATTAGAAACCATCGAGAAGTATTTTATCAATACCGAAACGGGACATTTACGTTTGTTTTTTGACGAAAACTGGAAAGAAAAACCAGATGTTATCTCGTACGGACATGATATTGAAGCAGCTTGGCTTTTGCAGCAATGCGCCGAAATTTCGGGAAATGAAACTTTGATTGCCAATTATAAAAAACATGCCATTCAAATTGCAGAAGTAACCAAAGAATGTTTAGATGCTGATGGCGGTTTATGGTACGAGTATGATCCTGAAAAAAATGAGTTGATTGCAGAAAAACATTGGTGGCCACAAGCTGAAGCTTTAATTGGTTTTTACAATGCCTATCAATTAACCGGAAAAGAAGAATATTTGGATATCGTTTACAGAAACTGGAAATTCATAAAAAAATACATGATCGATCAGCAAAATGGAGAATGGCATTGGGGAGTTTATGACGATTATAGCTTAATTAAAAAAGACAAAGCCGGATTCTGGAAATGTCCTTATCATAACAGCCGTGCCTGTCTGGAGCTTATTCATCGAATTGAAAATTAAGGTTTCAAATAAAAATCAGAACGTCTTACAGAACGTAAAGCCCTAGCCCCGATAGAAGCGGCATCCTTTTATGGTGGGGTTCACCATAAAAGATACAGCGGATAGCGGGATTAGCTCATTAAAATATAAATTATGAAAAACAGATTTTTTAAAACCCTTTCATTGGCCTTGATTTTTACAGCAATTGCTTGTCAGGCACAGGAAAAAATCACCGTAAAAGGAAATGAATTTTACAAAGGCGATAAACCGTACGCTTATATTGGAACCAATTATTGGTACGGAAGTATGCTGGCTTCTAAAAAAATAGGCGATCGTAAAAGGCTTTTGCGCGAGTTGGATTTAATGAAAAAAAACGGAATCGATAATTTACGTGTTTTAGTGGGTGCCGATGGCGGAAAATATGATTTTACCGTTCGTCCAGCACTGCAATACGAGCAGGGAAAATATGATGAAGATTTATTGGACGGATTGGATTTCTTGATTAGCGAAATGAGCAAACGAAACATGTACGCCGTTTTGTACTTAACCAATAACTGGGAATGGTCGGGCGGAATGTCGCAATACTTAGAATGGAATGGTAAAGGAGCAATTCCAGTTCCGAATATTCCGCCGAATACTTGGCCTCAGTTTATGTCGTATACAGAACAGTTTCACAGTTGTGAACCTTGCATGGAAGCTTTAAATAATCATGTGAAGTTTATTATTGGACGAACAAATGCGTATTCTAAAAAGAAATACAACGAAGATAACACGATTATGTCGTGGCAAGTTGGAAATGAACCGAGACTTTTTACGGTAGAAAATGAAGTTAAATTCACAAAATGGCTCAATAACATTGTCGATTTAATTGACAGTTTAGATAAAAATCATTTAGTTTCTACAGGTTCTGAAGGAAAAAACAGTTCGAACGACAGCATGGAAATCTTCGAAAGAACGCATCAAAATCCGAACATCGATTATTTGACGATGCACATCTGGCCCAAAAACTGGAATTGGTTTAAAGCCGATAATGCCGAGGCAACAATGCCTGCAACAATCGAAAATGCTGGTAAATATATTGACGATCACATCAAGGTTGCCAACAATCTGAAAAGACCTATTATTATTGAAGAATTTGGACTTCCGAGAGAAAATGAAAACTTGAATGCAGGAACTTCTTCTATTTATAGAAATCAGTTTTACAGTTATATTTTTGGAAGAGTTGCAGAAAGTGTTAAAAACAATGGTCCGTTAAGAGCGGCCAATTTCTGGGGTTATGGCGGTGAAGGAAAAGCAGTAAACGAAACCGGAAAATGGAATCCAGGCGATCCTTTAACAACAGATCCTCCGCAAGAACCACAAGGTTTAAATTCTGTTTTTAATGGCGATAAATCGACATTAGAAATTGTAAAAAAATACAATTCAGAGTTAAAGAAAAAGTAAAATTAATTTTCCACCATATAAGTTATATAAGTTCATTTAAAAGTTTGATTAAAATGAACTTATATAACTTATATGGTTTAAAAAATATCCAGATGAAAAATATATTTATTCTTTTTTGTTTACTATTCTTAAATCTTTCTTTTTCTCAACAAAAACAGAGCTTTACAGTTAGTTCTCCTAATGGAAAAATCGAAGTTAAAATTGCTGTAAATGATAAAATATCTTGGTCAATCTCGCATGAAAAAGATTTGATTTTGGCTCCATCTGAAATGTCGATGACTTTAGATCAAAATGAGATTTTGGGAAAAAATCCAGCAGTTTTAAATTCGAAAAAAGAGAGCGTAAATACTTCTTTTGAAACGCCTTTATATAAAAAGAAAACGGTTAAAGATCAATACAACAAACTGATTCTAAATTTTAAAAATGATTTTGCTCTTGAATTTCGTGTTTTTGATGATGGGGCTGCATATCGTTTCATTACAAAAAAGAAAAAAGAGATTATGGTTAAAGACGAAGAAGTCGTTCTCAATTTCGATCAGGATTATAATACTTTGATGCCGTATGTACGTGATTTAAGAAATCCGAAAGATCAGTTTATTTCTTCGTTTGAATCGCATTATGAAAACAAAAAAATAAGTGAATTTGCTAAAGATACTTTAGCGTTTTTACCTTTTCTAATTGAGTATAAAAACCATAAAAAAGCCGTTTTTCTAGAAGCTGATCTCGAAGATTATGCGGGATTATTTGTAACCAATAATAAAAACAAAACCGGTCTTGAATCTCGTTTTTCTAAATATCCAACCCAAGAAACCAACGGCGGATTTAATTACCTCAACAAACTAATTACCGAAAGAGCTGCTTATTTGGTTAAAACAAAAGGAACGAGAACTTTTCCGTGGAGAGCGATTGTCATTTCTGAAAATGATGTTGCTTTAGCCAATAACGATATGGTTCAGAAATTAGCTGAGCCTTCCAAAATAAAGGATGTCTCGTGGATAAAACCTGGAAAAGTCGCTTGGGATTGGTGGAACGATTGGAATATTTACAATGTAGATTTTAAAGCGGGAATCAATACGCAGACGTATAAATATTATATTGATTTTGCTTCTAAAAATAAGGTCGAATATGTCGTTTTAGACGAAGGATGGAGCATTGAAACCGATATCATGAAACACAATCCGAATGTGGATCTGGAAGCTTTAATTGCTTACGCCAAAGAACGAAACGTGGGCATTATTTTGTGGGCTTCATGGATGGCTTTGCATGAAAATATTGATCGCGTTTTTGACAATTATGCAAAATTGGGCGTAAAAGGTTTTAAAGTAGATTTTATTGACCGTGACGATGCCAAAATGGTCAATTCGGTTTATGATATTGCCCAAAAAGCAGCCAATCATAAATTGATTATTGATTTTCACGGAATGTACAAACCAACAGGAATCCAGAGAACATATCCAAATATTCTAAATTTTGAAGGCGTAAAAGGTTTAGAAAATAATAAATGGACTGCAAATGACGATGTTCCGCTTTATGATACCACGATTCCATTTATCAGGATGATGGCTGGACCAATGGATTATACGCCGGGCGCAATGCGAAATGCTACCAAAAGCGAATTCAAACCAAGTCATTCTACTCCAATGAGTCAAGGTACAAGATGCCATCAATTGGCTTTGTACACTATTTTTGAAGCGCCTTTGCAGATGATGGCTGATAGTCCGACGGCTTTTATGAAGGAACAAGAAAGTACAGATTTTATCGCTAAAGTTCCGACTACTTTTGATGAAACCATTGCCTTAGACGGAGAAGTTGGAAAATTCGTTTCTATCGCTAGAAGAAAAGGAAATACTTGGTACTTAGGCGCGATTACAAATTGGGATTCTAGAGATATTACAATTGATTTTACTTTCCTTGAAAAAGGCAAAAAATTCCAAGCAGAAGTTTTCTCAGACGGTCTCAATGCCGACAAAGCTGCAACCGATTATAAAAAAGAAATAATTACTGTTGATTCGACAACTAAGTTAAAATATCGTTTGGCTAGCGGAGGCGGATTGGCGATAATTATAAAATAATTGATGATTTAGAAACCTAACAGGTTTTTAAAACCTGTTAGGTTTGAATATTAAGATAAAATACTCTCAATCGCATTCAATTCATCATGAGAAAACTCTGTATTCTGCAAACAGTCAATATTATTACACAATTGCTTTACAGAACTCGCCCCAATTAAAACAGAAGTAATTCGTTTATCTTTTTGTAGCCAAGCCAAAGCCATTTGCGCCAAAGATTGGTTTCTATTCTGAGCAATTTCATTAAGTTGAATCAATTTCTGAATACGTTCCTGCGTCACCTCATCTTCTTTCAAATGCCCGTTTGGATTATGTGCTCTTGAATTTTCAGGAATTCCATTTAAATATTTATCTGTTAATAATCCTTGAGCCAAAGGTGAAAACGCAATACAACCTACTCCTTTTTCTTCCAAAACATCTAATAAGCCATTTTCAACCCAACGTTCCAACATCGAGTATTTTGCTTGATGAATCAAACAAGGCGTTCCCAATTGTTTTAAAACATCAACAGCAACTCCAGTCTGTTCTGCCGAATAATTACTGATTCCGACATACAAAGCTTTTCCGCTTCTAACAGCGTGATCCAAAGCCATCATCGTTTCTTCAATAGGAGTTTCTGGATCTGGACGATGTGAGTAAAAAATATCGACATAATCAATACTCATTCGTTTTAAACTCTGGTCTAAACTAGATAAAAGATATTTACGCGAGCCCCAATCTCCATATGGCCCTTTCCACATGGTATAACCAGCTTTTGTAGAAATCACGATTTCATCACGCAGATTTCCCTGAAAATTATGCCATAGGATTTTACCAAAATT
Organism: Flavobacterium sp. LK-23; assembly: GCF_058135255.1. Classification (NCBI taxonomy): domain Bacteria; kingdom Pseudomonadati; phylum Bacteroidota; class Flavobacteriia; order Flavobacteriales; family Flavobacteriaceae; genus Flavobacterium; species Flavobacterium sp. LK-23. Next base: position 313,350 of record NZ_JBYUVT010000003.1, read on the forward strand.
CTCTTCAGCAGAGCCTGGAACTGGTCCATAATTATTCGCCAAATCAAAATGGGTAATTCCTTTATCAAAAGCTTCAATGGCAATACTTTCGGCATTTTCAAAATTATCAACCGAACCGAAGTTATGCCATAATCCTAAAGAAATTTCTGGAAGCAATAAACCACTTTTGCCACATCTGTTATATTTCATTTTTTTAATTTAAAGTTGGAGTTTTTAATAGATTTTAAAGGTAGAAAACAAACGTCTATAATTAAAAATCTAATTCATTTTTAATTTTGTAAATTTGTTTAAATTTTAAAATTATGAATAATAATTGGCAAACTTTAATTTCAATAAATCCTGATATCAGATTTGGCAAACCTGTAATAACAGGAACAAGAATTTGTGTTTCAGATATTCTTTCGTGGCTTTCCACAGGAATGTCTTTTGAAGAAATTATCGAAGATTTTCCAGAATTAAACAAGGAACATATTCTTGCTGCTTTAGCTTTTGCCGCCAATAGAGAAAACATTACCAAAATAATTGCGGCATAATGAAACTTCTTTTAGATGCCAATATATCTTGGAGAATAATCAAACTTATCGAGAATGATTTTCCTGATTGTTTTCATTCCAAAGATATTCTCGTAAATCAACCTGCAAAAGATTTAGAAATTTGGGAGTATGCTAGAAAAAGTAGCTTTACTATTCTCACGCATGATGATGATTTTGAAAAATTGTTACTGCTTAAAGGAGTTCCTCCAAAAGTGATTATTTTAAAAACCTTTAATAAAAACACAAAACAAATAGCTGAACTTTTAATTTCAAAAAAAGAAATTATTAAATCATTTGTATTGAATGATGAATTAATGATTTTAGAGATTTATTAATTTATAATTTCGCTTTTTTAATCTCGCAAAGTCGCAGAGTCGCAAAGTTTCTTTTGAATAGCCCCTAGCTTTAGCTAGGGGAATAAGATTTGAATAAGAAAGGGCTTTAGCCAAACTTTGTAGGTTTGGCTAAAGCCCTTTCGATTGTGTTTATATTTTCATCCAGCTAAAGCTGGACGCTATTCAATCCTATTTTTAAAAACTAAACTTTGCGACTCTGCGTCTTTGCGAGATTAAAACTTTTACTCTTTAATTTCAAACCCACTTTGCAAACCTTTATCAGAGCTTCCTCCAACCATGATTTTAAAAGTTCCCGGTTCTAATAAATAATCTCCTTCGTTGTTATAAAAACCAAGTTCCTTATCTGTCAAAGTAAACTTTACCGTTTTAGTTTCTCCTTTTTTCAGATTAACCAATTCAAAACCTTTTAATTCTTTTATCGGGCGAATGATACTTGCAAATTCATCATGAATGTACAGCTGAACTACTTCTTTTCCGTCGTAATTTCCTGAGTTGGTAACTTCAACACTAACCTCAACTTTTTCTCCTTTTGCGAAAGACGTTTTATTCAATTTCAAATTTTTATAATCGAAAGTGGTATAGCTTAATCCAAAACCAAACGGAAATTGAGGCGTTTTCTCTACATCCATATAATGCGACCAAAAAACATTTTTATCGCTGTCTATCGGTCTTCCTGTGCTGTATTTGTTGTAATAAATTGGCACCTGACCTACATTTCTAGGAAACGACATTGGCAATTTTCCACTCGGATTATAATCTCCATATAAAACCTGTGCAACAGCATTTCCAGTCTGCGTTCCTAAATGCCAAGCTTCTACAATTGCTGGAACATTCTCTGCTGCCCACGGAATGCTTAAAGGACGACCATTATTCAGAACCAAAACCACATTCGGATTCACTTTATAAATTTCTTCTAGCAATTCTTGCTGTAAACCTGGCAAGTTCAAATCAGTTCTACTTCTTCCCTCACCGCTTTGGAAACCGTATTCACCTAAAACCATTACCACGACATCGGCATTTTTTGCTGCTTTTTTCGCTGCTTCAAATCCACTTTTATCAGTTGTATTGAAAACGGTTTCCGTTAAAAACGTTGCTTTTTGTTTCAGTAAATCAACCCCTTTTTCAAAAGTTAGCTGATTGTCTTTGTATTGTTGCATTCCTTCTAAAACCGAAACCGCTGTATCATCAGAAGCAGCAATTCTCCAACTTCCTAGCGGACTGTTTTTATCATTTGCCAAAGCGCCAATCAGAGCGATTTTCTGTCCAGATTTCTTTAGCGGAAGCAAATTCTCTTTCCGCCCCGGCGGACAAGCATTCTTTAATAAAACGATAGATTTCTTCGCCATATCCAAAACACCATCGTTATTCGCTTTACTCCCAACAACTTCTTTTTCGCGTTTTTCATCACAATATCGGTACGGATCATCAAATAATCCTAATTCAAATTTCACACGAAGAATTCTGCGAACGGCATCATCAATCAAAGCTTCTTTTACTTTTCCCGATTTTACCAAATCAACCAGTTTCGCCACATACAAATACGACTCCATATCCATATCAGAACCTGCAATAACTGCTTTTGCTGTTGCATCGGCTTCGTCTTTTGCATATCCATGCGCAATCATTTCGCGAATCGAAGCATAATCCGAAATTACAAATCCGTCAAACTTCCATTTTCCTTTTAAAATATCTCTTTGCAAAAAGGCATTTCCAGTTGCCGGAACACCATTCAACGTATTAAACGAATTCATAAACGTACGAACTCCCGCTTCAACCGTTGCTTCAAAGGGAGGCAAAACCGAATTGTACAATTTAGAATTACTTATATCTACAATATTATATTCTAATCCTGCTTCAACATAACCATAAGCAGCAAAGTGTTTCGCACAAGCCGCAATCGTATTTACTTTGGCCAAATCTGCAATGGTTTCTCCTTGAAAACCTTTCACACGAGCATAACCCACTTTACTTCCTAAATAAGGATCTTCTCCTGCACCTTCCATCACACGTCCCCAACGCGCGTCGTTGGCAACGTCAACATTTGGTCCAAAAGTCCAGTTAATTCCAGATGCCGAAGCTTCATCTGCCGCAATCGCCGCCGATTTTTTAATCGCTTCCAAATCCCAACTTGCCGCTTCTGCCAACGGAATCGGACTTAACGTTTTATAACCATGTATTACGTCAAAACCAATAATTAACGGAATTCCCAATCGCGTTTCTTCAACCGCAATTTTCTGTACAGCACGAACTTCTTTTACGCCACGAACTGTAAGCATCGATCCAACCAATCCTTTTCTTAAATGTTCGTATTTTAATTCGGCTGTTCCGCCTTTTGGCGCAGGTCCAGTAACATCCCAGAAACCATTATATTGATTCATCTGCCCTACTTTTTCCTCCAGCGTCATTAACGGCAAAAGCAGATCTATACGCTGCTCAACAGTTTTATTCTTATCCAGATACGGCTTTTTTTGTGCATTCATATTTCCAACAGTAAACAGAGCAAAAACTCCAAAAATTAGTATTTTTTTATTTTTCATAGTGGTTTAGTTAGTTTTTCTTTAAGATTCTAAGGTTCTGAGACGCTGAGATTCTAAGTTTTTTTGGGGCGTGTCCCGCCGAAAAAGGCGGGTCGGGCTATCCGTTTCAAGTCCTCGCCTGTTCGTTCCTCACGGCTGTGGGCTTTCCACTTCTATCCCTCACGCAAATCGTTTTCAAAAGAACATTTCCGTTATCTTGTCATCCTGAGGAACGAAGGATCACACTAGAAGCTCCACACAGAACTTCACCAATCTTTGTCGAATCCCGAGTGCGATCCTTCGTCCCTCAGGATGACAAACTTTATGTCTCACTTTGCGGGGCTTCGACTTCGCTCAGCCTGACAAAGCAGATCAATAACCTAAAAATCTAAATTCTATATTCTATGTTCTATATTCTATTTTCTAAAATCTAAAATCTAAAATTCACTCGTAAAACAAGAAGCCGGCAGATTCGCTTTATTAAACAAATCTGATTGCGTTGTATTTCCCCATGCAAACCTCACTTTTGCAGGATTTACAACTTTTTTACTTGTCAAAATCACTTCGTTATTTTTAATAGAAGCTTCGGCTATATAGAAAATTCCATCAGTTCCAGCCACTTCAAATTGATTCGATTTTTTATCTTTAAAATAAAGTCCGTCAGCATAATCAAAAGAAACAATTACCTTGTTTTTTTCAATCTTAACCTCTTTAAACAATGGACCATTTACCAAATTAGAATTGGTTTTATACGTTTCCTTCAAAGCCAGATTCGCTAAACGAATTCCAACCGATTTTTTATTTTTGGGATGAATATCAATCGTATCCGAAATATCGCTAATCACAACCATTCCTGTCTTTGGAACTTCTTTCAATAATTTTCTTTGAGAATTTCTTACCGTTACATTTGAGAAATTATTAGAACCCGTTTTAAACGGCGCTATCTGAACATAGTAAAACGGAAAATTATCATTCCATTCCTTTCTCCAAGAAGTAATTAACGCTCCCAGAGTTTTATCATAAACCAAAGAACCAACATTAGATTCTCCCTGATACCAAAGTGTTCCAGCAATTTTAAATCCTACAATTGGATATATCATAGCATTGTATGCGCGCCCAGGTTGTCTTGGACCATATTCTTGTTCATTTAGTTTTTTGGCATTTTCTAACAAAATTGGATCATTATTTACCACCTCTTCTGGCACCCAGATTTCTGCAGGAGTTCCACCCCAATTCGAAGAAATTAATCCGATTGGGACATTTTTCAAATCTTCGCGAAGACGTTTGGCAAAAAAATAACCAATGGCACTAAAATATTTCATGGTTTCTGGAGTCGATTCTGTCCAATTTCCAAGCAAATTATTCTGCGGACTTGTAGCGGTTAATTTCGGAACCGTAAAAAAACGAATGTTTGGATTCGTTGCATTTTTCATTTCTTCTTCGCCATCATCAATTCCCCAACTTACCGACATTTCCATATTCGATTGACCAGAACAAAGCCAAACTTCACCAATCAAAATATTTTTTAGAACCACTTCATTGTAACCTTTTATGGAAATAGTAAAAGGTCCGCCAGCTTCTGGAGTTTTAATCGTGATTTCCCATTTCGCCTGATTATTGGCTACGGTTTTATATTCCTGATTGTTCCAACTCGAAACCAGTTTAATTTCTTCTTTTGGATTTGCCCAACCCCAAATTTTCACTTCAGAGTTGCGCTGTAAAACCATATTATCACTAAAAATATTTGGAAGCGAAACGTTTGCCATCATAGTACTGGAAATCAATAAAAAGAAAACAAACTTATAGATATTATTTTTCATTTAGTAACTTCTTTAAAAATGGAGCATATTCGTCTGCCAAAACTTTATGTTCAGCCACATCTGGATGTCCAGAACATCCATTTGGAGTCATCGGTTTGAATTTAAAAATCTGAATGGGCTTATGCGCTTTATCATTCGCGAAAGCGTTTTTAACTTTATTTAGGCAATCTTCAAAAACAACTCCTCTTTCTCCTCCAACCATTGGACTATTTGTAATTACAATCTGCACTTTCGGATTATGCTTATAAAGCATTTTGATGAAGTTTACATAATTAGAAACATACTTTTCAGCATTAAATGGAAGACGTTCTTTTTTGCCATCTCCGCCAGAAAAATCATTTGTTCCTAAAGCAATGCTGATAATATCGGGCTGAAAAGCGAAATCATATTTAGGTTTTGAAGCGTCTTTCGTCAGATATAAATTTGGATAAGCATCAGGCATTATAACTTCGTCTTTATTCTCGTCATTCCAATTACGGTACATTCCGATTCCAGAAACGCAACTCATTAAATAGTCAACACCAATTTCTCTTGAAAGTGTTGGACCGTAAGCATAATAACTATTGTGGTGATCGTAATATTCTCCTTTATCGCAAGGAATGTCAGAACCGTCGCTTGCTGCACCGCAAGTAATTGAATCTCCGATAAACTCGATTTTCTTTTTCTTTTTAAAAGAAATTGAAGTCAGTTTTGCCGTTGTTCCAGCGAACAAAACTCCGCCTGTATGCGCTTCTGTATTTTTATAAATTTCTAAACGATGTTCTTTTTGATTTGAAGTAACTTTTATTGGAAAAGATTGAACCGCACCTTTTTCAATTCTAATTTCCCCAATATATTTTCCATCCAAAACCAATTGCACATAATTATGATGTTGATAAGAATCAACACTTTGAAGTGAAATAGAACATTCATTTCCAGTAAAATTGAAAGAAACAGAAGAAGCAGTTCCTATTAAAATGACAGTATCATGTTGCAATTTTTCTATGCGACCTTGATACAAGAAAGTTTTATTTGAATTTAGTGTTTGTGAGTTCGAAATGATCGAAATCAGCAAAAACGAAATTAAAAGTGCTATTTTTTTGGGAAACATAATTTATTTGTTAAAATCTAAATACGATTCACAAATATATTGGAAAGAGATTATCTAAAAAGATACTAAAATGTCAAAAAGTAATAAAAAAACACCACATAAACACATCAATATTTGTCGATAGAACGTTAATTCTTACAATTGAAACAAAGGTATTCTATTGAAATTCTAGATTTAAGGCTTATCTTTACCGTTTAACGCTTTTTGTATACAAAATGAGATCACATTTTTTTATTTTTCTATCAGCCTTTATTCTATTTTCCTCTTTTAATTTTAAAAAGAAGGAAAAGGAAAACCTGCCTCAAACTCCAACCGAAATTAATCGTGATTCTCTAATTGTTTATGCAAAAAAATATTTAGGAACGCCTTATGTATACGCGAGCAGTAATCCACAAAAAGGTTTTGACTGTTCGGGTTTTGTGAGTTATGTGCTTAAAAATTTTGGAATGACGCTTCCTAGAAGTTCAAGCGGCTATAAAAATATAGGTAAAACTTTAAAACCAGAAGAATTTAAAGTTGGAGATATTTTGGTTTTCTACGGATATAAAGACAAAACTACTATTGGACATCTTGGAATAATCTGCGAAGCCAACGGAATGCACTCGAAATTTATTCACGCTTCTTCAGGAAAAGCACAGCAAGTAACGATAACAGCGCTTGATACAGAACACTACACCAAACGTTTTTATAAATGTGTTGATGTTTTGTCTAAATAGTTTTTTTGCTGTTTACACTAAATTTATTTTCACGCAGATTTAAAAAAAATTTAAGCAGATAAGCGCAGATCTTTTTATTTCATAACTTAAAAAAATCTAATTAAATCAGCTTTAATCTGCTAAATCTGAGTGAAATTCATTTTCTATTCTTCAGTCAATAATTTGATAAGACTTTCATCTCTTCCGTAAATATCTTTATAGAAGTTTAGATTTCCTTCTCGGTCTACCCAAGCCGTGAAATAGCCAATGTAAACTGGAACTTTTTTCTTTAAAGTGTACCAGCTTTCTTTTCCGGCGTGCATGGCTTTATCAATTCTTTCAGGATTCCATTGCGGATCTACTTTTAATAATTCAATTGCCAATTCGCGTGGTTTTGCAACACGCACACAGCCGTGACTAAACGCTCGGCTCTCTCTTTCGAACAAACTTTTTGAAGGTGTATCGTGCAAGTAAATATTACTTGAATTTGGAAATAAAAACTTTACCAATCCTAAAGAATTATTTTTTCCTGGAAGCTGACGAACTGCACCGTTATTCCATTCTAGATTTTTTTTCTGCAAATAGTTTTTATCTTTTGCCATTCCAGGTTTAATCTCCGATTTGATAATGCTTGGTGGCACATTCCAATACGGACTGAACACAATATTGCTCATCATTCCGCTAAAAATAACCGTTTTTGTCATCGCTCTTCCCACCACAACTGGCGACACAAAAGCGATTTTTCCATCTTCAACTATATATAATTTAAATTCAGGAATATTAACTTCAATGTATTTTTGACCTTTTTCTAATTCAGGATCAATCCAACGGCAACGCTCCATATTAGCAATAATCGTTTTAATGCGTTCCGAAACTGGAATATTCAAGTCATTAATATGTTCTAATAAAATGGTGTTTTTGGGAGTATAGCCATGACGAACTTCATAGTTTTTCATTGCTTTCATTAAAGTCGTATCGCAAACCGCACTTTTATTGTCTTCTTTAAGATCTTTGGTAACAAAAAGCCTTTCTCTTATCTGAGCCACAACATTTGATGAATCGCCAACTTTTAGAGCTTTATAGTCTTCATCTGCTTCGATCGTTTTCCAACCTCCATTTTTTTCAATTTCTCTATACTCTTTTAAAGCATCACGAAGTTTGTAATATTGGCTGAACATCTTTTTTTTCTTATCATCCAAAATGGTTGATTTTTTAAAGATAGAATCAGAAAGCACTTGGTAATTGAACTTTTTGCGAGGTAAAAGCCATTCTAAAGAGATACTAGTTTTTTCATCAAAACCTGCATATACTTTTTCTGCATAGTAGTAATACAAATTTGACAGCAGTAAATCTGTATCTTCTTTGGATAATTTCTTAGTTGGATTATTTTCGAAAACAGAATTTAGTTCTTCTTTATAAGGATAATTAGCTTTCAATCCTTCTTGATCTAAATTTTTGTATTGATTGAACAGTGTATTTCCAAACTCCACTACTCCTTTATTATCCTGCCATAATTGAGTCGATTTGTTTTTTTGATACAAAGAAGTTACATCGCCTTTAAATTTCTCCAGTTTCGGATAATTTTCATAAAACTTTGCGATTCGGGCAGTATCAATAGTAAGTTTTAATTCCGGAATTTTTTCAACTGTTTTTATCGCTTTTCCCTCTTTTTTATCCGCTTTCGAATTACACGAAAAAACAACAAAAAAAACAACTGCAACTATAGGCGTATACCAAATTTTCATAGCTTAAAATTTTTGAATAAAAGTAAAAAAAATTCTATTAAAACAAAGTTCTCAGCAATAATTCTTAATCCTTATTTTTTGAAGTTTAAACGGTTAATAAAAAAATAAAAGCTCCAAACAATTTGCATGTCTGGAGCTTTCGCCATATAACCAACCTATTAAAAATCTTAGATAACTGTACCTTTTAAAGTAAGCACTTTTGGTGTTGTTTCTGCACTAGTTGTTACTGTAACTGTTTTTGTAAAAGCACCTTTGTTTGCAGCATTGTAAGTTGCAGTAACTTTTGCAGATTTACCTGGCTGAATTGGTTCTTTTGTGTAATCTGTCGCTGTACATCCGCAAGATCCTTGAACGTTTGTAATAACTACAGCTGTTTTTCCTGTATTTTTAAATTCGTAAACAATTGCTTTTGGAGTTCCTTGTGGAATTTGCCCAACATCTATTGTTTCTGCTTTCCAAACAATTGTAGAAGCAGTAGTAGTTTCTGAAATTTCATTCTCTGAAACTAAAGATTGTACTGGTGCAATTGCAGAAAAAGACATAAGGCCTAAAGCCAAAGCTAACATCGAAATTTTGATCATTTTCATAACTGATATATTTAAAATGGTTTATAGTTCATTTTGATATTACAAAGGTAATTCAGACAAAATCAAATCGCTGTTAACCGCTTTCAAACGTTTGTTAATGACTTGTTAATCGCTTATTTTCAGGCTAAAATTGATTAATATTACACTCTCAAAATTTGTTATTCTTGAAAATTAATAAACTCAACAGCATCATTCTCTTAGGATTGGTAGCCATCATTAGTATTTTGGTTGCACAATTGTTATGGACAAAAGAAGCTTTTACAATTGAACAAAAAAAGCTTAGCCAAAAAGCTCATATTGCTTTGTTGGAAGTAGCTAAAAAATTATACGAAGGAACCAACCACGAACTGCCTTTTCAAAATCCGGTTCAGAAAATTGCCAACGACTATTATATAGTAAATGTCGATAACGAGTTTGAACCTGATATTTTAGAATTCTATCTAAAAACAGAATTCAAAAAAATGAACATCACGACCGATTTCGAATACGCGATGTACAATTGTCAAAGCGACGAAATGATTTATGGTGATTACATTTCACTTTATAAGAAAAAAGCAGAATGCAAAAAGACTGTTTATTTCCCTAAACATAAAAATCTAGTCTATTATTTTGCCGTTCGTTTTCCAAATGAAACTACTTATTTATTTAGTTCGATGCGATTTTGGTTTATACTTTCAACGGCATTGATCCTGATTTTATTGATTTACGTTTATTCGATTTTTAAGCTGTTACAGCATAAAAAATATTCAGAACTGCAGCGTGATTTCATTAATAATATGACGCATGAATTTAAAACACCTCTGGCTTCAATTCTTATCGCTTCTAAATATTTAATTGAACAAAAACCTATTAAAGAAGACAAAAAACTGTATACCTACACCGATATTATTATCAATCAAGGAAATAAATTAAACGGCCATATCGAAAAGATTTTAAACATTGCAAAATCCGATTATGCTCCTTTAGAACTTAAAAAAGAAAGTATTTTAATTGTGCCCATAATTGAAGAGGCAATTGAAAACATCCAATTAAAATATCCTGAAGCTTCTATTAAAATCGAAACTTCTTCAAAAGAATATTTGCTGGAAACCGATATTTTTCATTTTGGCAATTTAGTTTATAATTTACTGGATAACGCAGTGAAATATTGTAATGAAAAACCAGAAATTACGATTAAATTCACAGAAGAAAACAATTGTTTAAAACTAGAATTTATAGATAACGGAATTGGAATTAATCCTAAAAAAATATCTTTTATCTTTGATAAGTTTTATAGAGTTCAAAATGAAAAGAGCAATGAAGTTAACGGATTTGGACTCGGTTTATATTATGTAAAAGAAATCTGCAGTCTGCAAAACTGGAAAATAAAAGCCGAAAACAATAAAGAAAAAGGTGTTACTATAACTTTATCAATTCCTAACAAAAAATGAGAAACTTCAAAATACTATATGCCGAAGACGACGAAACCCTTGCGTTTTTAACCAAAGATAATTTGGAGCAAAATAATTATGAAGTTATTCATTGTTCTGATGGAAAATCTGCGCTTAAAATTTTTGAAGAAGAAGAGTTTGATGTTTGCATTTTTGATATTATGATGCCAAAAATGGATGGTTTTGAGCTGGCTGAAGCAGTTAGAAAAATTGACGTCGATGTTCCAATTATTTTCCTTTCAGCTAAAACTTTAAAAGAAGACCGTATTAAAGGCCTTCGTATCGGTGCAGATGATTATTTGGTAAAACCTTTCAGCATTGAAGAATTACTGCTGAAAATTGAAATTTTCTTGAAACGTTCGCAGAAAAATATTTCTCCTGCAAAAACAATTTATGAAGTAGGAAAATATCATTTTGATACTAAAAATTTCATTCTTTTTAATGATGAAGAAAAGGTTGGTTTAACTCAGCGGGAAGCCGAATTATTAAAACTTTTTCTAGATCATAAAAATTCTGTTTTGAAAAGAGAACAAATTTTAACGTCTCTATGGGGAACCGACGACTATTTTATGGGAAGAAGTTTGGATGTTTTCATTTCGCGTCTTCGTAAAATCCTTGCCAATGAAGAAGGAATTTCGATTGAAAACCTTCATGGAATTGGGTTTAGGTTTTCAATAGGATAAATCACAATTCTGTTAAAAATAAAGAAAAATCTGTAAGTAGTTTCTCGAAAAACTTTGTATTTTTAATATCTAATTTTCTCGGATATGAAATTACATCATTTGCGAAATGCCTCTTTGGTAATTGAAACAGAAAAGCATGTCATTTTAGTTGACCCAATGTTAGGTAAAAGAAAAACAATTCCGCCTTTTACTATTTTCAGATACAAACCGAAACGAAATCCGCTCGTGGCTTTGCCAAAAAACAGTCGTGACATTTTAAGTCGAGTGACGCATTGTTTGATCACTCATTTGCATCCTGATCATATAGACAAAGCTGGTGAAGTTTTTTTAAGAAGAAAAAGCATTCCTGTAATTTGCAGTTCTAAAGATGAAAAAGCTCTTGTGCAAAGAGGTCTTAGTGTAATTCAGACTCTTGAATATTGGGAACCTCAAAAATTTCTGGATGGAAAAATTACCGGAATTCCAGCCATTCACGGTTATGGTTTCATTGCCAAATTAATGGGAAATGTAATGGGATTTCTTATTGAACTGGCAGATCAAAAATCGATTTACATCAGTTCTGATACAATTTTTACAGAACATGTAAATAAAGTTTTAACGCAATTTAAACCCGACATTTCGATTGTTGCCTGTGGTACTGCAAGATTAGATATCGGCCAACCTTTGTTAATGCGAATGGACGATATTTTAAAGTTTGTAACACTTGCTCCTGGAAAAGTCCTTGCCAATCATTTAGAGGCTTTAAATCACTGCCCAACCACAAGATTGCAATTAAGAGCTGCTCTTTCAGATCATGGCCTTTTAAACAAAACTTCTATTCCAAATGACGGAGAATGTATTGAATATTAAAGTACCAATAACCCAAATTCACGCAAAGTGTTTATCGGTTTAGAATACCAGAATAATTCGAAATCTTCTAGCGAAGTTTCAAAATCATTCTTGACTTCTTGAAAAGTATAATTTTTAGAACCTGAAACGCCTATTTTCGATAAAATGGAAACTAGCCACTCTCCTTCTTCTTTACTAGTTTGTATATCGAAACTTTCTTTTTTATCATGAAAGGTTAGCGACATCATTTCCCAACTTCTTCCCTTTTTTGATTTTGCGAAGATTTCTGCAGCAGGTTTTCCTCCAAGCCAAACTACTTTTGCATTTGGTTTCGTATTGAAATCATTTTGTTCTTCTAAAGCATTAAAAATAAAATCAGGGTGAATTTTGGTTTTCGGAATTTTAAAATCGAACCAATCCTGAAGTTCATAATCGAAACAGATTCCGTGCATGAAATTGAAAAGCGATTTCTTTAATCCGAAACTAAATTTATCGTGATTAATTCCTGTTGCATCAGTATACTCAATGTCGTTATTTGCAAAAGTTCCTATTATTTCTGTTTTCTTAGTTACACCAAATTGTTCTGGATACAATCCAACCGGACTATGAGCCGTCAACGCAAATTGATGCCAAAAACCCGATTGTAAAACTCCAGCTTCAAACAATTGGCGAACCATTTCTAGACTATCTACCGTTTCTTGAATGGTTTGTGTAGGATATCCGTACATTAAATACGCATGAACCATAATTCCTGCTTCGGTAAAATTGCGGGTTACTTTTGCGACTTGCTCAACAGTTACTCCTTTGTCTATCAGTTTCAATAATCGATCTGAAGCAACTTCTAAACCGCCAGAAACGGCAATACAACCTGAAGCTTTCAGCAATAGACATAAATCTTTTGAAAAACTTTTTTCAAAACGAATATTAGTCCACCAAGTTACGGCTAGCTTTCTTTTTAGAATTTCAAGCGCCAAAGCACGCATTAAAGCTGGCGGTGCGGCTTCATCAACAAAATGAAATCCGTTCTGACCTGTTTTTTCGATCAATTCTTCTATTCGATCACAAAGCATACTTGCCGCAACGGGTTCATATACCTTGATGTAATCTAAAGAAATATCGCAGAAAGTACATTTTCCCCAATAACAGCCGTGCGCCATGGTGAGTTTATTCCATCTTCCGTCGCTCCACATTCTATGCATCGGATTAACAATTTCGATCACTGAAATATATTTATCCAAAGGCAGATCTGAATAATCTGGTGTTCCTACTTGAGATTGCTTGTAGTCGTGTTTTAAAGAATTGTTTTTATAGACTACTTCTCCGTTTTCTAATAAAAATGTTCTTTTAAAAGAATTCGAATCTGGATTTTCTAAATGAAAAATTAATTCTTCAATTGGAACTTCTCCATCATCTAAAGTGATAAAATCGAAAAATTCGAAAACACGTTTATCAGAAAGCGAACGCAATTCGGTATTAGGAAAGCCTCCTCCCATCGAAATTTTAATTTCAGGATGATTTTCTTTTACCCATTGCGCACATCGAAATGCGCTATATAAATTCCCTGGAAAAGGAACAGAAATTAGAAATAAAGCTGGTCTTACCGCTTCGATTTTAGCTTTTAAAAGTGAAATTAAAATCGAATCGATATAAGTCGGTTCTTGCTGTAAGGCTTCATACAATTCATCAAAAGAATTGGCGCTTCGCCCTAAACGTTCGGCATAGCGGCTGAAACCAAAATTCTCGTCAACACATTCTACAATAAAATCTGAAATATCTTCGAGATATAAAGTTGCCAAGTGTTTTGCTTTGTCTTGTGTTCCCATTGTTCCAAAAGCCCAATCGAGTTCTTCTAGTTGCGCAAAACGAGAAGCTTCTGGCAGAAAATCTTCCTGACAAATCTGTAGAGCCAAAGTTGGATTTTTTCCTTGCAAAAACTGAATTACAGAATCGATCGTTTTGATATATTCGTCTTGAAGAGCAAAAATTCGTCTAGAATTATCAGAGATTTCATTTCCAATAATTTGAAACTTCAAACTTGAAACTTCAAACAAATCAATCAATCCTTTTTTCGAAAACAATTGTAAAATCACATCAATACCCAAATCAGCCTGAACTGATTCTATATTTTTAGTATTCAGAAAACCTTTTATATACGCCGTTGCCGGATACGGGGTATTCAGTTGTGTAAATGGCGGCGTAATTACGAAAAGTTTTGTTTTCAAAAGGGAATTATTTTTTTGCAAAAATACGGGATATTTTGAGACTTTTTAGCGTTTCAATTTTTGATTTGAATTTGTAAACATTTAATTACATTTGTCGCAATCCAAATTACTCTAATGAAACATAGATTACTTTTACTTTTTTTCTTATTAACGCTACAATTGTTTTCACAAAACAAAAATCAATCAATTGGTTTTAAAGAAAATAAAGGTCAAATTATCGATCAGAATGGCAAACCTAATACCGACGTTAAGTATTTACTGAATTCGGGAGGTTTAAATGTTCAGTTAAAGAAAAATGGATTTTCTTATGATATTTATGAAGTAAAAAAGACGCCAATTGTTCGTTCGTCAACAGCAAAACTATTTACCGAAAAAGATAATACAGAAAAAGACGATTTTAATCTAGAATATATTTTTCATAGGGTAGACATTGATTTTGTCAATTCAAATTCTAAAGTTGAATTAATTACGGAACAAAAATCAGCTGATTTTGACAATTATTATAACGTTCCAAATCAACCAGAAGGCGTTCTGGGAGTTCATCAGTATAAACAGATTACCTATAAAAATATCTATCCTAATATTGATGTCGTTTTTACAATTCCCGAAGATCCTAAAAAAGCTGTTGAATACAATTTTGTTATTCATCCAAGGGGAAAAATCTCTGATATTCAATTAAAATTTAACGGTGCCAAAACCGATTTAGTCGATAATAAAATCAAAATGAATGTTCGTTTTGGAAAAATGGAAGAAACAATTCCTGCTAGCTGGATTGAAGAAAAAGGACGAAAAAAAGAAATAATTATTGGATATCAAAAGCTAAAAAAAGATGTTTATGGATTTCGTTCTGCAAATTTCTTAGCGGGTAAAACAGTTGTTATTGATCCTACTCCGGTAAGATTATGGGGAACTTATTATGGTGAAGGCGAATCAAATTACTTTGGAGATATAGACACTGACAGTTTTGGCAATATCTATTTTACGGGCTACACGAGCAGTACATCAGGAATTTATGCTACATCTGGAGCCCATCAGACCACTGCTTTCGATTCTAGAAATATGCAATCTGACGCAATAATTGTAAAATTTGATTCTTCAGGAAAAAGAGTTTGGGGTACTTTTTATGGTGGGGAAGGTTGGGATCGAGCATTTGGTCTAAAGATTGACAAACAAAATAATGTTGTAATTACTGGAAGTACAGATAGTAAAAGAAACATATCTACAACTGGGGCTTATATTCAAACTACAACAAGTAACACTACTTATGCATTTCTTGCAAAATTTAACTCCTCTGGAACGAGATTATGGGCAACATACATGGGTAATTCTGGTACAGATTCTGCCGAAGATGTAGATATTGATAGTAATGATAATATCTATATTGTAGGAAGCACAAACAGTTACATTGGATTTTCTACAAACAATACTTTTCAGCCTTTATTAAATCACTCTGGCATGCCTGGAAATAGTTCGTTCGATGGTTTTTTGACTAAGTTTAACCCTAGTGGCGATCTTGTTTGGAGTACCTATGTAGGCGGGGAAAGCAATGATTATTTACATACTATAAAAGTCGCATCTGACTATCTTATTTTAGGAGGAAAAACTTTTAGTTTAAATTATATTTCTACCCCTGGAACATTTCAAGAAACCAATTATAAAAATGGTGTAAATGGTACGGTTTATAAATTCAGTTTGGATGGAAATAGAATTTGGAGCACTTATTATGGTTCTGGCAATAGAATAAAAGCTGTTGTAAATGATGACGAAAACAATGTTTACATTGGAGGAGATTTATTCGGAAGTGACAATGATGATAATATTGCCTCGCCAGGAAGTTTTGATGACTATAATAGATGGAGTCAAACTGGTTTTTTAGCAAAACTAAATAAAGATGGCCAGCGAATTTGGGGAACCTATCTAGGAACATCATCGGCTGTATATTCATTAATTTTTAAAAACAATCACATTTACATTGGTGGCGAAGGTGGCGATCAATCGATAACTACTCCATGCGCCTATAAAAGAAAAGGATTTGCAGAGGGTTATATCGGAAAATTTACTAAATCTGGTAGTTTAGTTTTTGGAACTTATGTTAATGGATTCGATCAGTATTCTGAAAACAAAATTTGTTTTGAAAATAATAATATTGTTATTGGAGGAACTACAGCCCAAGATGCTGTCTTTGCAGATACACCTGTTGAAAATAACAAAATAACAGATTCGAATTCTTATCAGCAAAATCTTAACGGAAGAAAGAATTTTTATTTAATCAATTTTTCTGAAGAAAAAAGTTGTAACATTGATGTGCATCCGTCAACAAATTCACCTGTATGTCTTGGCGAAACATTATCTTTTAAAGCTGATTCTAATTCTGGATATAATTATTTATGGACTGGACCAAATGGTTTCACAAGTACTCTATCTAATCCAATCATTACAAATCCATCAAGTGTAAATAATGGACAATACCATTTAGTGGTAAGCGATGATTGCAACTGTGAAAAAACATACACTTTTGATGTTGTAATTGGAGATATACAAGCTCCAGTTGCAAACATTCCGGATCTTCCCACTATATCGGGAGATTGTCATACTGAAGTAAAAATATTTCCAACAGCCACAGATAAATGTGCTGGAACAATTACTGCCACAACCGCGGATCCTTTATCTTATTCTATTCCTGGAACTTATACCATAAAATGGGATTATGATGATGGAAACGGAAATGTATCATCTCAAAATCAAACCGTTATTATTACGAATCAACTTCCTGAAGTAAATTCTTCACATACATTTTGCGTACAGCAAAACGCAACTTTAAATGATATTCCAATTATTGGGCAAAATATAAAATGGTTTGATACTTTTTTTTCAGCATCTATTTTGCCAGAAACAACTTTATTGGAAAGTCGTATTTATTATGTTTCGCAAGCACAAAACGATTGCGAAAGTGAAAGATTACCAATTACAGTAAAAATACAAGACACACCGAGTCCGATTGCAAATTCTCCACAGGAATTCTGTATTCAAAAAAATGTAAAAATTAGTGATATCATAATTGATGGCCAAAACGTCAAATGGTATGAAAGTTATTCTTCTACAAGTAGTTTAGCAGAATCAACTGCACTTGAAAACGGAATTACCTATTATGCTTCTCAAACCATAAGTGGTTGTGAAAGCGATAGAATTCCTGTAGCAATAGTCATTCTAGAAGCAAAAAGTAGAGATTGCGTCAATTTGACTGAGGAGCTTCCTTTCCCAAAATTCTTTACTCCAAATGGAGATGGTTATAATGACACGTGGACAATTGATCCTGCTTATTTAGCTCCTAATTCGTCTATTAGAATATTTGATCGGTACGGAAGATTAGTTAAAGAATTGGCATTAAACAATTCTTGGAATGGAACTTATCTTGGAAATCAACTACCTGCATCAGACTATTGGTTTACGGTTATAAAAATGAATGGGACAGAATATAGAGGTCATTTTTCTTTAAAACGATAAAAATAAAATCGCAAAGATTTATACCGAAAAGAACTTCTTTGAACTGTATACATCTTTGCGATTACATAATTTTATTTCGTTTGCATTAAAACCCAACTCGAAATTTCTTCTAAAGCTATTGGCGAAAAAGTTTGTTCAATAGTGGCATATTCAGTTGGAGAACCTGTCTTACATTCTTGAAATAAGTGATTTAAATTTGGTAATTCTTTAATGGTTACTTTCTTATTTCCTGCTTCTGTCAAGGCTTTTTTAATGTTTTCAAGATTAACTTGAGCTGGAACCTGCAAATCTTTACTTCCGTTAAGTGCCAAAACTGGACATTTTACTTTTTCTAAAAAAGGCTTTGGATCAAGTTTTACAAGAGCATAATACCACGGACTTGTAACTTGATCTGTAGTGGTTTTAGCCATATCATCATTCCCTAATTTTAATTTAAAATACGAATTGACTTTGGCTTTCAAATCATCATCATTAACAGTGCTTTGAATAATAAGATCATAAGCACCTTTAAAATTTTCTTTACTCTGCTCTACCACCGCATCTGGAACTCCCATTTGTTTTTCTAGTAATTCTCTTTGCAGTAGTAGCAATTTATCGCCTCGAATTCCTGGTCCTGCAAGTAGAACTATAAATTTAACATCTTTAGAATTTCCAGCTATCATTGGAGCAATTATACCGCCTTCGCTATGTCCGATCAAACCAATCTTATTTTTATCGATTTCTTTTCTCGTTTTCAAATAGTCTACCCCAGCTTGTACATCTTTTGCAAAATCCATAGTAGTTGCTTTTTTAAAATCGCCTGTAGATTGACCAAAACCACGATCATCAAAACGTAAAACAGCTATTCCTTTTTTGGTAAGATAATCTGCTAAAACTAAAAATGGTTTGTGCCCTAGCATTTCTTCATCTCGATTTTGCGCGCCACTTCCAGAAATCAAAATAACTACAGGAAAATTACCTTCTTTTTTAGGCATTGATAACGTCCCTGCTAGAGTCACTTTATCTGTTTTATTTTCAAATTTCACCTCTTCTGTATAATAAGGAAATGGCTGTTTAGATTCCTGAGGTCTTATAATTTCAGCATTCCCTTTTGATAAATTAAGATCTAATGTATGTCCGTTTTGAATCAATTTCCCAACAAAAATATTATCAGCACCTAACCTTCCTTCGTATAAACCACCTATACTTGCAATATCTAATTTCAATACCGAATTTTCAAAAGTAGTAGATGCAACAGGAATTCCTTTTGCATTTTGATCCGGACTATCTACCGTAGAACTATACCCTTTTTCTGTTTTAGTAATATTAAATAGAACTCTTAGCTCATTATTTTGAATTTTTAAAACACCATTCCATTGTCCTGAAATATCTTGTCCTAACGATTTTGAAGAACTAAAAATTATCAATATAAAAAGTATTATTTTTTTCATTTCGATGCTTAATTACTTAAAGGTTGTTTTCTTTTTTTTCTAAACTTTTAAACTTAAAATAAGAATAAATAATAGGAACAAAAGCAATGGTAACGCCAATACCTACAAAAATTTTAGAAAAATTAAATCCCGAAAACAACAAGCCTCCCAAGATAAAAATAAAGCCAGCCGCAAGCCATAATTTTCCTGCAAAGGAATGAGTAGCTTTCCACACCTGCTGATTTTCTAAAGTCCACGGAGTTCGAATGCCGATAAAATAATTAGGCTGAATAACTTTAAAATAGTTTCCAAATACTATTAATAAAACTCCAACCGCGACATACATTAACCCGGGGTGAGAAAAAGATTGGTTTTTGGTGATGTAAACAATAAATGTAGCCAGCAAAGACATAAATAAAACCAAGAAAAACTTAAGCTGATAAAACTTTCTCCCCATTAATGAAATTCTTTTTTTAGGATCAATTTTAGATGCTGCGGTCATTACACCATACATTAAAACAGGAAGCAAAAAAACTAGAAACAGTAAACTAATCTTATCTCCCCAATTGTCAATCTGCCCTTCGTAATTCCAATGTATAGGAACTCTCTGGGGAAGACTATTCCAAACTGTTGCCAAATAAATAAAAGGAATCAAAACAATTCCAATTATAGGGAGTTCTTTTTTTAATTCTAGATTCATATTATTATTGTTTAAAGGTTAGTATCCATTGTAAAACATCTTCCATTATAGTGGTATTGATGGAGTAAATGATGAATTGTCCGTTTTTTTCAGATGTAATTAAATCCGCCCGTTTTAAAATATCCAAATGATGTGAAATACTCGGTTTAGAAATATTAAAAGCGTCTGCAATCTCTCCTGCAGATAGATCCTTCTCCTTTAAAAGATCCAGAATCTCTCTTCTAGTGGCATCATTTAATGCTTTAAAAATATCATTCATTACATTTATATATTTAGACAAATATCTAAATACTTTTCTAACAAACAAAAAAAAGCAGTAATTTTTTACATTACTGCTTTTAAAATATTTTAAATCTATAACCTAAAACTTATGTTCGTCTTTACTAATCACCAAAAATGAAACTAAAGATATAAGTGCCGCAGTTACCAAATAGAAACCTACATAACTCACATCATAGGTTTTAGCCAGCAAAATTGCTATCATTGGTGCAAAGGCAGCGCCTAAAATTCCCGCCATATTAAAAGTCAAAGAGGCTCCAGAATAACGAACATTTGTTGGAAATAATTCAGACAGAAAAGTTCCCAAAGGTCCGTAAGTAAAACCCATTAATGACATTCCGATGCAGGCAAAAATAGTAACCAAAACGATATTTCCAGAGCTTAAAAAGTAAGAAAAGAAAAATCCGAAAACGGCAATAGCCGCAGTTGCGACGATAAGCATTTTGCGGCGACCAATCTTGTCGGCCACAACCGCAGAAACCGGAATAAAAAGCGCAAAAAACAATACTGAGAATAATTGAATCAATAATCCGTCTCTTTTTACAATTCCTAAATCTGAAGTAGCCCAGCTAAGTGTAAATACGGTCATTAAATAGAAAACCAAAAATGTTGTTATTGCCGCGAATGTTCCAAAAATCAACTGATTTTTGTATGATTTTACTAATTCCAGAAAAGGAACTTTTACCTCTTCTTCCTCTTTTTTGGCATTTTCAAACGAAGGCGTTTCTGTAATTTTAGTCCTAATATAAAAACCAACTATCACTAAAAATGCACTGGCAATAAAAGGAATTCTCCAACCATAATTCATAAAATCTTCATTACTCATAGAATCTGTCAATAACAAGAAAGTTCCACCAGAAAGCAATAATCCTATTGGAGCGCCTAATTGTGGAAACATTCCGTACCAAGCACGTTTATTTGGTGGTGCATTTTCTATCGCCAATAAAACAGCGCCTCCCCACTCGCCTCCTAAACCAACACCTTGTCCGAATCGGCAAAGCATTAATAATAACGGAGCGGCTACACCAATACTCGCATAGCTTGGCAAAAATCCTATTGTTACTGTAGAAATTCCCATTGTCAATAAAGCTGCAACAAGAGTAAACTTACGTCCGATCTTATCACCATAATGACCAAAAAATGCCGAACCTAAAGGGCGCGACAAAAAGGCAATAGAGAAAGTGGCTAAAGATTCCAGAGTCGCCATTGTCGAATCTGAACTAGGAAAAAATAATTGAGGAAAGACCAACACTGCTGCATTGGCATAAATATAAAAATCAAAAAATTCAATTGTGGTACCAATAAGGCTTCCAAAAAGAACATGTTTTAGAGAGTTCTTTTTATTCTCGTTAGTTTTCATGTAAAATAGATATAACTTTTTTTTTGATTACAAAAATATAGTTTCATTATTAATAATTCATATTTCAAAGAATTAGTTTTAAAACATCATACGTTTTTTAACAAATATGATGTTTTTTCCATTTTAAAAACATGAATTTTACTTCAATTTAAAAACTTGATTTAAGGTACTTTAAAACAAAAATTAAAAATCAAATCTTAAGCATTCGTTAAAAGCGTTTTTAACTGTATATTTTCATTAAATTTACAGCTGTCAAAAATAAATTTAAAATTATGCCTACCGACTGTATCAGCTTTCAATCTTCTGGATATTTCTCTAAATTAATGCAAGATTACTTAGATCAGAAACCAGAGTTAAAACCGCTGTACAACCATTTTCCAAGCCTAGAAAATTTTGAAAAACAAATAGCTGAAAAATCAGCCAATTTTGATCATAACAATAGAACTGCATTGGTTGAAACGCTGGAAAAACAATATCAAAATATTGTAATTTCGGAATCCACTCAACATAATATTGCGCTTTTAAAACTCGAAAATACATTTACCATTACAACCGGACATCAGCTAAATCTATTTAGCGGACCGTTATATTTTTTATATAAAATCATCTCTACGATTAATTTAACTAAAGAATTAAAATCGAAATATCCTTCATACAATTTTGTTCCAGTTTATTGGATGGCGACTGAAGATCACGATTTTGAAGAAATTAATTATTTTAATTTTAAAGGAAAAAAAATCCGTTGGAATGCAGAAAGTACCGGTCCCGTTGGAAGGCTTTCAACTGAAGGCTTAGAAAATTTGTTTGAAATTTACTCTCAAGAATTAGGTTCAAGCACCAATGCAAACGCACTTAAGAAGCTTTTTGAAAATGCGTATTTAAAACACGAAAATCTAGCCGATGCAACTCGCTTTTTGGCCAATGCGCTTTTTTCAAGCTATGGCTTAGTAATTATAGATGCAGACGACACCAATTTAAAACGTGCTTTTATTCCGTTTGTAAAAGAAGAATTAGAAAATCAGACTTCATTTAAAGCCGTTCAAAAATCAATTGAAGCACTTTCTGCCTATACTGTTCAAGTAAATCCTCGTGAAATAAATTTATTTTACATTGAAGATAAACTGCGAGAAAGAATCATTTTTGAAAATGATAAATACCTGGTTAACAACACTAGAATTTCATTTTCGAAAGAAGAAATTCTAAAACTATTAGAAAGCAATCCTGAAAAATTCAGTCCCAATGTAATTATGCGTCCGCTATATCAGGAAATTATTCTTCCTAATCTTTGCTACATTGGCGGAGGCGGGGAAATTGCTTATTGGTTAGAATTAAAAGCTTTCTTTGAGGCAGCAAACATTACTTTCCCAATATTATTAGTTCGAAATTCAGTTCTTTTAGCAACCGAAAAACAAGTTAAAAAAGCCGATAATTTAAATTTAACTTGGAAAGATTTATTCAGTAAATCAGAGAATTTAGTCAATGAAATTACGCATAAACTTTCTCCGTTTCCAATAGATTTAACTCCTCAAAAAGAAGCGCTTGAAAAACAGTTTGCTTATCTTTTTGAATTGGCCGAAAAGACCGATAAATCTTTTTCTGGAGCAGTTAAAGCTCAAGAAGTAAAACAAAAGAAAGGTTTAGAAAATCTAGAAAAACGTTTGTTAAAAGCACAAAAAAGAAAACTAGCCGATCAATTGGAGCGTGTAACCGATTTGCAATGCGAATTATTTCCAAACAACAGCCTTCAAGAGCGCCAAGCCAATTTTTCTGAATTTTATTTAGAAAAAGGAGAACAATTGATTCCGCTTTTAATTCAGAAATTAAAACCTTTAGAACATAATTTTGACATCATAATAATCTAAAATAATTATCTTTAGAAATTAAAAAGTACAGATTTAGAAACAAATAACCAGCACATTTTCTAAACCTGTACTCTCTCAAACCAAATAGAATTATATTTTATAACCTATTAACTAACTAACCTAATGGTAAGAGAACGATTAATTTCGCTTGATGTCTTTCGCGGACTGACAATTCTATTAATGACTATTGTAAACAATCCAGGTGATTGGGGAAATGTTTATCCTCCGCTTTTACACGCGCACTGGAATGGCTGTACACCAACCGATCTTGTATTCCCGTTTTTTATTTTTATAATGGGAGTTGCTGTACCGCTTGCAATGCCAGAGAAAAAGTATGACGAAACAACATTTAACAAAATCCTGATTCGTTCTTTAAGAATGTTCTGTTTGGGGATTTTCTTTAATTTTTTCGGAAAAATTCAGCTTTTTGGATTAGAAGGAATTCCGCTTCTAATTGGAAGATTGGTTATTACTTTTGCGGTTGGTTATGCTTTGATGGGAAGTTTTAGCACGCGTCTAAAAAATATCTTTGCATTTGGCATATTGGCTATTTATCTCATTTTAGCCTACGGCGGATTTGAAAATTATCAAGATGTTCGACTTCCTGGAGTTTTACAGCGTATTGCAGTAGTCTATTTTGTCGTTTCGCTTTTATATTTAAAGACATCTCGAAAAACTCAAATTATTACGGGAGCAATTTTACTTCTAGGGTATTGGGCGGTTATGACTTTAATTCCTGTTCCTGGTTTTGGAGAAGCAAATTTAGAGAGAGGCACTAATTTAGCCGCTTGGGTTGACAGCATTTTCTTGAAAGGACATATGTACCATGAAACCAATACTTGGGATCCAGAAGGAATCCTAAGTACTTTGCCATCAATTGTAAACGGCATTATTGGTTTATTCATCGGACAAATTCTACTGCTTAATGTAACTAAAATCCAAAAAGCCCAAAGAATGGGAATGATCGGCACTGCGTTAATTTTTTTCGGTTTAATCTGGGATTTAGTTTTTCCAATAAACAAATCAATCTGGACAAGCAGTTACGTTTTATATACAACAGGATTGGCAACAATTTGTCTTACAGCTCTATATTATATAATTGACATAAAAGAATTCAAAAAAGGCTTTAAACTATTTGTCATTTGGGGAGTAAACCCAATGATTGTTTTCTTTGCTTCACAGATTATTCCTCAAGCTTTGGTACTCATTCGTTTTCAACATCCATCGCTTGCTGGCGAACAAATTAACCTCTTAGATTATCTATACCGTTTCGGAATTGCACCATTTTTCAGCAATCCAATGACTGCTTCTTTGGCAGGCGCATTAACATACGTTGCAATCTGGACATTTATTTTGTGGGTATTCTACAGAAACAAATTAATCTTTAAAGTCTAATTTTTACACGATATATAGACAGAAACACAATTGTAGAGACGCACAGCAGTGCGTCTTTTTTCATTAAATATTTACTTTGTGCTAAATGCACTGCAGTGCATCTCTACATAATGACTCAAAAAAAACCTATTCTTGGTTAAAACATTATTCTACTATGTTTTAATTACGAATTAATTAAAATCAATTCATAAAAAAAGTATACTTTTGCACAAAATTTAATAAAATATAAAATGGCAACAAATAGAACTTTTACAATGATTAAACCAGATGCTGTTGCAAACGGACACATCGGGAATATCTTAGCAATGATTACTAATGGTGGTTTCAAAATCGTTTCATTAAAATTAACTCAATTAACTGTAGCAGATGCAAAAGCATTTTACGCAGTTCACGCAGAAAGACCTTTCTACGGAGAATTAGTTGAATTCATGTCTCGTGGACCAATTGTTGCTGCTATTTTAGAAAAAGACAACGCAGTAGAAGATTTCAGAACTTTAATTGGAGCTACAAATCCAGCTGAAGCTGCTGAAGGGACTATTCGTAAAGCATACGCTACTTCAATTGGAGAAAATGCAGTTCACGGATCTGACAGCGACGAAAACGCTGCTATCGAAAGCGCATTCCACTTTGCAGGAAGAGAGCAATTCTAATAAGAATTACAAATCAAACAAAAAAACCCGCTTCCAAATTGAAGCGGGTTTTTTATTCTTATTACGAACTGATCATAGAGTATTAGCAGTCTTTTTTACCATTTTCTCGATTCTTCCATCCAAATCTTTCAAAAGCTCATCTAATGCACTCTCACACATTGGTAATACTTTATCAAAAGATAAAACAGGAATACCTCCTACAATTGTTCCAGTTTTCTTAGATGTTGCTCCTTCATTGAAAGCAAATAATTTTTTTCCATTTTTGTCATACAAAGCAATTCTTGCATAAGCTTTCATTTTAATAGTTCCTGTTCCACCCACAGCAAATCCTTTTACTACAGCAAAATGAATTTCAGTAAACAAAACACCATCAGCATTATCTTTAAACATAGTCGCTGTTGCTACTTCGTTTGCAGAACCATTTATTCCTTCATAAATATATTTGTATCCAGGATAGTTGATAATATATTTTCCAGCATCTCCTTCTTTATCAAAATGAGGAACGTAATCAATATATTCTTGTTTTTGAGTTACCTCCGTCTCAGGAATTAAATCAAATGGGATTTTTTTAGAATAATCATTGAAAAATGCATTATGATACTTCTCCAAAATTGGCAATAAATTAAAATTCGGATTACTTCCTAAATCTGTCACTGCAGCCAGACCATTTAAACCAAGCTCAGAAAGATCTATTGTTTTATCTGTATAAAAAGAGACAACAGCAACTTTTTTCTTTTGTGCAGAGCTAGTAAAAGCAAATAATACGGTTAAAATAAGTAAAATTTTTTTCATTGTTTTTTTAATTGTTTTTGGGTTACTAAAAGATGCTACTTACAAAAAATAACGCTCAAATGTATCGCAAAAAAAAACACTTCACAATAGAAGTGTTAATTATTTTTAAAGTTAATCTTGTTAAAAAAAACTAATGAAATCAGCGTAAAACTACATCCTTCACTACCTCACGTCCCAATTCTTCATTAATCATTTTAACAATTTTATATTTTCCATGAGTTAATTCTTCGCGCAGAACAGACGAACCTAATTCTACATAAAGTGTACTACCTTTCAGTACAACATTTCGAGTATAAGTATTGACCCCGCTCCCCATAAGATTTTTCCAAGCGTCACGAACATCAATTTGATCCATACCTGGCTGTAATTTATTCACTTGAATAATTTGCTGTAATACAGCACTAATAGTACTTTCGTTATTTAGTCTTTTCGCCATCGTTTAATAAATTTACTGGTCCAGCTTTTTTATAATGATATTCAATTTTTTGTGGATTTTTAACCACTAATTTGTCATCAGAGAGCGAAATAATTTCCTCGCTCCATTTTGCATAATCCGTTTTATAATCTAAGAAAACTTGTTCTCCAGTAAAACGAACCGAAACATTCTCAAAAGTGTCTGTTGTCAAGAATGTACCATCAAATTGTGGCATCACTTTCGTTCGAACTCCTTTATTGTTTTTAATTTGAAAAAAATCAAAAGTCTCGTTCATTTTATATTCCTTCTCCTCGCCTTTCTCAAAAACCACTTTTTCAATTTCCCAATAACCATTTAATTTGGCGAGGTCTGCAGGTTTTATTTCCTGTTTACAGCTCACAAATAAAAGTGAACAAAACAAAACTATAAAAGTGTTTTTCATAAATAAAAATATTAAAATTTATTCTTTTTTAATCTGAATGAAGTCGAAGAATTAGAAGCTATTTCCTGCTGTCCGCTGTATCTTTTGCGCCGAACCCCGGCACAAAAGGATGCCGCTCCCATCAGGGCTAGGACTCCCGTTTTCAAAAGAGAATTTCTCAGACTACAAAGATAACCTTATAATCATCAAAAGAAATAAAAATCGAAAACACATTCAACTATTTTTCAAAACAGCCATTACCAATAAAAAAGAGTCTTTAAATAGAAACGCCTAAACGAATCCTATTTAAAGACTCAATAAATTTTCAATTATATTTATCGATTAGAACGTATTCTTTTAAGAACTCCCAAAAAGAATAAAACAATTCCTAGAACTAGTAAAATATAATATATCGAAAGATTTTTATCTTTTAAAACATTTGCCAGAACAAAAGATATTACACTAGCAAAATAAAAAGTTAAAGCTGATATATTTTTCATTGTAAATTATTTAAAGAAACTGTCAACGAATTCATATTTATTGAAGACTTGCAAATCTTCAATTCCTTCACCAACACCAATATATTTCACAGGAATTTGAAATTGATCTGAAATTCCAATTACCACTCCACCTTTTGCTGTTCCATCCAATTTTGTAACAGCTAATGAAGTAACCTCTGTAGCTGCCGTAAATTGTTTAGCTTGTTCAAAAGCATTTTGACCTGTAGAGCCATCCAAGACCAAAAGCACATCATGAGGCGCATCAGCAACCACTTTCTGCATTACACGTTTTACTTTTGTCAACTCGTTCATTAAGTTGATTTTATTATGAAGACGTCCAGCTGTGTCGATAATTACAATATCAGCATTTTGAGCAACTGCAGATTGTAAAGTATCAAAAGCTACAGAAGCAGGATCGCTTCCCATTTGCTGTCTTACAATAGGCACATTTACACGATCTGCCCAAACCTGCAATTGATCGATCGCAGCAGCACGAAATGTATCTGCAGCACCTAAAACAACATTATGACCCGCTTTTTTAAATTGATAAGCCAATTTACCAATTGTTGTAGTTTTTCCAACTCCATTTACTCCAACAACCATTAAAACGTAAGGCTTTTTATCTTTCGGAATTTCAAATTCTGTTGCCTCACCTGTATTAGTTTCAGATAATAAAGCACCAATTTCATCACGAAGAATTTGATTCAATTCTTCTGTTCCTAGATATTTATCTTCAGCAACACGCTTTTCAATTCTTGTAATAATTTTCAAAGTAGTATCTACCCCAACATCAGAAGCCACAAGAACTTCCTCCAGATTATCTAAAACATCATCATCAACTTTAGATTTCCCTGCAACGGCTTTACTTAACTTCGAGAAAAAAGTAGTTTTCGTTTTTTCAAGACCTTTGTCTAAAGTCTCTTTTTTTTCGGTAGAGAATAATTTTTTAAAAAAACTCATTTTTTTGTAGATTATTTAGATTTACTAGATTTCTTGATTTTCACGCAAGAAATCAAAATCTTTAAAGAAAGCGCAATTGTTTTCCCAAAAAAGGCCAATTGTTACGATTCTTTAAATTTTTAGACAAATATAGGTAATAAAAAAGCTACTTCCGAAAGAAAGTAGCTTTTCTATATAATGTAATTGTAATTATTTCTTTTTCAAGAACTCATCAACTTCTTCAGGAGCCATAATAGATTCTACGAATGTATATGCACCAGTTTTAGGAGATTTTACCATTTTGATGGCTTTTGATAATCTCTTAGAAGATGTTTGTAACGATGCTACGGTTTTCTTTGCCATGATTCAAATGTTATTTGAAATTCATTAAATCTTCAAATGAAAAACCATTTGAGATTTAATCAAAATCTCTAATTATTACTTAATTTCTTTGTGAACAGTTACTCTTTTTAAAACTGGATTAAATTTTTTAATCTCTAATCTGTCTGGAGTATTTTTTTTGTTCTTAGTTGTAATATATCTAGAAGTTCCTGCAACACCAGAAGCTTTGTGTTCAGTACATTCTAAAATTACTTGGATTCTATTACCTTTCTTTGCCATCTTGCTATATATTTATTTAGGAAAAGATTATTTGATAAATCCTTCTGACTGTGCTTTTTTCAAAACAGCAGTGATTCCATTTTTATTAATTGTTTTTATCGTAGATGCTGCTACTCTAAGAGTAATCCATCTATCTTCTTCTGGAAGATAAAAACGCTTTTTAACTAAGTTTACAGAAAACTTTCTCTTAGTTTTGTTCATAGCGTGAGAAACGTTATTTCCTACCATCGCTCTTTTACCTGTAAGGTCACAAACTCTTGACATTATACTTATCTTTTATCGTTATTCAAAATCAGGGTGCAAAGAAAAGAAAAATAAACCATTGTAGCAAAAAATTATTGCACAAATTTTAAAATTTCTTTCTGTAATATTTCCAAACTCTTGACAGACGCCCTATCTATCACTTTTTCACGAGGTTGTCCGAAGTTAAATTCCTCGACAATTACCCCGTCTGGTGTTGCCAAAGCAATAAAAACAGTGCCTATTTCAGCATCAGAATCGCCTTTTGATGGACCTGCATTGCCCGTCGTTGCTATCGCATAGTCGGTTTTCAGCAAATCTTTAACACTCAAAGCCATAGCCGATGCAACCTCAGCACTAACTACCGAAAATTGATCAATTAAATTTTTCGGTATTCCCAAAACATTTATTTTGACTTCTGTCGCATAAGAAACAACACTTCCTTTAAAATAGCTTGACGAACCTGGAACAGCTGACAATAATGATGCAATTCTCCCACCTGTGCAACTTTCTACTGTTGAGATGGTTTTATTTTGCTTCAAAAGCAGCTTACCAATTACTGTTTCAATTGTTTCATTCTCTTCGTAACCTACAATTATATCGTGAATGATGGCATCCAAGGACTGCACATTATTTTCTATCGCTTCTTCTAATTCCTCCTTATTAGTCCCGCGAGCAGTTAAACGCAGACGAACTCGCCCTGGATTGGGCAAATAAGCCAGTTTTATAAATTCAGGAAGGTTGTTTTCCCATTGCTCAATACGTTCCGCAACTAAACTTTCTCCTTGCCCATACGTCAAAATGGTTTTATGAATAATGTAAGGACGTTTGTATTCGCGGACAATTTTAGGAATTATTTCTTCTTCTACCAGATATTTCATTTCGTACGGAACTCCCGGAAGCGAAATAAATACGGTATTTTCTTTCTTCATCCACATTCCTGGCGCAGTTCCAACTTTATTATGCAAAACAGTACAGGTTGACGGAACAAGAGCTTGATCTTTGTTCAATTGAGAAATGGGTCTTTTATAAAACCCTTCAATTAATTCCGTCACATGCGCCAAAACTTTTTGATCTACAATTAATTCATCATCAAAGTATTCACAGAAAGTTTTCTTTGTTACATCATCCTTGGTCGGCCCTAATCCGCCTGTCACAATCACAACATCTACTTTGTTTTGTAGTTGCGCAAAAGTGCCTAAAATATGTTTTTTGTCATCGCTTATTGATAGCATTTCTGCCACCTCAACTCCAATTCTATCGAGTGATTTGGCAATAAAAGCTGAATTTGTATCTACGATTTGACCAATTAAGATTTCATCTCCAATAGTAATAATTGCTGCTTTCATAATCAGTGAAATATTTGTGTCGCTTAAATAAATAAGCTAATAATTTATAAGTAGAAAATTAAATTTTGTCTAAGAGGAAGGTATTAACGGCTTTTACAAACTATAAGCCCGTTTACAAAATTTAAAAAATGTTTTGACTTATTCCTTTTATAAAAACAGGAATAAGTCAAATTTTATATTAAAGATCAAAATCTTTTTTAATTTCTTTAATCGCTTCTTTTACTTGTACTTTAATACTTTTAAAAGTTTCGATAATATCTTTTTTCTTGCCTTCAGCTTTTGTCCAAGCTTCTACCTGCAAAATTTCTTCAAAAGCCACATTTAACCCCATCAAATCAAGTGTAGGCTTTATTTTATGAGCATAGGAATAGGCGTATTTATGATCCTTCTTTTTTATTCCTTCTTTAATTTGTTTTAAATCTTCTGGAACTTCTGTAACAAATAAGGTTAAAATTTGATTTACAAATTCAGGATCGTTATCTGAAAGCGCATATACTTTCGAAAGGTTGTACTTTAAAGCCATTATTTTACTTGTATTCTGAATAATTTTTTATCTTCTAAAAAGCCTTCTAAAACATAATTTGGTTTTACAGCCGCAACACCTGCAGGCGTTCCTGTAAAAATAATATCTCCAATTTTTAAGGTAAAAAACTGAGACACGTGAGAAATCAATTCATCGATCTTCCAAAGCATCATACTTGAGTTTCCTTTTTGAACTGTTTCCGAATTGCTTCTTAATTCAAAATTAAGATTTTCCATAGAAACAAAATCAGTTTTTGGCAAAAAATCTCCAATAACTGCAGAACCGTCAAAGGCCTTGGCTTTTTCCCACGGAAGTCCTTTTTCTTTCAATTTACTTTGCAGATCTCGCGCTGTAAAATCTATTCCCACACTTATTTCATCATAATATTTATGAGCAAATTTTGGCTCAATATATTTCCCGACCTTATTAATCTTTACGATTATTTCGACTTCATGATGAACATCTTCAGAAAACTCTGGAATAACAAAAGGATGCTGTTTCAACAAAACCGCTGAATCTGGCTTCATAAAAACAACCGGCTCGCTTGGGCGTTCGTTTTTCAACTCTTCTATATGATTGGCATAATTCCTGCCGACACAGATAATTTTCATTCTTTTTTAAGTTACTGAGATACTGAGATGCTAAGATACTAAGAATCTAAAAAACTTAGAATCTCAGAATCTTAGCATCTTAGAAACTTATTTAGTATTTAATTTTCTTAATTTAATTGCTGTCAAAACTTTTTTGGTGTACAACGGAAAATCAGCATTTTGAATCCAGCTGAAATACCCTGGTTCTGTTTCTAGAACCTTCTCCACTTTAGCACCTTTATGTTTTCCAAAAGTAAAAATTTCTTCGTCATCTTTATCAAAAGCAATCATTCCTGCAAAATCGGCGATTTTTTTACGTGTCGTAAATTCAGACAAAGATTTCATGTCGTTCTCTAATTCTGGATAACGATCTAATTGTGCTTTCAAGATTTCGTATGTTGCCATTGTATCTGCTTCTGCCGAATGCGCATTGTCTAAACTTTTTCCACAATAAAATTTCAAAGCAGCACTTAAAGTACGCTCTTCCATTTTATGAAAAATAGTCTGCACATCTACAGAAACTTTGTTTTTCATATCAAAATCAACTCCTGCGCGAAGTAATTCTTCTGCTAACAGCGGAATATCGAAACGATCTGAATTAAATCCGCCAAGATCACTGTCTTTTATCATATTATGAATATGCGGAGCAAGTTCTGCAAAAGTGGGTTCATTGGCAACTTTTTCGTCTGTTATACCATGAACTGCAGTTGTTTGTGGAGGAATTGGAATTGTTGGATTAACCAACCAGGTTTTACTTTCTTTGTTTCCGTTTGGAAAAACTTTGAATATTGAAATTTCTACGATTCTATCTTTACCGATATCAATTCCCGTTGTTTCGAGATCAAAAAAGCAAATTGGCTTGTTAAGTTTTAATTCCATTTCTAATTTTTATAAGTTTACAAATGTAATTTTTAAAGCGGAATATCTCTCTTTATTCTGATTTTTTTTGTCGAAAAATGCTTTCAATTACTCAATTTTAACTTTTCAAAAACAAGCTTTTAATAAGTCTGCGTAGTACTGCTTAATTCTTTTCTTACAAAACAAAAAATCCGACAAGTTTTAAACCTATCGGATTTTGAATTTATTTATACTTTATTTTTAGAAATCTCTATCTACATCAAAAGCTTCTAAATATTCTGCTACTCGTTTCACAAAACTTCCTCCTAATGCACCATCTACGACTCTATGATCGTAAGAGTGCGATAAGAACATTTTCTGACGAATTCCGATAAAGTCACCTTCTGGAGTTTCAATAACCGCAGGCACTTTGCGAATAGCACCAAGCGCTAGAATTCCAACTTGAGGCTGATTGATAATTGGCGTTCCAAAAACGCTTCCAAAAGTACCAACATTGGTTACCGTGTAAGTTCCGCCTTGAGTATCGTCTGGTTTTAGTTTTCCAGCTTTTGCACGGTTTCCTAAATCGTTAACCGCTTTTGCCATTCCAACAAGATTTAACTGATCTGCATTTTTAATTACAGGAACAATTAAATTTCCGTTTGGCAATGCTGCTGCCATTCCTAAATTGATATTTTTCTTTTTAATGATATAATCTCCGTCAACAGAAATATTCATTCCTGGGAAATCTTTTAAAGCTTTTGCAACTGCTTCCATCATAATTGGAGTAAAAGTCAGTTTCTCGCCTTCTCTTTTTTCGAAAGCTGCTTTTACTTTATCTCTCCATTTTACAATATTCGTTACATCTACTTCAATGAAAGATTGTACGTGAGCCGAAGTCTGAACCGATGCTACCATGTAACCAGAAATCAGTTTACGCATTCTGTCCATCTCAACAATTTCGTCACCACCATTTACAGAAACTGGTACTGCCTGCTGGCTTTTTTGAACAACTGGCTCAACTGCCTTTGGAGCTTCAGCTTTTGGAGTTTCTACAACAACTTTTGGAGCAACTTCAACTGTTTGCGGAGCTTGAATAGAACCCGATTTACGAGCTTCTACATATTTTAGAATATCCTCTTTAGTCACACGTCCATCTTTTCCAGAACCTGGAATGTTTTCAAGTTCGTTTAAAGAAAGACCTTCTTCTTTTGCAATATTTTTTACTAATGGAGAAAAGAATTTATCTGATCCTGAGAAATCTTGAGAAGTTACCGTTTCTTTAACCGATTCGATTGTTTTTTCGATTTCTGCAGCTTCTGCAGGAGCGGCAGTTTCTTGAACTGTATTTGCAGCTTCTGGAGTTGCTGTTTCTCCGCCTTCAGTTTCAATAATAGCAATAGTCTGCCCTACCTGCACTAAATCATCTTTACCAAACAATTGCTCAACTAAAATTCCTGATACTTCACTAGGCACTTCGCTGTCAACTTTATCTGTTGCAATTTCGAGTACAGCTTCATCAGCCTCAATTTTGTCTCCAACTTCTTTCAACCAATTTGTAATAGTTGCTTCAGCGACACTTTCTCCCATTTTAGGAAGCTTTAATTCAAATCTTGCCATATTGTTAATCTAAAAGATGTTTTTGATTTTCAGATTGCGAAATTAATGAATATTTTAAACATAAATTTCATTTAATATAATTTTTTACTCGATTTTTATAATTTGCCCTCTGTCATTTCTGGAATTACTTCCAATAATAAAATGGGTATTTTTAGGCAAAACTTTAAAAGTAATACTCTTATCTTTAATAGTTTCTATGATTTCGATACATTTTTTGAATGAAATGTACTGATTATCCAAAATTATTTCGACGTTTTTTCCCTTAAAAATCAGGCACGAATTTACCATTTTTTCTTTCGGGATTTTTAAAAACTGGACTTTATTTTTTAAAATTAGGGTTATTTTGTGAGACAAATCTTCGTTTAAAGAATAAAAAACATGCAATTCTGGATTTGGTTTTATTCTTGTTTTGCCTTGAAACATTTTTACAAAAGAGAAAAACAAAGTTCCGATTTGGATGAAGAAACTAAAAAACAGTGATTTCTTAAAATGCTTCTGATAAAAGAAATTCATAGCTTCCTGAAAACGTTTCATATATTTTTCGTCTTTTATGGTGCTTTCTCCTTTATAGTGCAAAACTGTAGTTTCGTGAAAGTAAAAATTTGCCTTTTGTTTTTGCAATGCTCTATACGATAAATCGATATCATCAGCATACATGAAACAATCTTCATCAAAACCTTTTAGATCTTCATAAAGCTCTTTTTTCAAAAGCATAAAAGCGCCAACAAGAATATCTACTTCCCCCGTTTTATTTTCATCTAAATGCTGTGCGTAATATTGATTGAAGAGTTTGGATTTGGGAAAAACTTTATACAATCCGAAAATTTTGGTGAAAGCAACCCAAGGCGAAGGAATTCCGCGTTTACTTTCTGGAAGAAACTCCCCTGTTCCATCAATTAATTTACAGCCAACAATTCCGAGATTTTTTTGCCTTTCGGCGAAAGCCAAAATCTTCGTAAAAGTATCTTCCGCAACAACGGTATCTGGGTTTAAAATGCAAATGTACTTTCCTTTCGCTTGACGAACACCAATATTATTACCTTTTGGGAATCCAAAATTTTCTTTGTTTTCGATCAGTTTTACGTCTGGAAATTTTTCTTTCATCATCAAAACACTTTCGTCTGATGAATTATTATCAATCACAATAATTTCTGCATCGATTTCGGCAATTGCCTCCTGAACACTTAAAATGCATTGTTCTAGAAAGTAACGCACATTATAATTTAAAATGACAACCGATAACTGCATGAAAAATTGAATCTGTAGATTTTGTCCGAAGTTAGAAATTTTCTGATAACCCCAAACGCAGTGACCAATCGTTTTTACTAATTCCGTAATCTAATGCCAAATTACTGCCATTACGTTTATTCCATTTAATACGAATTCCGGTTCCAACCGCAGGATTCCATTTTTTAAATTGATAGGTATCTAACTTAGAAACCGAAGAAATATTAGTAAAAAAAACAGCACCAAAAAATCCGTTTCGGCTTATGTCGGTTCTGTATTCGGTTTCAAAATAAATAAGGGCATTGCTTCGGTATCTATTTTTAGTAAATCCTCGTCCTGTTTTGCCTTCACGATCCCAACCAATACTTGGTAAATCTAAGTAATGGGGTTTTCCGCCAAACGTTGACCAGTAAAAAGCTCTTGAAGCCCAAACCCGATGTTTAGTTTTACTGAAAGAATGATATTTTCGAGCATCAAAATACAAAGATTGCCATTTGTCTCCTTCGACACCGCTAGTATTTATTCTAAAATCGGCTTCGACATACAAACCTTTTTCGGGATTAATAATGTTTTCCCTCGAATCGTAAAGTCCTTGCAAGGCAAAACCAAACGAAGTCTCATCAGAATAATCGCCATTCATATATTGGTAATAATCGGTTTCTCCATCTATATAAGATTCTTCCGAAATATTATTATAATTATCTAAAAGAAAGCCAACTCCTAAACGATAATTTCCAATAACCTGTCTGGTAATAAACTGATAAAAACGCCATTGCTGGTAATCGAGCGTTGACATTTCTTTATCTGAATTGTCTTCGCCCAAACCGTAAGTATCTTGGGGATAAATCATGTATCGATAATCTCCAATAAGACTCCATTTATTATCTTTTGAATAGATGTAAGGCTGGATTGGAAATACAAATTGCTTATTAAAACTAAAATAAGGCGAAAAAGTAACCTGAGACATTCTGGTTGTTTTGGGATCTCCTAAATAAAATGTAGTCAGAAAAGAAACCACCAAACCTGTACTGGAATTAACGCCAACTGGAACTGGCAATAAGGAAAAAGCCAGTTTTTTATTTCTTTCTGGGCGAATGGTGTCTTGCTTATCAAAAACTCGATGTATAACATCCAAAATATCTCGTGTACCCACATTTGTGCTATCATTTTGAGCTTGACAAAACGATCCGATTAAAAATAAAACTACAATGCATTTATTTTTTAAACCATTCACACACAATATTTTAAAAACACTCTCTTACAAATTTAGAATTTTATTAAGAATATCAATCATTTTTCTATACTAATCTGAATTACATATCAATAAGGTACCAGTTGTGTGTAAGGAGGCTCGCATCCAAGAGTTTCAGGTTTCAAGTTTCAGGTTTCAAGTTTTATGCAGAACTTGAAACATTAAAGATGTAGCTGAATCTTATATCGATTCAAGATTTTCATAACATAAAGCATAATGACAGAAAATACTAGAGACCAAATAATTCCAGGAACTCCTTCTCTAAAATATCCGGGAATAATATGGAGATTAAACGCTTTACAGAAATAATAAATCACACCTGGCAAAATATAAATCAATAACGGATTTGCCGCTGCAGGCATAAAAAATTCACTCCATTTGGTTTGTTTTTTAACTTCCATCAGCCAATACAAGAAATAGAACAACACGGTGCATATTGCTGCCGAAAACATCGTCCACGATGGTGTTCCTTTAATTTTTGAAATTCCAAAATAAGGACGAAGCAAAATAGCCGTTATCGTAAATAGCCCAACAAAACCAATTACAGGCCAGTTGATTTTGGAACTAATTTTTCGATCAAAAAACAATAACGAAACTATTATTCCAGCTGAAGCTAAAGAAGCATGTGTTAAATGTCCCGCTATAAAACTTAACCAAGAAGTATTTTGTACAAAAGAGTTTTCAGTTAGATTAAGCGAATTCATTGCAACAGAAAAAACTAAAAATGCAATCATTGCCCATAAATTTCCAGAAACTAGCCAATAATAAACTACTGTAAAAAGGTACGCCCAACCGATTAATCCGAGTATTCCCCACCATTTTGGAGTCATTCCTCGATCTCCGGTTTCTTGAACATATAAAAAATACAGTGCTATTAGAACTAAAATCCCTCCGTATTGAAGTATATTTTTTAACCAAAGAGGAAAATCTTTTGGATATTTATTCCAAATCGGAATTGGCATCGCATAGGCTAAAAGCCCCCAAAACGCAGGTGCGATTATCATTTTAGAAGCGTCGTAGCCATATTCGGCATTGACCATAAAAACGCCAATTACAATAAGAGCAATGGCTCTTTTAAGAGTATGCGTCCAAATTGTTTTCGGGCTGTCACCTTTTATCAATCTGGCATTAAAAGCAAACGGAATAGACATTCCAACAATGAATAAAAAAGCAGGGAAAACTAAATCAACAAAAGTCATTGCATCGGCATCTGCAGGCATATGTTTTAACCATTGTGGCACGTTTTGAATGCTCGCAAGCTCATTTACAAAAATCATTACAAAAATGGTAATTCCACGCAAAGCATCAATAGAAATAATACGCTGATTAAACAAATTCTCTTTTATTTTCATAATTTTTTACTTTTTTACTAAAAATCAAATATAACATAAATCTAAAATGTCTTGTTACAAATTCTAGATTAATTTTGCAACACAATGAATTGAGCTATACCTTTTTTATACTATGTTATCATTTTTTAAATCGAAACCTCTTTTACGAGATCTGCTGGGCGGTAACTTTGTAGATATTCACTCTCACCTGTTACCAGGAATTGATGATGGCGCAAAAACTATTGATAATACTAAAATGCTCATTAAATCTTTACAGGAATTGGGAGTCTCTCAATTTATTACTACTCCACATATTAGCCACTATCTTTGGGATAACTCTCCTTCGACTATTATCAATTCTTGTCTAGAAACTAAACAGATTATAACAAAGGAAAATATAAATGCTCCTCTTAAAGCAGCTGCAGAATATTTCATGGACGACTGGTTTGAGAATCACTTTAAAAATGAAAAGCTTTTAACTTTAAAAGACAATTACGTATTGGTAGAAATGTCTTACATGAATGCTCCAATACAACTTTATAAAACACTTTTTGACTTACAAGTAGCAGGATATATTCCTGTTCTGGCTCACCCTGAAAGATATTTATTTTATCATAAAAACTTTAATGAATACGATAAATTAAAAAAAGCGGGATGCAGATTTCAGCTAAACTTACTTTCAGTTGTTGGCTATTATGGAAGTGAAATTAACAAAATAGCCGAACAGATTCTCAAAAAAGGAATGTATGATTTTACAGGAACTGATGTACATCACAATAAGCATGTTAAATCTTTTGAGCAGAAGGTAAATATTAGCGATGTTTCCATTTTGAAAGAAGTAATTGCAAATAATTCCTTTTTCAAATTTTAAAAAAATCTAAAACTTACTAATAAGCATTTTCTTCTCCCTGAATAATATTCATAATTGTTCTAATTATAATCTTAATATCCAATAGCAAACTCCAATTTTCTATATACCAAATATCGCATTCTATTCTATTTTGCATATCAGAAAGCTTTTTTGTTTCTCCTCGATAACCATTTACTTGTGCCCAACCCGTAATTCCTGGTTTAGCATAATGACGAACTGAGTAATTATCTATAAGTTCCCCATATTCTTTGGCTAAATTGACCATATGGGGTCGTGGACCTACTACAGACATGTTTCCGAAAAGGACATTAAAAAATTGAGGCAACTCGTCAATACTTGTTTTACGCATAAAGGCTCCAAATTTTGTTATACGTAAATCTCCTTTTTTTGCTTGTTTATTATGTGCCAAATCATTTAGGTGCATGCTTCTAAATTTAAAACATGAAAATGATTTATTGTCACGACCAGAACGATCTTGCCTAAAAAATACAGGTCCAGTTGATTCCAATTTTATAATTATCATCACTATTGGAAAGAGCCAAGGAAAGATCGAAATTATAACAAGTGTAGAAAAACAAAGATCAAATATTTTTTTTAAAAGTCGGTTTATTGCTAATTCTAAAGGTTCAGGACGTAGCATTAACACAGGTGTATTTTCATAAAAAGCTACCTCAACCTTACTAGATTTTGTATACAGCTGAAAATCAGGAACAAACTTAATTCTGACCAAGTTTTGCTCACATACTTTTGTTAACTCATTTATTACTTTAATATTATCTATATGCAAAGCGACATACACTTCTTCTATTTCTTCTCTAATAATAAACTCCTGTACATCATCAAATCCTCCTATAACTGGAATATATTGATTTTCGATTTCATTCTTTTGATCAAAAAAACCTAAAAATTTATATCCATATGTTAAATCTTTAGCTAATATTTTCCGCATCTTTTCTCCTGTTTCATTAGCACCTACAATAATAATTTTTTTAAAATTATAACCTTTAGCTCTAATATATTTTAAGAGTTTCATTAGTATATATCGGGAGATCATCAGTAAAGTGAAAAAAAGCAGGTAAAAATATAACAACCTGAGCCTTGAAATGTCTGTATACTTTAAAAAAACCACAAAAAAGACTATTAATGCGACATGGATAAGAATCTTTTTAATTGTTCTTTTTAAAATTGATTCGATATATTCTATCCTTATAATTCTATGAGAATCTTTTTGCATTAGTAAAACGATCCAGATCAGGTTCGCTAATAATGAAATCGTTTTTTCGTCTTTCAAAAAAAGCTTGTCTGTATCTCCAAATCTTGTCATAGCAGACAGATATACAGCAAAATTTAATAATAAAAGATCCCAGCACACAAATAATAGTTTAGAGTAACGCGAAAAACGATATCGTGATAGGTTTTGTAAAAAATTCATTTTCAAGCTTTTTGTCTGAGTAAGATTTGTTTTTAGTCTAAATGACGAAAATAGTATTTTAATTATTGCTATATACTATTTTTAAGTCAATTCTTGTGAAACATTAAATTAACAATACAGATCAATTGTTTGCAAAAAAAAACGGTTCAAAATATTTTGAACCGTTTTCTTATTTTAGCCGATAATTTTTTTAAGCCATCCTCTTTTCTCCAACTTCTCTCCATAACCATAACTATACTTTCCTTTCGAATTTGTATCATTAAGAACAATACACATATTAGGAAGCTTTTTATCTCTAAAAAATCTGTTTGCAATAGATATCATTCGTTTTTCTAAAAATCTGGCACGCATTACATAAACAAACGTGTCAGCATTTTTTGCTATAAGCAATGTATCTGTTACAAGGCTAGCTGGAGCAGTATCTGCTATAATATAATCATATTCTGCTTTTAATTTTTCAAATAACTGATCTACTTTTTTGTTCGTCAACAATTCAGGCGGATTTGGGGGGACTATTCCTCCCGGCAAAATATAAAAATTCTCATATTTATCATGCTTTACAATATAATCCTCAATTTCTTTATTGTTTGAAGACAAAAAATTTGTAAGCCCTTCAGGAGGAAGATTAATATATTCATTCAGTTTTGGACTTCTAATATCCATACCTATGAGTAAAACCTTTTTTTCTAATAATGCAAAACTGGCTGCTAAATTTGTCGAAATAAATGTTTTTCCTTCGGAAGCTAAAGTTGAAGTTACAAATA
This sequence comes from Flavobacterium sp. LK-23, assembly GCF_058135255.1. NCBI lineage: Bacteria > Pseudomonadati > Bacteroidota > Flavobacteriia > Flavobacteriales > Flavobacteriaceae > Flavobacterium > Flavobacterium sp. LK-23. The sequence goes on from NZ_JBYUVT010000003.1 coordinate 354,738, forward strand.
TCGTTTTTGCTTTACCTTCTTCACCTTTATTCAGCATAAATCCAAGATTGGTTCTAACAATACGAAGCGCTTCTGCAGAACTACTCCTGCTATTAGGTTTGATTAATTCTGACACATGCTCGCAATGAGGCACATCTCCTATAAACGGAATTTGCGTTTTCCCTTCTAAATCATCTCTGCTTTTAATTTTAGTATTTAATAAATCATCTGCATAAATAATACTCAACGGGATCAATATCCCAAATAAAATTCCTGCTAGATAAATTATCTTTTTCTTTGGACTTACTGGATTTTTTTCTGCTTTTGCCGTATCAATTATTCGAGCATTAGGTTCAGTTGCAGCTAATGAAATTGCAGTTTCTTCTCTCTTTTGCAATAAGTATAAATACAGTTCTTCTTTTACTTTTTGCTGTCTTGCTATTATTCTAAATTGACGTTCTTGAACTGGAATTTTTTCAATTTTACTATTCAAAACTCCTTCTTTAGTTTTTAGATCGCGATTTTGAATTTGTAAATTAGACTGCATCCTATTTAAAGTTTCTGCTACATTAAGTTTTAACAAACTTATTTGCTGGTCTAATTTTACAACTGTTGGATTCTCATTTGTTGCCGATTTCAAAACTCGATTACGATCTAAAACCAATTGATTATAGGAATTAATCAAATTAGATGCATCTCCTTTATCTAAAATTAGATTAGAAGGTAACAAATCTGAATTTGAACTTTTTTTAATAAAATCAAGCAACGAATAAACTACGTTTAACTGAATTTCAGTTTCAATCCCTTTTTTATCATATTCATTTGAACTTTCAACATACAGCTTTGCATCAGATTCAATATCAGTTAGTCGATTTGATTTTTTGAAACTTTCAACATTTTGTTCTACACCATCAAGTTCTTTAGTAATTAGAGCAAGCCTGTTGGAAATAAAATTAGAGGTGTTTTCTGAAATGAAATTTTTATCTTGTTTTGCACTCTCATTATAAATCTCAACCATGTTATTTAAAAACTCCTCTGCCTTTTTTGCAACTGGATCTGAAATTGAAATACTAACCACACTACTGGTTTTACTAATAGGCTCTACTTTGAGTTTTTTTCTAAAATCTTCTGTCAAATCATCTAATGGTTTTATCAAAATACAGATAGATTTCTCTCCATTTGAATAAAAATCAGAAAAAAAAGCTGTTTTGTTTACCACTAAAGTTCCTATTTTCGTGAAAATTTTTTCTCCAAATCTAAACCCTTTCTTAGGCGATACTATAGAGCTTTCCTTATTTTCAGTTTTCTCTACCAATGAAAAAGTTTCAGCAGTTATTAATTCGCAATTAAGATTAATACTTGCCTCTTTAAATGATGGCATTTTGTTTACAAAATGAATTTCTATCGGAGCTTCGCCATATATATCACGTTCTATAAAATTTTCCTCATGAAACAAAGCAACATTTAAATTAAGTTTCAAAATTGTACTTTCTGCCAAAGTTCTTGATTTTAAAATTTCAATTTCATTGTCAATATTACTCTTCACACTTGCCCCCAAACCCAAATCTGAAAAAGCGGAAAGTTCTGAAAGCATTCCTCCTTTTTTCTCATCCTTAACAAGTATTGTAGTTGAAGCCTCATAAAAAGCTGTTGAAAATCTTAAATATAAGAAAGCCAACAACAGGCCTATTATAATACTCAATAAAAAACAACGCCAATGAACTAAATATTTTTCTAATTGTTGTTTAAGACCAAGATCTTCGATATCATCATCTTCAACATCATTATAAAACTCTTTCATTATAATTTATTATTTCGATTTTATTTAAAAATTAGAACTGAAAGCGAAACTAAAATAGAGATCGCAGAAATGATTACAGAAGTATTTGGACCAACGGCCGAAGAATTCACTCTAGTTTTATTAGGTTCAACATACACTACATCATTTTGAGCCAAATAGTAAAAAGGGGAATTAATAAAGTCTGATTTTGTTATATCAACTCTATTATAAGTTTTTTGTCCGTTGTTTTCTCTAATAACCAGAATATTATTTCTCTTACCATAAATAGTTAAATCTTTGCCCATACTTAAAGCTTCTATCAAAGTAATTCTCTCTGAAACAACTGAATAAGTTCCAGGTAAATTAACCTCACCCTGTAATGAAATTTTAAAATTTGTTATACGAAGATTTATGATTGGATTTTTAATATACTTAGTGATTTTACTTTGCATGAACTGAAGTGCTTCTGTACGAGTAAGTCCACCTATTTTAATATTTCCCAATACCGGAAATTCTATATTTCCATTTTGATCAACCAGATACGTCTGTACCGTTTCCTGAGCACGGGCAATATCTGCTTTATTATTGTTCGAAATACTGTAAGTCTTTAAGTTAAAAGGTACAGCTGCTTCGGGATCATCAGAAGAAACGAGAATCATTAACAAATCATCAGGTTGTATTTTAATTTCGTAAGAACTCAGATTTTGTTCTTTTGATAACGAATCAATATCTTGATAATAAACTATATTTTTTCTTGAAGCACAAGAAAAAAACACAAACAAAAGAGATAAAAAAACAATTTTTTTCATCAAAAAAATACAATAAAATTTCATTTGTTTTATTTTTTTTAAAAAAATCGTAAACATCAATAACAAAATAAAAAAGTCTATTCTGCTAGCGCATTACATTATAAGGAATCTCATTTTTTAATTATAGAAGTAAAATTAGTAGGCATTTTTTTCTCCATGAAAAGCATTGAGAACTGTTTTTATTATGATTTTTATATCTAAGAGCAAACTCCAATTTTCAATGTACCAAATATCAAACTCTACTCTGTTTTCCATATCGATAAGTTCTTTGGTTTCACCGCGATATCCATTAACTTGAGCCCAACCTGTTATACCTGGTTTTGCATAATGACGAACCAAATAATTATTGATTAATTCTTTATATTCTTCTGTATGGTATAACATGTGAGGTCTTGGTCCAACAACTGACATATGCCCAAAGAGAACATTAAAAAATTGCGGGAGTTCATCGATGCTTGTCTTTCTCATAAAAGCGCCAAATCTTGTAACACGCTTATCTCCTTTCTGAGCTTGTTTTTTATTCGAAACATCATTTACATGCATGCTTCTAAATTTTAAACATAAAAATGTTTTATTATCTCTTCCTGATCTCTCTTGTTTAAAAAAAACTGGTCCTGGAGATTCAATTTTAATAATAGCCATGAGAACAGGAAACAGCCAAGGAAATATTAATATTATAATTAAGAAAGAAAAACAAATATCAAAAATCTTTTTTAAAACTCTATTTGATGTGTTTTCTAATGGCTCTCTTCTAGACATTAGAACAGGCGTATTTTCATAAAAAGAAATTTCAACTCTACTAGACTTAGTATATAATTGAAAGTCTGGAATAAATTTAATTCTTACCATCTGTTGTTCACATATTTCAATTAGCTTATTGATGACATCAATATCATCAATATGAAGCGTTATATACATTTCATCAACATGATTTTTTTTTATAAAATCTTGAATATCATCAAATCCTCCTAAAAAATTTGCTAATACTGAATTTGACATGTTATCTGGTTTGTCAAAAAAACCCAGAAATCTGTAACCATAAGTCAAATTTTTAGCTAAAATTTTACGAATACGTTTTCCTGCGTCATTTGCACCTACAATAATAACATTGCGAAAATTATAGCCCCTCGCTCTAACATATTTCAGAAGTTTCATCGAAAAAATTCGTGAAAAAATTAAAAATGAAAAGAAAAAAATATAGAAATAAAACAATTGTAATCTTGAAATATCCGAATAATCTAAAAAGACAACAAAAATGGCTACAATAGCACTATGGATAATAACTTTTTTTACGGTTCTAGACAATATAGACTCTATGGTTTCTACCCTTATAATTCTATAGGAGTCTTTATATAAAAGAAGACCAAGCCAAATTAAATTCCCTAATAAAGATATCGTTTGTACCTCCTTCAAAAAAAACTTGTCTAAACTTTCAAACTTAAGTAATCCAGAAATGAGAATTGAAATATTTATTAATACAATATCCCAAAGGATAAATATGATCTGGAAATATCTTGAAAAACTATATTGCGATAATTTTTGTAAAATTTTCATAAAGATTTCTACTAAAATTTATTTTACAATAGAGGTGAAATGATTAACATATTGATTAATAATAATCTCCCAATCATACATCTCGTTTATCTTCTTTGTGTTTTCAATTAGCATGGACTGAATCCCAGAATCTTCATATTTTGCATTCATTAAATGCTGTGCCACATCATCATCATTTGTAAAATAAAGAGCATGCTCTTCTAAAATATATCTATTAAAATCATTATTGTGTGCGCAAATCAGACTATTAGACGCCATTGCTTCTAATAAAGAAGGATTTGTCCCGCCTACAGTATGTCCGTGAAAATAAATATTAGAGTAATATCGAAGATTATTTAGAATTTCTATATTGTAAATGCCTCCTAAGAACTGAATGTACGCAAATGAAGAATACTTCATTTTTAAATAATTTCCATATTTAGTATTATGATTTCCAATAACTAAAAAAGGTCTTGAAGGATTTGATTTTGTAACTCCATCAAGGATTATCTCTATACTATTTTCTGGTTCTAACCTGGCAATTAGCATATCATATTTATAAGGCTTTAAACCATAACGCTCTATAACTATATAATCACTATTAACAAAGAGACTGGCTCCATAAGCAATATAAGTTGATGTCACTTTGTATTTCTTTTCTAAATAATTTTTAATACCGATTGAATCAGAAATTAAGTAGTCGCTATGTTTTATTACCAGTGATTCTGAGTAATGAAGAAATTTTCTAATTATTTTAGAGTATTTGCTTCTTTTCCATTCTAGGCCATCCATATTAGTTGTAACAATAGATTTTCTTGGCATTAACCAATTCCAAACTGCACTGCTTGTATACCCTAATTGCAGAATAATATCGCAGTCGCGTTTTCTAACATCGAGAATACAATTTAAGTCATAAATGAACTGTCCTGCAGTTCCTAATTTATCTTCAGGATCATAACAGTGTACAATTTTGACACCTTTCCACTGTTTTTCTTTATAAGGATGATTGTGAGAGTTGTAAACAATAACTTCAAAACCTCTTTTTATTAATCCTAAAGCTAAATATTCGGCACATTGCTCAAAGCCTCCGTAATAATTAGGAATTCCTCTTGTTCCTATAATTGCGATTTTCATTTAAATTACTAATTAATTTATAAAATATACTTGACTAAAAAGTTGATTAAACTGTCTAAAACAAGTAGTTATTTGCATAAAAGAAAATGTGACTTTTAATTTTGAGTTATTTTGAAAGAATTAGATCATAAAATTTTTTAGTCAATTGTCCTATTCTAATCCAGTTATAATTATCTCGAATTATAAGATTTGCATTATTTTTAACTTTCATTAGATTAGACTTATTAGAAATTATTTCTCGAATTTTATGAGCTAAATCTTGAGCGTTTTCATTTTGAAATAAGAAACCGTTTTCATTATGATTAATAATTTCTTTAAAAGGATCTAAGTCAGAACAAAGTACAGGCTTTCCATAACTTAGAGTTAGAAGCAATACCCCGCTTTGATAAATATTGCGGTAGGGCAAAACAACTAAGTCTGCTTTTTGATAAAATGTAACGACTTCGTTGTCTGGAATATATCTAAAATCCGTTATAACTCTATCCTCTATTTCAAGTGTCTTTATTATTTCTTGATATTTTCCCAGTTCATCTTTCCAGACCTTACCTGCTATGGTTAACTCAACGTAGCATTTTTTTTTTTTCAAAATACTTATTGCCTTAAGTAAAACATCTAACCCTTTTACTTTTTTTATTTGTCCGAAAAACAAGAGTGAAAACTTGTCTTTGTCTATAGATTCAACATGTGGCAAATTATTAATAAATGGTAAATAATTACCATGGGGAATTATCGCTTTTGGAATAGGTAAATTAAATTTACTATCTAAAGCTTTTAACGAACTTTTATTATGAACAATTATACCATCGATATACTTAAAACATCTTTTCTCAATAATTCTGTTTGCTTTTTTATAAAAAGAATTGATATCATGAAGTGTAATTATCATTTTAAAATTATTCATTCGAGCATACCAAAGAATAAACAGATCAATGCTTCTAAATGAAAAAAAATGCAAATGAATAATTTTTATATTTCTTTTTTTTAAATCTGAAATTGCCAAACAGTGGCCAATTAGATACTTAAAAACTTTAATAAAAAAGTTTCTTTTCCACATTTTTTTAAAACAAATGAAAGTTTGTACATTATCATATTTTCTTTCATTGGTTTCACTACACGTATAATAAACTACTTTTACATTATTCTCAGCTAATCCCATTGCCAAGCCATAATCATAATAATCCATTCCTCCATGCCCTCCTACTGGTTCAATTAAACCAATTGAAAAATCCTTTACCCTCATGATCATTATTTACTATATTTTGCAAGTACATTCAGAATACTTTGTCTCTTATTTTCAAGATTACCTATTTTAGGCTTTTGAAAATCTGGAATATATTCTTCGAAATTATTCCTGCCAATCAACCTTGAATTTTCGTTTGTATCTTCTACAAATTTTTTGTTCTTATCTGAATAGTTAAACAATGCATACGGAACACTCAGATTTTGCGCTATAACCGCAGGGTGCAAACGTGAACTAATTACAAATTTTGAATTTTTAATAGCTATAAGAGAATCTTCAACTTTGTATCCAAAAACATTATTTACAACAATTCCATTTTGCACAAATAATTCATTCGCTATTCGGCTTTGTTTATCATCTACTTCCAAATCGCAAATTAAATTGACAATTCTTTTTATACTTAAATGTTTACAAACAGCAATAGCAAGACCAGTTAAATAATTGTTTACTTTTTCATTATTTACGTATTCATAACTCGATAAATCACGGCAACAAAAAACAATATAGTCACTAGAATCAGACTTGTTTTGAATTGTATTGATATGCGCTATATCAGGCACATGTTTAATCTTATGTTTAAATAAATTAAACGTTAAATTATTAGCTCTCAGTAAAGATTTTTCATCTCTAAAATATAATGCCTTAGATAATAAAACAGCTGTAAAAACTATAAGTTTAGTTTTTGCTTTATGATCTGAATCAATTCCGACTCCTAAATACAATATTGAAACTTTAGCAAAATATGCTTCGATCATATATTTTAGTCCTCCTGTTCCTCCTTGATCCATAAAACAAGTCCCACCGCCCCAGATAATATATTTAGAACCTTTTACTGTTTTAAAAAAATTACTATAGCTAACTTTCTTATCTCCCGTTAGACCAAAAATTTGAATTTTATTTCTATGAGCATTCAATAAAAGTGAATCACACAAATTATCCTCATTCCCATATGTATAAATATTTATTTGATTATAATGCTGACCATAATAATCAATAAGTGAAGTAAGCATTAATAAATCTCCAAAATTACTTCCGTAATAGCCTATAAACGAAATCTTCATTTTTAACTTATTGCCTTATTGTTAAAATATTTTAAAAAAATTATCGTGTAAATAACAGCCGTAAGAACCTCACTTAAAACAAAAGATATTGATAAAGATTCTTCTCCTATATTTCGGAGAGAAAGCATCAAAAAAACCTGGAATATAAGTCCTGAAAATGATGCTGAAACTTTGCGTTTTATGCATTTTTCATTTAAAAGAGCTGCGCCAATTCCTGTTGAGTAAAAACGAAATGGTAAACTAATAGCCAAAATATTTAATAAATGGGCTGAATTTTTAAAGGTAGCGGGATACAATAATTTTATAACTATTTCTGAAGATGCATAAACCACAATAAAAAACAATATACCCAATACAAATGCGACAATGGAATGTTGCAGACTTGTGATTTTTAATACGGTTTTTTCTAACTTATAATATTGAGGAAGAAGATATGTTCCAAATATTAGATTAGGAAGTATATAACATGCGGTAAGTAATACAATAGCAGAAGAATAAATCCCTGAAGTATTAGATCCAAAAAGATACATTGCCATAATAATGGATAATTGGATCTGGACAACATTTATAGTTCCATTAAAAGAATACAAAAATGATTCTTTAAAAAAAGAAAAGAATACACTTTTAGATTGCTTAAAAAATAAAAGTTGAAATATTTTATTTTGATCGATAAGTTTCAAAAGGATTACAAAGGAGCCCAGATTTGCAAAAAACAGTAAAATAGTTGTATTGGTTAAAGTTGGTGATAGAAGGAATAGAAATAAAATTGTAACAACTCGTAATAAGGGATTAATTATCTGTGCTATCGAAACCTTGGCAAAATTTTCTGAAACCTGAGCATAAGAAATAACAAAATATTGAAATGCAATTGGCAAATAAAAAGAGGCCAAACAAAGTGCCTGAATAATATCTAATCCTGTATTAAAAAAAATAAACTGACTAACAATGATTGCAATGATTATGTTTATCAAAATGCATTTTAGAGCTACGGAAAAATATTCATCGTATCTATTTTCATCAACACATGCTTTACGTAAAAACAAACCTCCAACGCCCATTCCTGCAAAAGGTCCAATCATCGTAAGTGAAGAATTTGCCGCTGCATAAATACCAAATTGATGCATTGGCAATTTATGACTTAACAAAACCTGCAAGAGAAAAGTTGCTCCAGCTGCGCCAACTCCAGAACATAGTATTCTTACTAACTTTAACATTTATTAAATAATAATGAAGATCTTTTATAAAAGAATGGTCGTTTGGCATTTATCATCGAGTGGCAGAATTTATGAATAGATATGAATACAAACAGCCATACAATACTAACAGACTGTGCAGAAATACCCGAGGTAATAATCTTTGATCCAATTTCTAAACACACTATATACAAGAATATATCAAATAGTGTTTTCTTTTCTATAATAAACCTGTTATACAATCTCCTAATTATATATCCAAATAAAAAACATCCAATTATAATTCCGGGATATCCAAAATTGACATAAAAATCTCCCATAATTGTGGGAGGAATTCCAAATCCTTCAAATTCTAACTCTGTAACCTCTTTGAGCCATGATTGATAATCTATTTGTTTACCTGGAAGAGCAGTCAACAAGTCCTTGAAAAAAGTTCCTCCATATTCAAAACTATCTTTTTTTATAAAAGCAGATAATACTTTTTCTAAATTTGATATATAGATCAAGAACCTATAAAGAAATGTTGTTTTCAAATCAACAGTAGTCATGCTGTCAGGATTTCTAAACATTTCAAATAAATTAACAAAAAGTAATCCCGCTATCGTAAAAATCGTCATTTTTTTTATTGGAATAAACGAGTATAGAAAATGTCTAGCCATAAATACGTACAAACAGAGCCATAGAAAATATCTTCGCGAACCAGTTCCTGTCATGACAGCTCCAACGAGAATGGTTAAGACAAATAAGAAGGCTTGTTTATTATCATATAAGTAGGTATACAATGCCAATAATAAAATTCCATACATACTCAACGTCATCAAATAAAGAAAATACCCATTACCGCCCACACCCAGCGCCATTACTCTTGCGACTTCTTTATTAGGAGCAAGAATAGGTATACTGCCAGCTCTCATAAAAAAGATAACTGCAGCTACTAAGCCTATTATGATAAATAAATATCCTGTTGATTTAAATTTCCAGCTTCTGCGTTGCTTTCTAATTTTACAAATAACAAATTCTGTCTTACTATTAAAAACCAATTTTCCAGATGCAGCTGCGTAATATCCTAAATTAATAGATGAGTATCCTAATAATATTATAAAAGATACAAGCTGATAGTTTGCTGTGTTAAAAAGTTCTGCTGAAAAGAAATAAAGTGCTATAGGACCAATTCCTATTAGAATAATAAAGTATAAATTAAGAAAAATTTCAGGCTGAAAAAAGTCCTTATTATTTTTATTATAAATTGAAAAAAAATAAACGACAAAACTTATAAAAAATAAAATCATTTATCTCGGGTTTAAAAATCCTGCAATAACATCTTCGCTCCAAATTTCTAACCATGCAGGTCCAATTTTATCTGCTTTTAACAACATATTGTAAAAATCTTGGTTTGTATTACTTATATTAGAATATATACGTATTGCTTGTAACATTATACTTTGAGTATGCAATTGCAAAACAAGATCTGCATATTGATTCCCTTTATTAAACCATTGCTCTTCAGTAAAAGCAAAAGCTGCAATTTTTATTCTTTTCCTGTATTTTAAAGTACAATATCTAATCAGTTCCTTAGAAACTAAATCGGTTCTTTCAGAGCCATAGGTATCATGGATGGCTAATGTTAAAACTGTATGAGGAAACAGCTCTATAAACTCATCAATAATTTTCTTCCAATTTTCAGTGTATTTGAAATAACTAAAGCTAACTCTACTTAATTCTTTATTAGAGCAAATTAAATTAGTTTCAATACCATTTGTATTGCTTCCTCCAGTAATTTCAATTGCATTAAAAATATTTTGATTTTGATCTACGATAACTTTTAGTTGTAATAAAAAAAACTTAAAGAAATCATTAAAAGTTTTATCCCAAGGCAATGGTGACTTTGCTTGACAAAGTTTTCCTTTTTCAACATAATTATCGGAATGTTCCCAATACAAATATTTTACATGCTTGTTTTCTAACCAATCAGGAGACCATCGGCCAGTTAGAACTCCTAAGTTTATTTTTTTGTTATATTGTTTAGTTATAGTCAAAATTCTCTCCAAAGAAGCAAAATCATATATATTCTCCTCAGGATTTAACTTAGACCAACCGACATAATATGTTATACCCGCTACTTGAGGATTTTCTAATACCTTAATTAAATTCGCATCAGAGGTATTACTTCTCACAATAGCATAAATAGGAGTTTTGAATTCATTATGATTGCCTTTAACGTTAATACATAAAAGGGAAATTAAAATAATATAATAGCTGTTTATTCTCACAAAAGTTATTTTGTTTTTATTAACTCTTTAACAGCAACTTCTTTTCTCAACCCACTACTAGAAAAACGGTGATCACGTTTGTTAAAATATAGCTCTATTCCTTTTTCAGCGCAATAATTTTTCCCTGTAAAGTTTTTATTCTGATATTCTTCACCAATAATACGAACATCAATTTTATGGGAACGCAGAATATCTTCTAAATCTCGCTCTGTTGTGTAAGGAATAATTTCATCAACAAATTTGCATCCTTTAAGTTGGATATATCTTTCAACGACTGTTTGTGTAGGGCTATTTTTTTCAGGACGATCTAAAGCAGGATCTATCTGTAATCCAACAATTAAATAGTCGCATTGGTTTTTAGCCTCTTCTAACATTTTCACATGACCAGCATGCAGTAAATCAAATGCACTAAACGTAATTCCTATCTTCATATCTAGTAATAATTAGCAAAAAAAATAAAAAAGCATAGCTCCGCTCTTCCAACTCACATGAATCAGACTCAAATCCTAGTTTTTAAATAAAAAACCTTAAAAAAATCGTAATTTTAAATGAGGTAAACTTTTTTATTTTTTGCAAAAGTAATTTAGACAAGGTATATTTAAAAGTCAAAATGAAAGAAATGTCTTATTTTAATACAAAAAAAACGTACTCTTCCTCTTTCAAAAAAAAGCAATACTCAAAATATTTTAAAATCTATGACAACTCATCTTAGTTTTAAAAGCTATTTTTACAGAGGAATTAAACCAAATCTTTAAATGAAAAAAACGCTATTATTTTTTTTATTATTTTTCACGTCAGCCCATAGTCAAATTCCTAGCTGTAACGATCCGCAAGCAGAAAATTACAGTTCATCATCTCTACAAAACAATGGAAGTTGCAATTACAAAAAACTAAAAATCAGACCTATATATTCTCATCATCTTAACGTTTCTATACGAGAAACCTCTGGCTTAATTGCTTTTCAAAATTTACTCTGGACACATAATGACGATCATGACACTACAATTTATGGCTTAGATACATTAGGACAAATCAAAAAGAAAATTATTCTTCCCGAAACTATCAATCACGATTGGGAAGAAATATCGCAAGACAGCACACATCTTTATATCGGCGATTTTGGCAATAATTATTCTGGAAATAGAACCGATTTGAAAATTCTTAAAATTGAAAAAACATCTTTTTTAGAGGAAAATCCGAAAATTGAAACTATTGTATTTTCTTATTCTGACCAAACTGATTTTTCTCCATCAAAACCAAACAAAACCGATTTTGATTGTGAGGCATTTATTGTTTCTAAAGACAGTATCTATCTGTTTACCAAACAATGGAAATCGTCTAAGACCAATATTTACGCTTTATCAAAGCAAGAAGGGACACAAATTGCAAAACTTAAAGCAACACTTGACACCAAGGGTCTGGTTACTGGTGCCACTTATTTAGAAAACAAAAAACTAATTATTTTGTGCGGCTATACTAAAGTGGGAAAACCTTTTTTATATCTGCTTTACGATTTTAAAGATCAAGATTTTTTATCTGGAAATAAAAGGCGAATCGATTTAAAACTTCCTTTTCATCAAATTGAAGGAATTGCGACGAAAGATGGTTTACATTATTTCTTAACGAATGAATCTCTTGTTCGAAAACCAGTTATAAATGTTCTTCAGCAAATTCATTATTTCGATTTAAGTTCCGTTCTAAGGTTGTATCTCCATAAATAATTCGCAAATGCAAGATAATAGTTTACTTTTGCAGAAAGTTATGCTTTAGAAAACATTCATAACTCATAATTTATAACTTATAATTACAAAGTGAATTACTTATCAGTCGAAAATATATCAAAGTCATTTGGAGAAAGAGTCCTTTTTGACAACATTTCTTTTGGAATTAATAAAGATCAAAAAATCGCTTTTATTGCAAAAAATGGTTCTGGAAAAACAACCATAATGAGCATTATTAATGGTTTGGAAGAACCAGATACGGGACAAGTTGTTTTAAGAAAAGGAATCAGAATGGCATTTCTATCGCAAGACAATAATCTTCAAGATGAGCTTACGATCGAAGAAAGTATTTTTGCCTCAGATAATGAAGCACTTAAAGTTATTGAAGCTTATGAAAAGGCTTTAGAAAATCCTGCTGACGAAGAAGCTTACCAAAAAGCTTTTGATGCTATGGATCAACATAATGCATGGGATTTTGAAACGCAATACAAACAGATTTTATTTAAATTAAAGCTGGAAGATTTTAAACTTAAAGTTAAAAATCTTTCTGGAGGACAGAAAAAACGTCTTTCGCTAGCCATAATTCTAATCAATCGTCCAGATTTATTGATTCTAGATGAGCCAACCAACCATTTAGATCTAGAAATGATCGAATGGCTTGAAAGTTATTTTGCTAAAGAAAACATCACTCTGTTTATGGTAACGCACGACCGTTTCTTTTTAGAGCGCGTTTGTAATGAAATTATAGAATTAGACAACGGAAAACTATACCAATACAAAGGAAATTATTCTTACTATTTACAGAAAAAAGAAGAAAGAATTACTTCTGAGAATGCCAGTATTGACAAAGCAAAAAACTTGTTTGTAAAAGAATTAGAATGGATGCGCCGCCAGCCAAAAGCGAGAACAACCAAATCTAAATCACGTCAGGATGATTTCTATGTTATTAAAGAAAAAGCACAAAGCCGCCGAAAAGAAAATAAAGTGGAGCTTGAAATTAATATGGAAAGAATGGGAAGCAAAATCATTGAGCTTCATAAACTTTCTAAAAAATTCAAAGACCGAGTTATTCTTGACAATTTCAGTTTTGATTTTCAACGTGGGGAAAGAATCGGAATTATCGGTAAAAACGGAACTGGAAAATCGACTTTCTTAAATCTTTTGACAGGAACAATTGCTCCAGACAGCGGACGCGTTGTTAAAGGAGATACTATAAAAATTGGTTATTACACACAATCTGGAATTAATCCAAAGCCTGGACAACGTGTTATTGATATTATAAAAGAATACGGAGAGTATATTCCGTTAACAAAAGGAAAAATTATTTCGGCTTCGCAATTATTGGAGCGTTTTCTTTTTGATGCCAAAAAACAATATGATTATGTTGAGAAATTAAGCGGTGGAGAACTAAAGCGTTTATACTTGTGTACGGTTTTAATTCAGAATCCGAATTTCTTGATTCTAGATGAGCCTACAAACGATTTGGATATTGTTACGCTTAACGTTTTAGAAAGTTTCCTTTTGGATTATCCGGGATGTTTATTGGTAGTTTCTCACGACCGTTACTTTATGGATAAAATTGTCGATTATTTATTTGTCTTTAGAGGACAAGGCGAAATAGAGAATTTCCCAGGAAACTATTCTGACTTCAGAGCTTACGAAGACAGTGCTGATGTTGCCCAAAAAGAAGAAAACAAAGCAGAAAAGAAAGACTGGAAACAAAACAATCCAACAGGAAATCTAAGCTTTAACGAACAAAAAGAATATCAGAAAATCGAAAGAGAAATTAAAGATTTAGAAGCTGAAAAAGCCAAAATCGAACAATTATTCTCTGACGGAAAAATTGCAGATGCCGATATCGAGAAAAAAGCAAACGAACTTCAAAACATAATCAATAAAATCGAAGCAAAAGAAGAACGCTGGTTTGAACTTTCTGCTAAACTTGAAGGATAGTTATTACACTGAGATTCACAAAGAAATCGCAGAGCTACGCAAAGTTTTTTTTGTGAATCTTTGAGTTTTCTTTGGGAATCTTTGTGAAACAAAAAATTACCTTTTACCATATTAAATATTTTAAAAAAAAATCCACAATGAAAAAACTATTAGCCGCAGTACTTACTTTAACCTTATTTATTTCTTGTAACAATACGGAAAAAGATACAGAAAAAGACCCATCTGAACCAGCAAAAGATTTCACAGAACAAAACGAAAAGGATATTAAAGATTATTTAACCAAAAATAATTTAACTGCAACCAGAACCGATTCAGGTCTTTATTATATCATTACAGAACCAGGCAATGGCGCTCAACCAACTTCTACTTCTAATGTAACTGTTGCTTATAAAGGTTATTATACAAACGGAAAAGTTTTTGATCAAAGTAAAGATACAGGAATTTCATTTGGTTTGAATCAAGTAATTAAAGGTTGGACAGAAGGTATTCCTTATTTTAAAGAAGGAGGATCTGGAGTTCTATTAATACCATCTCGCTTAGGTTACGGAAGTTATGATTATATGACAATACCGGGAGGTTCTGTACTTATTTTCGACGTAAAATTGATTAAAGTAAATTAATCTTTCATTCTAAATTTCTAAATGCTTTTTCAAATAAAATCTTATCTAAGCTTTCTTTGGCATTCTAAGAACGAACATGCCGTTCACTCGCCGTTTGTTTTTAATTTACTGACAAAATGTTTTTATGATAAGAAAACAAAACCTGAATATGAAATTCTAAAAAAATATAGAAAATCACTTTTAGGAAACAAAAACTTTATTGAAGTAACCGATTTTGGAGCAGGCTCCAGAGTTTTTAAATCAAATCGAAGACAAATTTCTAAAATTGCACAAACAGCAGGAATTTCGCCAAAACGAGCAGAATTATTGTTTCGTGTTACCAATTATTTTAAGCCAGAGAATATTTTAGAAATTGGAACTTCTTTGGGTTTGGCAACTTCTGCCTTAGCTTTAGGAAACCCGAAAGCAAAAGTCGTTACTATTGAAGGCTGTCCAAATACAGCAAATGTTGCCCAAAATCAATTGGCTGAATTTGATTGTAATAATGTTGAAAATGTAATTTCTGAATTTGAATCTTTTTTAATTTCTGAGAACATTCAAGCAACAAATTACAATCTGATCTATTTTGACGGAAATCATTCTAAAAAAGCCACTTTAGCTTATTTTGACCTTTTACTGCCAACAATCGACAATGATTCTGTATGGATTTTCGACGATATTCATTGGTCAGAAGACATGGAAGAAGCTTGGGAAATCATCAAAAATCATCCTCAAGTAAAAGTTACGATTGATACTTTTCAATGGGGATTTGTATTCTTTAGACGAGAACAACCTAAAGAGGATTTTATTATTCGAGCATAAAAAAAGACGATCATTTCTGATCGTCTTTTTTATTTTCTAATTCAAAATTTTAAAATCTTATTTTTTAGCGTCTTTGTTTTCTTCAGACTTAGCTCCCATTCTATTTACAGTATACATAGGTGCAAATTTAACTTTCAAACCAGCAATTTTACGATTATCTTCAGCTGTTAGACCTTCTTTTTCAACTGTATTTTTACGGCTGTCAAGAGCTTCATACATTAATTTAATTTCATCCCAGTCTTCTCTAGAATATTTATCTTTATTATTTTCTACAGTATGAACAAACTGCTGATAAACGCTATGAATGTTTTGGGCATTAACCCAGTTAAAACTCATATCATCACCAATTTTTCCTGCACCAAACAAAGAATCTCTTAATTGTTGTTTAGGACTAGGAGCTGGAGGGGCAAATTGGGCGGTCATTTCATTTTTAAATTCCTCGTACTTAATTTTGCTTGCATTTATTTTTTCTGTTGCGGCAGAATTGTCTTTAATATCAGCTAACGCAGCTTGCGCTTCCTGAGATCTTCTATCATATTCTGCTTCTACACTTTTCCAATTCTCTTTTAAGTCAGCAGCTGCAACATTTTTCACAGAGTCAACATAGATTACATAGTTGTCTACTGTTTTTTGAGCTCTTTCTTGTTTTTCATCTTTACACGATGTTAACCCTAATACTAATAAAGCAATTCCTGTAGCTATTTTGATATTTTTCATAATCTTGATTATTTAATTAATTGATTAATCAAATTTACCAAATGCTTTTCTTAATAAATTACATTATTATCATGTTTTTAAAATTAAAAACATCTTAAAACTATAAAACATTTAAAATAATGATAATATTACAATATAATTCTAAAAAGATATAACATTTTTCTTTTTTTAAACGTTTTATCCAAAACTGTATTTACGAAAGAGCATTTGTAACAAAAACCAATTCTCAACTACTTATCCTTTTTATTGAAAAGTGTTTTGTACTTTTAAATCCAAAATTGTAAAATAAAATGGCTGAACCATTAATTAAAATAACCGACATTAAACGAAATTTTACTTTAGGAAATGAAATCGTTTATGTTTTAAAAGGAATAGATCTAGAAATACAAAAAGGTGAATATGTCGCTTTAATGGGGCCTTCCGGATCAGGAAAATCTACATTAATGAATTTATTAGGCTGTTTAGATACTCCAACTTCGGGTCGTTATATTTTAAATGGAAAAGACGTGAGTAAAATGAAAGATGATGAACTGGCAGAAATCAGGAATAAAGAAATTGGTTTCGTGTTTCAGACTTTCAATCTTTTGCCAAGAACTACGGCTTTAGATAATGTTGCCTTACCTATGATTTATGCCGGTTACGGAAAATCTGAAAGAATTACTCGCGCCACAGAAGTTTTAAAACAGGTTAATCTTGCCGACAGAATGGATCACCAGCCAAATCAGCTTTCTGGAGGACAGCGTCAGCGTGTTGCAGTTGCGAGAGCATTAGTCAACAGACCCTCTATTATTCTAGCCGATGAGCCAACAGGAAACTTAGACAGTAAAACCTCTGTAGAAATCATGAAACTTTTTGGAGATATTCACGCACAAGGAAATACCGTAATTCTAGTAACACACGAAGAAGATATTGCAGCTTATGCGCACAGAATTATCCGTTTAAGAGATGGTCTAATTGAAAGCGACACGAGAAAAACTGTTTAATCGTTTAATCGGAAAAAGAAAAACTTATAATTTCAGTTCAATCCAGATAAATTCTAGGGATAGAATCTAGAAAAATAAGCTCAAAGAAGAGAAAACTTAGCATCTCAGAACCTTAGCATCTTTAAAAAAAATGAAAGTATATACCAAAACAGGCGATAAAGGCACAACAGCTCTTTTTGGAGGAACGCGTGTACCAAAAGACCATATTAGAATTGACAGTTATGGAACTGTTGACGAATTGAATTCTTATATCGGATTGATTCGCGATCAGGAAATGGATTCTCATTATAAAACTATTTTAATAGAGATTCAAGACCGCCTTTTTACTGTTGGTGCCATTTTGGCAACTCCACAAGAAAAAGAAGTTTTGAAAAACGGAAAACTTCGCTTAGAAAATCTCGGCATAATTGACTCAGATATCGAATTACTGGAAAACGAAATAGATAAAATGGACGAAAGTCTTCCGCCAATGACTCATTTTGTTTTACCAGGCGGCCATCCTACCGTGTCACATTGTCATATTGCTCGCTGTATTTGTCGTCGTGCAGAACGATTAGCAGTACATTTAAGTCATAATGAACACGTTCCTGAAATAGCAATCACGTACTTAAACCGACTTTCTGACTACCTTTTTGTCTTGGCACGAAAGTTGTCCTCAGACTTAAAAGCGGAGGAAGTGAAATGGATACCCAGAAAATGAATTTTCTGAAAATTCCAAATTTTTGAAATCCCAAATTCCAAGAGAAAAATTTAAATTCTTTTGAATTTATAAAAAACAAAAAAGCCTTCCAACATTGGGATTTGGAATTTAAATATTGGTTTTTAAACTTCTTTTTTGAAGTTTGGAATTTAAAAATTGGAATTTAATAATCGACGTTCTTAAATTTTATTAAAATAAATCAAAATTTACTTGTCTTTTTCAGTAAAAAATTTATTTTTGCACAAACTAAACAGATAACAGATGTATTGGACATTAGAATTAGCATCTTATTTAAGTGATGCGCCATGGCCTGCTAACAAAGATGAACTTATAGACTACGCTATCAGAGCAGGTGCTCCATTAGAAGTAGTAGAAAACCTTCAATCAATCGAAGACGAAGGTGAGATATATGAATCAATGGAAGAAATTTGGCCTGATTATCCAACAGACGAAGATTATCTTTGGAATGAGGATGAATATTAAAAAATAAACCAAAGGAAAAAGTCTCTCATCATAGAGACTTTTTTTTTGGTTCAAATACATATATATAATAAAGAAATACAATAAATCATGAGTTTCATAAACAGTATTATTAAAGTCTTTGTTGGCGATAAGTCGCAGAAAGATGTCAAAGCTTTACAACCTTACTTAAACAAAATTAAAACATTCGAAGCTCCTTTAATGAGTCTATCAAACGACGAATTAAGAGGAAGAACCGTTTATTTTAAAGACAGAATAAAAGAAGCTAGAGCTGATAAAGATGCTAAAATTGCTTCGCTTAAAGCAGAAGTAGAAAACATCGAAGACATCGATAAAAGAGAAGACATTTATGATGCAATAGATGCTCTTGAAAAAGAGGCTTATGAAATCTCTGAAAAAACTTTATTGGAAATTCTTCCAGAAGCGTTTTCTGTAGTAAAAGAAACGGCTCGTCGTTTTAAGGAAAACTCTCATATTGAAGTTACTGCAACTCCAAAAGACCGCGAATTCTCAGCAACAAAATCATACATTACTATTGATGGCGAAAAAGCGATCTGGGCAAATAAATGGAATGCTGCTGGAAAAGACATCACTTGGGACATGATTCACTATGATGTTCAGTTAATTGGTGGTATGGTATTACACGAAGGTAAAGTTGCTGAAATGCAAACGGGAGAAGGTAAAACTTTGGTTGCTACTCTTCCACTTTACTTAAATGCTTTGACAGGAAATGGAGTTCACTTAGTAACAGTGAATGACTACTTGGCAAAACGTGATAGTACTTGGAAGGCTCCTTTATTCGAATTTCACGGTTTATCTGTTGATTGTATCGATAATCACCAGCCGAGTACAGAGCAAAGAAAAAAAGCTTACGATGCTGATATTACTTACGGAACGAACAATGAGTTTGGTTTCGATTACTTAAGAGATAATATGGCGCACTCTCCAAGCGATTTAGTGCAGAGAAAACACAATTTTGCAATTGTCGACGAGGTTGACTCGGTATTAATTGATGACGCTAGAACACCTCTTATTATTTCTGGACCAGTTCCGCAAGGAGATCGTCACGAATTCAACGAATTGAAACCAAAAATCGAAAACTTAGTTGCACAACAACGTCAGTTAGCGAATGGTTTCTTAGCTGAAGCTAAAAAATTAATTAAAGAAGGTAATACTAAAGATGGAGGTTTCCAATTATTAAGAGCTTACAGAAGTTTACCTAAAAATAAAGCATTAATTAAATTTTTAAGTGAAGAAGGAATTAAACAATTACTTCAAAAAACTGAAAATCAATACATGCAAGATAACAATCGCGAAATGCACAAAGTAGACGAAGCTTTGTATTTTGTGATTGAAGAGAAAAACAATCAAGTAGAATTAACAGACAATGGTATTAAATACCTTTCTGGAGATACTGATGCAGATTTCTTCGTTTTACCAGACATTGGAACAGAAATCGCTGCAATTGAAAAACAAAAATTAGATAAAGACGCTGAAGCTGAAGCTAAAGAAAGATTATTCCAAGATTTTGGAGTAAAAAGCGAGCGTATTCATACTCTTACTCAACTTTTAAAAGCGTATGCTTTATTCGAAAAAGATGTAGAGTATGTTATCATGGACAACAAAATTATGATTGTCGATGAACAAACAGGTCGTATCATGGACGGACGTCGTTACTCAGATGGTCTTCACCAAGCGATCGAAGCAAAAGAAAACGTAAAAATCGAAGCTGCAACTCAAACTTTTGCAACTGTTACATTACAGAATTACTTCAGAATGTACAACAAACTGGCTGGTATGACTGGTACAGCGGTTACTGAAGCAGGTGAGTTATGGCAGATTTATAAATTAGACGTTGTTGAAATTCCAACAAACCGCGGAATTGCAAGAATCGATAAAGAAGATTATATCTACAAAACAACACGTGAGAAATTCAACGCTGTAATCGAAGATGTTACGGAACTATCTCAAGCTGGAAGACCAGTATTGATTGGAACAACTTCTGTAGAGATTTCAGAATTATTAAGCCGTATGCTTAAAATGAGAGGAATCACACACAACGTATTGAACGCTAAAATGCACAAGCAAGAGGCACAAATCGTTGAAGAAGCAGGTAAAGCTGGAGTTGTAACTATTGCAACAAACATGGCTGGTCGTGGTACCGATATTAAATTATCTCCAGAAGTAAAAGCTGCAGGAGGTTTAGCAATCGTGGGTACAGAGCGTCATGATTCTCGTCGTGTAGACAGACAGTTACGTGGTCGTTCTGGTCGTCAAGGAGATCCAGGAAGTTCTCAATTCTATGTTTCTCTTGAAGACAACTTAATGCGTTTATTTGGTTCTGAAAGAGTTGCGAAAGTAATGGACAGAATGGGATTGAAAGAAGGTGAAGTTATTCAGCATTCTATGATGACTAAATCTATCGAACGTGCTCAGAAAAAAGTAGAAGAAAACAACTTTGGTGTTCGTAAACGTTTATTAGAATATGATGACGTAATGAACTCGCAACGTGAAGTAGTTTACAAACGTCGTCGTCATGCATTGTTCGGAGAGCGTTTGAAACTGGATATCGCGAATATGCTTTATGATACTTGCGAATTAATCGTAAGCAACAGTAAAGTAACAAATGATTTTAAAGGATTTGAGTTTGATTTAATTCGTTATTTCGGAATCACTTCTCCAATTTCTGAAGCAGATTTCTTAAAATTATCTGATATTGAAGTTACTGGAAAAGTGTACAAAGAAGCTTTAGCTTTCTATACTGAAAAAACAGAAAGAAGCGCTAGAGAAGCTTTCCCAATTATCAAAGGAGTTTACGAAGAGCCAAATAACCATTTTGAAAGAATTGTAGTTCCATTTACAGACGGAATCAAGACTTTGAATGTCGTTACTGACTTGAAAAAAGCTTATGATAGCCAAGGCGCTCAATTAATTGCTGATTTCGAAAAGAACATCACACTTTCTATTGTTGATGAAGCTTGGAAAAAACACTTGCGTAAAATGGACGAATTGAAACAATCTGTTCAATTGGCTGTTCACGAACAAAAAGATCCATTGCTTATTTACAAATTAGAAGCTTTCAACTTGTTTAGAGGAATGTTAGACAACGTTAACAAAGAAGTTATTTCATTCTTATTTAAAGGTGATTTACCAGCTCAAAACGCTCCTGAAATTCACGAAGCAAGAGAAGTAGCTCGTCCAAAAGAAAATTTACAATTAAGTAAAGACGAAATTCCAAATAGCGAAAGCATCAACCGTGAAGCTGGAGAAACTCAACAACGTCAAGTTACTGAAACTATCGTTAGAGATATGCCAAAAATCAACAGAAATGATACGGTTGTAGTTCAAGAAGTTGCTACTGGTAAAACAGAAACAATGAAGTACAAAAAAGCTGAAGCTTTAATCGCAGCTGGAACTTGGGTTTTAATTAACTAATAAATTTTTAAGTATTCAGCCGCAGTATTCAATCACAGTTTACCAACTGATATTTTAAATCCATAAAAAAGACCGATAGTTTAAACTATCGGTCTTTTATTTTTTAGAAAATTATCTTTATTTCCCAATTCACTCCCTCGTCCTAGAACTGAGACTGATCACTAAATACTGAACACTAATCCCTCGGGTTATCCTGATAATAACGTTCTTCAATTCGTTTTATATCTTTTATAGAATTTTTAGCCCAAAGTAAACGTTTCACTAAAATTTCTTCCTCTGTCAATTTCCAATTAATATCAGATCTGCGAAGTCTATTGGTTAAACTTTGAATGATAATGGCAGCTGACACAGAAATATTCAAACTTTCTGTAAAACCAACCATTGGTATTTTTAAGAAACCATCGGCGTTGTCCATAATTTCTTGTGATAATCCTTCTTTTTCTGTCCCGAAGAATAAAGCACTTGGTTTTGTAATATCGAAATCTTCCAACATACAATCTTTCTCATGTGGAGTAGTAGCAATAATTTGGTATCCTTTACTTTTTAAATCAGAAAGGCATCCTGAAACCGAATCAAATCGATTGATGTCAACCCATTTTTGCGCACCCAAAGCAATTTCTTTATCGATTCTTTTTCCAAAACGCTGTTCAATTACATTCAATTCCTGAATTCCAAAAACTTCACAGCTTCGCATTACTGCGCTTGTATTATGCATTTGATAAACATCTTCTACTGCAACTGTAAAATGCTTTGTTCTATTTTCTAGTACTTTTAAAAAATTTGCTTTTCTGTTTTCTGTCAATATATTTTCTAAGAATGCGAGGTAATCTAAATCAATCATTTTATTTATGTTTGGCGCAAAAATAATAAATAAATGAGAAACAAGACTTCACCTTATTTTTCAACCTGCTAAATCTTCAATAAAATTGGCATTAAGTTTTTCGTGCAAAGCATGAAGCTGAGTCAAATTCACAGACAAAATATCGTCTTTATACGAATCTCCCGTAAAAATTGCTTGTTCATTTTTAGAATGTTTTTTAAGACGTTCCAGCATCGCGTTCAATTCACTTTCAGAAAAATCAGTATTAATAAAAGCTATGAATCGCTCTATTACATTCTTCATTCCATCATTGTAATTAAGCATCATTATATTTTGGTCTCTTTCATAAAAATCTAGAAAACTTTGAAAATATTTTTCTAAAACCAAAACTTGATATTGCTGAAAACTTATTTCTTCAATTTCTTTAGAAGTGATTCCGAAAACACTTGAAGGAATTAAATTTGGAACCATATGCATGCCTGCCATTTTTTGGTGCGATCTTAAAACTTCTGCTGGATTTCGATACAATAATGCAAACGGAATTTCAGGAAAAACAGATCTTAAATAAGAAGCTTTAAAAACACTCCAAGCATCTAGTTTTATGATCAAATGTTTTTGCTCAGAAAATCTTTTTTGCCCCAAGAATCTCAAAACCGATTTCAGCAAAGTGGTTTTGATGGCGGAATCAAAAGCATTACTTCTCAAAATCTGATCAATAATAGGAGCTTCAGAAACCATTATATTTTCAGATGAAGTGGCAAGAGACTGACTCAACATGGTAGATCCGCATCTTGACACATGAAAAACCAATCCTTTTAATTCTACAAAATCGAGTTCTTTAGACCAGTCAATAATATTCTCTGCTGTACTTATTAATTTAAATGATTTTGAATTGTAGTCATGGCTTTGGCATTTTACAATGGTTTCTTCAAAAAAAGGTTCTGCAAATGGTATATCAGCAAAATAAATCCATTCGAAATAAACCTCATTATCTTTTTCGATCAATTTAATCGGAATCCAATTTGAAATAAAATCTTTTACATTTTCCATTTTATTATTTCATTTGAGATTGAAGTTCGGCAATAATCTTATCATTTGTCTCCGATGGATTTCTAGAAAGCTCAGCAATAACTTGTCTTTTCACTTCCTCTGAACATTCATATTTCGGTACATAATTCAAATCAAAACCCATTTTAGAAAATAATTCATCAGACCATTCATTTCTAATGCAATCCAAAGTTAAATGAATTCTAGGTTCTGGGCTTTTGTTCAGCACGCTATGTGGTAACTGAAAATTGGCGTACCAGCATTCTCCCATTTTCATTGGAACCTGCTGATGATTGACATAAAAATAAACTTCCGAGTTTGTAATAATTGGAACATGAATTCTAAAAAATCCATCTTCATAGGAAGTATCATTATCAACATGCTCTTTAATTTCGCTATTAGGCCCAAGTCTTAATAATCTTACGGCTTCTTTTTCGCATCCAAACCAATCCATTATTTCTTTAAAATAAGAGCAACTGTCAAGCAAAGGCGTATTTTTATACTCTTTGTCTGGAAAAGAAAAAATATCATTCTCTAAACCCGATTGCGATCGTAAAGAAACACTTGTCCAATTTCCTTTATACCGATTGGTATTAAAATGTGGTGTCCATAAATTGGTTTCGCAAATCAATAAATCATTTTGCAGTTTTTCTATCGAGAAAGAAATCGGAAGCTGACAAGAAGAAGGGTTCATAACCTTAAAAATTTAAATTGCTAAGTATAAAATGGTAGAGTTTATGGGTAGAAACAGAAACGGTTTCAGAATCTGTTTTTAATACTAAATCGGCTTTTTTCGGAATTTCAAAAACATCGCTTATTCCTGTAAAACTTTTAATTTTATTTTGATCACTGTCTGGCAGCAAAGCTCTTTTGTACAAGCCTTTTGGATCTCTTTCGATCAAACTAGAAATGGCGCAATCCAGAAATACCGTTTTTACAAATTCAAAAGACCTTAATTCATTTCTAAGATTTTCATATGGATTAATAACCGACATGAGAACTATTTTCTTTTCCTCAATTAGATTTCGCCCAACATTAAAAAGACGTCTTACATTTTCGCAACGGTCCTCTTTAGAAAACCCTAAATCTTTACAAATCGTTTGTCGGTAAACATCACCATCTACAATTTCGGCTTCAAAATTATTTTGAAGCAAAAGATGTCTGACATTTTCTGCCAATGTCGTTTTTCCCGAACCAGATAATCCTGTAAATTGAATTAAAATCATTTTAGCATCACTTTTATAAAACGTGACATTAAAACTAAATAATTTAGAACGAGAGACAAAGAGTATAAATACCCTTTATTTACTAGCCATTTGAACAAAGAAATCACTATTTTTATCTTTTAATTAAACTAAAAATGAAAAAGAAACTTGTTGTTTTAACAGGAGCAGGAATAAGTGCTGAGAGCGGAATTAAAACTTTTCGAGACAGTGATGGTCTTTGGGAAGGGCATGATGTGATGGAAGTTGCAACTCCGGAAGGCTGGCATAAAAATCAAGAATTGGTTCTCGATTTTTACAACAAAAGACGCCAGCAGTTAAAAGAAGTCAATCCGAATCTTGGGCATATCATTTTGGCTGAATTGGAAAAAGATTTTGATGTACAAATTATCACTCAAAATGTTGACGATCTCCATGAACGTGCAGGAAGCACAAATGTTTTGCATTTGCATGGCGAATTATTAAAAGTACGCAGCACACAAAATAAAAATCTAATTTTAGACTGGACCGAAGATTTACTTACTGGAGATTTTGATGCAAACGGGCATCAATTACGTCCGCATATTGTTTGGTTTGGCGAAGAAGTTCCTGCACTCGAAGAAGCTATTGACATTACAGAAACCGCAGATTATTTTGCCGTAATTGGAACTTCGCTTCAGGTTTATCCAGCTGCTGGGTTAATTGCTTATACTCCAAGTACAACACCTGTTTTTTATATTGATCCGAAACCCATTTCGATTCCGAACCTTCGAAATAAAGTCGAAACTATTGCCAAATTTGCTTCTGAAGGAGTCGCAGATTTAAGAGAAAAATTACTGACCTTAGAAAAAACAACATGATTTTTCAAAGCTGGTTACAACAGTTATTTCCGTTTAATATGTTTTGGCTCTTTGTTTTCTTTTTAATAGAAAATGCTACGTTAGTAGGTTTATCTGTTTTAATTGGAAAAGTAATCGAATCTGAGAACACCGTTTTAAAGAATAAAGATCGAAAATGGGTATTTTCTACACTGCTTTGTAACACATTCATCACTTTAATAGGTTTTGAATTATTTCGCTACGGAATACTGAAAGTAGATTTTTCTGGATCCTTAAAACTTATCATTTTTGATACACTTTTATTGATTCTTTTAATGGATCTTTTTATGTTTATTTTTCATTTTCTGGTTCATCATTTAAAATGGCTTTACCCCATTCATAAACTGCATCATACACACATAGAAACCAATGTTTACAGTTTATATGTTCTACATCCGATAGAAACTCTAGGTTTCGGCTTTATATGGCTGTTTTTAATTACGATTTTTAATTTTAATTATCTGAGTATCATTATTTATTTGATTCTCAATCTTTCTTATGGAATATTTGGACATTTAAAAAAAGACATATTTCCATCTTTCTGGTACAACAATTACTTCACAAAATGGATATCGACTACTAAATTTCATAATGATCATCATAAAAATGAATCTCACAATTACGGTTTTTACTTCACAATCTGGGATAAAATTTTCAAAACCATAATTTAAGCTCTAATATAGCTTTCAGAAGTTTTAACAATACCTTATATTTGCACCTTTCGAAAAACAACATAACAATGACTACTCTAAACGAATTGAATGCTATATCGCCAATCGATGGAAGATATAGAAATAAAACTCAAAATTTAGCACCTTTCTTCTCTGAAGAAGCTTTAATAAAATACCGCGTTTTGGTTGAAGTAGAATACTTCATTTCTTTATGCCAAATTCCATTACCTCAGTTACAAGGTATTGACTCTAGTTTATTTGAAAGCTTGAGAAATATCTACAAAAACTTCTCAACAGAAGATGCGCTTTGGATTAAAGAAACAGAAAAAGTAACCAACCACGACGTAAAAGCAGTTGAATACTTTATTAAAGATGCTTTTGAGAAATTAGGTTTATCTCAATACAAAGAGTTCATTCACTTCGGATTAACATCTCAAGATATTAACAATACTGCTATTCCGCTTTCTACAAAAGAAGCGTTTGAGCAAGTTTATATGCCAACTTTAATTGCCGTAATCGCAAAATTAAAAGAATTAAGCGTTGAATGGAAAGACATCCCGATGTTGGCACGTACACACGGACAGCCAGCCTCTCCTACTCGTTTAGGAAAAGAGATTTTGGTTTTCGTAGAACGTTTAGAAGAACAAATGCGTTTGTTATTCAATATTCCGTTTGCTGCTAAATTTGGAGGAGCAACAGGAAACTTTAATGCGCATCACGTAGCTTACCCGCAAATTGACTGGAAACAATTCGGAAATAAATTTGTTGAAACCGATCTTGGTTTAAAACATTCTTTCCCAACAACTCAAATTGAGCATTACGATCATTTTGCTGCTTTCTTCGATGCTTTAAAAAGAATCAATACGATCATCATCGATTTAGATCGTGATATTTGGACGTATGTATCAATGGATTACTTTAAGCAAAAAATTAAAGCTGGAGAAATCGGTTCGTCTGCAATGCCTCATAAAGTAAATCCAATTGATTTTGAAAACTCTGAAGGAAACTTAGGAATTGCCAATGCAATTTTCGAACACTTGGCTGCAAAACTTCCTGTTTCAAGATTACAGCGTGACTTAACTGACAGTACTGTTTTACGTAATGTTGGCGTTCCTTTCGGACATACCATTATTGCTTTTGAAGCTACTTTGAAAGGTTTAAACAAATTACTTTTAAACGAAAGCAAATTTGCTGAAGATTTAGAGAAAAACTGGGCAGTTGTGGCTGAAGCTATTCAGACAATTTTACGTCGTGAAGCTTATCCAAACCCGTATGAAGCTTTAAAAGGTCTAACAAGAACGAATGAAGCAATTGACAAAAATGCAATTCATAACTTCATTGCAACCTTGGAAGTTTCAGATGCAGTTAGAGCAGAATTATTAGCGATAACACCTAGTAACTACACAGGAATTTAAGAAAAATACCAAATATTTTATCAAAAAAAGCTATCTTTATCGAGATAGCTTTTTTTATTTAACCCGGGGTAGTCCAGATTACTTCACTTAACTTTATTTTAGTTGGAGTTCAGTGAATTACATTAAAAAAGTCTTTTGTTCAGAAAGCCAGATTTTGAACAAAAAACTTTAAATAAAAAGCTGGATCAAGCTCACTGAAAACTAAAATACCACCTATGATTGCACTAAGCGCCGCTGCTGAAACTACACACCACTTACAACCTTTAATTAGTGATTTAGGTTTAATCCTAATGACTGCCGCAATTGCCGTTCTATTATTTAGAAGATTGAAACAACCTTTGGTTTTAGGCTACCTGATTGCAGGTTTTTTGGCTGGAAACCATTTTGATTTTTTCCCATCCATAACTGACATGAAGAGTGTTGAAGTCTGGGCCGAAATCGGGGTTATATTTTTACTTTTCAGTTTAGGACTCGAATTCAGCTTTAAGAAACTAATGAAGGTTGGAGGGACTTCATCTGTCACCGCCATAACCCAGATTCTATTTATGACCGTAATTGGTTATTGCGTTGGGCAATGGATGGGATGGGGAAAAATGGATAGTATTTTCTTAGGAGCCACACTTTCTATTTCATCCACAACCATTATCATTAGAGCTTTTGACGAATTGGGGGTTAAAGGGAAAAAATTCGTCGGGATTGTTTTCGGAGCTTTAATTGTAGAAGATATCGTGGCCATCTTGATGCTTGTTTTATTATCAACTATTGCCGTAAGCGATCAGGTTTCTGGAACTGCATTATTGCAATCTGTTTTAAAACTTGTTTTCTTTTTAATCATCTGGTTCTTAGGAGGAATCTTTATTATTCCCACTATTTTCAAAAAAGCAAAACATCTCTTAACAGACGAAATGCTCTTGATAATCTCATTAGCCTTATGTTTAATGATGGTGATTTTTGCTTCAAATGTTGGTTTCTCTCCAGCATTAGGTGCTTTCATTATGGGATCTATTATCGCTGAAACTACAATGGCAGAAAAAATTGAACATTTAATTCAGCCCGTAAAAGATTTCTTTGGTGCTGTTTTCTTTGTATCGGTAGGAATGTTAATTAACCCCATAACATTGGTTAATTATGCACTTCCGGTGGCTATAATCACTTTATTGACCATCTTTGGAAAAGCATTCAGTTCTTCTATAGGAGCTTTAATTTCTGGCCAGCCTTTAAAACAATCTGTCCAAACCGGAATGAGTTTGGCTCAAATTGGAGAGTTCTCTTTTATTATTGCAACGCTTGGAATGACTTTAAAAGTTACTAGCGATTTCTTATATCCTATTATTGTGGCAGTATCTGCAATTACAACATTTACTACTCCGTTCTTAATTAAATACTCAGAGCGGTTTGCTTTCTTTTTAGAAGCAAAAATGCCTAAAAGATGGGTTAAAAATATTAACCGTTATAGTGTGAATGCGCAAGCGATTAAATCTGTCAGCACTTGGCAGATTGTTCTTCGTTCTTCGATTACACAAATTGTTCTTCATACGATCATTATTACTGCTATCATATTATTGTCATCTAAATTTGTAGCGCCTTTAGTAGCCGATACACGATTCGGAAATACTTTGGCCGCTTTACTAACTTTGGTTGTAATTGCACCGTTTTTATGGGCACTTTCGCTTCGTCGTGTAAAAGTAGATGAAGTTGAAGCACTTTGGGAAGAACGTAAATATCGTGGCGCACTGTTAATGCTTATTTTAATTAGAATGAGCCTTGGTTTATTCTTTGTCGGGTTTTTATTGAATATTTTCTTCTCTCCTTTGGTTGCTTTCGTCGCGCTGATTATTGCAATTGGAGCTTATCAACTTTTTCCTAAAAAATTAAACGAACAATACCACAGAATTGAAAGTCACTTTTTAAAGAATCTTAACGATCGTGAAAACAAAAAGATCGACAGAAGATATGCTAATTTAATGCCATGGGACGGACACATGTCTTTCTTCGAAATTAAAAAGGAATCTAATCTGGTCGGACAAACTTTACAAGAACTTAAAATTCGTGAGCAATTAGGAATTAATATTGCTTACATTAAACGAGGAGAAGTCACAATTCCGATTCCTACTAAAACCGAACGCTTGTTTCCAGGCGACGAAATTTGCGTAATCGGAACTGATGCTCAAATTACAGAATTCACCAAATTCTTAACTCAAAACGAAACAGAACCGCCTGCAAAAGTAGAAGAAACCGATATTGTTTTACGTCAGCTTGAAGTTTCTCAAGACGAATTTATTCAAAAAAGCATCGGACAATTCAGAGCCAAAACAGATGGGATGGTTGTAGGAATTGAACGAAACGGAAATCGTATCTTAAATCCTGAATCTAGTTTGATCTTGGAGAAAAATGACATTCTGTGGGTTGTAGGAGACAAGAAAAGAATGAATGCTTTGTTGGCAGCTAAATAAGTTTCTGAGACGCTAAGATTCTAAGTTTTTACTCTGCCTCTTTTTAAACTTTCGTAAAAAATAAAGCGCTAAGATTTCATTATGAAATTTTAGCGCTTTAATATTTATTATTTTGAAAAATCTTAGAATCTCAGCATCTCAGAAACTTAGAAACTCAGAATATTATTTATTCGGCTGCGGTGTCAAACGCAAATATGGTTTGATAGGCGTATGTCCTTTCGGGAATTTTGCTGGAATGTCACTATCTGGAATTGCCGGTGCAATTACCACATCTTCTCCATCTTTCCAGTTTGCTGGTGTTGCAACGCTGTAATTCGCTGTCAATTGTAAGCTGTCAATTACACGAAGCAATTCATCAAAATTTCTTCCTGTAGAAGCTGGATATGTTAAAGTTAATTTGATTTTTTTATCTGGACCGATAACAAAAACAGAACGTACTGTAAATTTATCACTTGCATTTGGATGAAGCATATCATATAAATTCGCTACTTTTTTATCCTCATCGGCAATAATTGGGAAATTTACTTCTGTATTTTGAGTTTCGTTAATATCTTTAATCCACTCTTTATGAGAGTCTAAACCGTCTACACTCAAAGCAATAACCTTAGTATTTCTTTTTTGAAATTCTGGAACATAGTTCGCTACAGTTCCTAATTCAGTAGTACAAACAGGAGTAAAATCTGCTGGATGAGAAAATAAAACACCCCAAGAATCACCTAACCATTCGTGAAAATTAATTGGTCCTTGTGTGGTTTCTGCCTGAAAATCTGGAGCTATATCGCCTAATCTTAATGTTGACATAATTTATATTTTTTTAGTTCATCTAAAATTAACTAAAAAATGCATTTAGAAAACATTCAAAAGGTAAAAAAAAGTTAAAATTCTACTTTATCGATATAATTACTATTTTACTCTTAGATAAAACTTAGAACGAAGTACCAAAAAGCAAGCGTTATAAATGAAATCGGGATTCCGAAACCAATCATCATACTGCTTAATTTTGGCTTTAATCCGTATGTTGAGGCTAAAATTGCACCGGTTATCATTGGGGCCATAGCAGTTTCCATTATAGTGATTTTTATAACTTCAGAATGCTGGTCAAAAATAAATACATAAAGCACAAAAATCACAAAAGGAATTAAAAGCAGTTTAAAGAAAAGCCCCAGTTGTAAAAATTTCCAATGCTGACTTTTTCTATCAAAAGTTAACTGCAAACCAACCGAAAGCAAAGCTAAAGGCGTTACCAGACTTCCAATTTTTAATAATAAAGATTGGAAATTTTCATTTAAATCAACTTGAAAAATATTCATTAAACAAGCGATAACAAACATTATGAAAGGAGGAAACAAAATAATCTTTTTGAAAATCCCTAAAGCATCTGGACTTCCTTTAGAATAAAAAGCGGCTGTAAAAACACCAAGTGTTGAAACCACAACAAAAGTTCCGGGCTGATCTACCAAAACTGCCGTTTCTAGGCCTTTTTTACCAAACAAGGCTTCAATAATTGGGTATCCGAGAAATGAACTGTTACTTAATCCTGCCGTCAAAATCAAACATCCAATCAGTTTATTCGACCAGCCATTTCTTCTTCCCAAAAAATGAAAAAAAATAAAAGCTAGAATATAAGTAATCCATCCTGCTCCTATCGGAAACAATAATTCGCTACTCCATTTTATCTTCGGAATATGGTATAAAGTAATCGCCGGAAGACAAAAATAAATAACAATTTTATTGAGCGTTTTGTAAATATGAGTCGGGAATTGTTTTACCCGCTGTAAAATCAATCCCAGTGAAAGAAAGAGAAATATGAGAATGAAGTTGTTCATATAGTAAGATCAAGACAAAAATAAGTATTTAAAATTTGAGGTAAAGAATTAATTTTTAGTTAAATTAGTATTTTGTGTTACAAAAAGATGTAAATTTGTAACATATTTTATTACAGTATGATTTCAGGTAAATTTGCCATAACAATTCACATTCTTACTCTGCTGCATAAATTCCCTAATGATTATTTATCATCGGAGTTTATTGCGGGAAGTATTAATTTAAATCCTGTTTTGGTTCGAAAAGAAATTGCCAACCTAAAAGCACATCATGTTGTAGAAAGTAAAGAAGGAAAAAATGGCGGTACAAAATTGGCGGTTAATGCTGCCGAACTGACTTTAAAACAAATATTCGAAATGACCTTTGAAACTATTGGTTTAGGTTTTGCTAAAAACCAACCCAATCCTGATTGCCCTGTTGGAAAAAACATCAATCAGCATTTGGAGAATTTATACAACGAAATGAATCAGAAAGTCAGCTTACAGCTGGAAGGTATTTCATTGGAAGATTTTTCGAATCAATTTTAAAACTATTTTTTTGACCTAAACTGTAACATTTTTTATTACTAAATAAATTTATATATTATGAAAATCGCACTTATTGGAGCTACAGGATTTGTTGGCTCAGCAATTTTAAACGAATTAGCAGATAGAAAACACGAAATCACTGCTATTGCAAGAACTCCAAAAGACACAGCAAATGCTACTTGGGTTGCTGCGGATATCTTTAATGTTGATACTTTGGCAGAGATCTTAAAAGGTCATGATGCTGTGGTTAATGCTTATAATCCGGGATGGACTAACCCAAACATTTACGATGACTTTTTAGCTGGTTCTAAAGCTATTCAAGAAGCGGTTAAAAAATCGGGTGTTAAACGTTTTATCACCATCGGTGGTGCAGGAAGCTTATATGTTGCTCCAGATTTACAAGCAGTTGACACTCCAGATTTTCCAAAAGAAATTTTCCCAGGTGCAAATGCTGCAAGACATTATTTAAATATCATAAAAGAAGAAAAAGATTTAGACTGGGCATTTTTTAGTCCTGCTTTCGAAATGCATGCTGGAACTAAAACTGGAAGAACTGGAAAATACCGTTTAGGTTTAGAAAATCCGGTTTTCAATGATGAGCAAAGAAGTATTCTTTCTGTAGAAGATTTAGCAGTTGTTATTGCTGATGAAGTAGAAACTCCAAAACATCATCAAGTTAGGTTTACTGCTGGGTATTAATTTTCTTCAGCCACGAATTCACGAATTTTATTTTTAAAATCTTTGAGATTATTTTTTCGAATTAATTTGAATAATACTAGATAAAGATTTTAAAAAGAAAATTCGTGAATTCGTGGCAAACTTTTTTTTACTCCTTTTGAGAATAACAAATTAGCGGAAATTCGTGTAATTGGTAGCAAACTAACTTTTTGAAACTGCTTTTGTTTTCTGTACTTTTACATTTCTAAAAAGTGCGTTTTGTCAAATTCAAATAAACAAAGTGGTAGCATATCTAAAAAAGCTGGAATTTCACCTCCCGAAATCACCAATATTTCGGCTATCAATCAAATTAAAAATAAACGCAGACAACAACCCTCTTCTGAAGAATTAATTAAGGGTATTTTAGAAGGAAACAGAACTTCTTTAAGCCGTGCCATTACTTTAATTGAAAGCACCAATCCAGATCATTTTGAAAAAGCTGGCGAAGTCATTCAAGGCTGTTTGGCTTATGCCAATAAATCAGTTAGAATTGGAATTACAGGTGTTCCTGGTGTTGGAAAAAGTACTTTTATTGAAGCTTTTGGAAAACATCTCACTCAACTAGGAAAAAAAGTAGCTGTTTTGGCCGTTGATCCAAGCAGTTCGCTTTCACACGGAAGTATTTTGGGCGACAAAACAAGAATGGAAGAATTGGTTAAAGATGAAAATGCTTTTATTAGACCAAGTGCTTCTGGAGAAACTTTAGGTGGAGTGGCTCGAAAAACCCGAGAAACGATTATTCTTTGTGAAGCCGCAGGTTTTGATACTATAATTATCGAAACAGTTGGTGTTGGTCAAAGTGAAACTGCTGTTCATGGTATGGTAGATTTCTTTTTACTTTTAAAAATTTCTGGTGCAGGCGATGAACTCCAAGGCATCAAACGCGGTATTATGGAAATGGCTGATGCTATCGTGATCAACAAAGCAGACGGCGACAATATAAAAAAAGCCAATCAGGCAAAATTAGAGTTTAATCGTGCTTTGCATTTATTTCCTCCAAAAAAATCAAATTGGCAGCCTAAAGTAACCACTTGCAGTTCGCTAACAAAAAATGGAATTCCCGAAGTTTGGAGTACGATTTCTAATTATTTAGAATTGACAAAAAAATCAGGGTTTTTCCAAGAAAAAAGAAACGAACAAAACCATTTCTGGATGATGGAAACCATCAATGAACAATTGAGGCAGAATTTTTATAACCGCCCTGAAATTATTTCATTATTGGAAGAAAACAAAAAAGCAGTGCAAAACAATGAAATTTCATCTTTTGCAGCTGCTCAGAATTTGTTAAATATGTACATGAAGAAAATTAGCAAATAGTTCTTCATTTTAAGAGGCATAAAGCTCTTCTTTTCTCAAAATTAAGATAGCCTCTAAAGCTAATTCGTCTGTTAAGCCAACTAAAGGGCTGGTTAGAACCAAATTTTCCTTTAAAGAAAGTGGCAGACCATTTAAAGATTTATCATCATCCAATATTACAAAACTATCATGATCAACTCTAGAATTAAACCAATATAAAATCTCTTCTTTACGGTTTAAATAAGAGTTATTCTCAGATAATCTTTCAATCTTATTAACGTGTATACCTCGTATTTCAAAGATTTTAAACCATTCAGATATACTATATTTTGATTTGTGTGATGTAGTCAATAAAATATCTGCACTTGTTTCAGAAATAATTTTCTGAAGTGCAAGTGTTGCTCTCGAACTAAACACCGGAAATCCATCATTTAAAAATTCTGGCTTTTTCCAAGAATTAGCAGGAACCATAACCCCATCTATATCTAACAGTATCAACATATTGCAAATTTACAAAAATTATTCAGAAACAATATCATTTATAGTTTCTATATCAATTTGGTTATACTCTGCATCCCTTTCATTCAAGTATTGAATTTTTGAATCAGTATCCCAATCGTTTTCATCAAACTCAATATCATTCCATTTATACTCTTTTGTAGCAGATGATTTTAAGCTTTTAATTTTACCTATTTCAATTTCAGCCAATAATGAACTTATGTATCTATGATGCCCATCAATAACTAAATTTTCAAAGATTTTAATATCATCGAACTTAATTCCATTAACCATCTTTTTATACATCCTCTTAATCACAGGAAGACTTAATTTATGATGTGTCGATGTTAAAGCTATCTCATTATGTTCAATAAATTTTTTAATTCCTTTTACAGTAATTTCAATCATTAGTATTTTTTTTACAAAAGTAAATAAAATACTACAAAAATAAATATTGTTATTTTTTAGTCCTAAGCTTATACTTACTCTCTTTATACAAATTCCCTGCTGTAATAACATGCGCTAAGGCATCTTTTGCTAAATCTTCGTTTAATTTAACTGGAATTAAAGTTGTATCATTTTTGATTTCAAATTGTAATGGTTTCAAATTGGGTTGCATGATTACAACTTGATTCTCAACTCTAAATGCATTAATGTCGTTGAACTGCATGATAGATCTTCCTTGTACTTTTGAATCTAACTTTGTCAAGTTACGTCCTACCATTGGCGTTTCGAAAGGCATTCCTAAATACCCTAACAATGTTGGCGGAATATCAATTTGACTTGCTAGTCTGTCATAAACTGCTCCTTTTGGAACTCCTGGCCCCATGATAAATGCTGGAATATGGAATTTATTTATTGGAACTAAATTTTTGCCGTATGTTCTCGTATTATGATCTGCGATTACAATGAAAATTGTGTTTTTAAAATAATCCTCTTTTTTTGCCATTTCAAAGAATTTTCCAATAGAGAAATCGGCATATTTCATGGCATTATTTACCGTGTTAGGCTTTTTATCATAAGGTTTAATTCTTCCCGCTGGATATTCAAAAGGTTCGTGATTGGAAGTCGAGAACATTAAGGAAAAGAACGGTTTGTCTCCTTTTGATTTAAAATACTGATTGGCTTTGGTTACCAAATCTTCATCAGAATATCCCCAAGTTCCTTTAAAAGCATATTTATTTCCATCGGATTCAAAATCGGTTTGGTCAACAATATCTTGGAAACCATTTCCATTAAAAAATGAAGCCATATTATCAAAATTGGCCATTCCTCCGTAAATGAAACTAGTGTCGTACCCTTTTTGTTTTAAAGCATCTGCTAAGGTAAAAAAGCCTTGCTGTGAATTTCCTAATCTTACGACACTTTCAGATGGTGAAGGCAAAAACCCAGTAACTACTGCTTCAATTCCGCGAACACTTCTGGTTCCTGTGCAATATAAATTAGTAAACAATGTTCCTTCTTTCGATAATTTATCAAATTCTGGCGTTAATGGTTTTCCTCCTAAAATTCCAACGTACTCTGCGCCTAAACTTTCTTGCAAAAAGATCACTAAATTGTAGGGTTTCTTCAATAAAGAATCTGGTTGCTGGACATGCAAAAACGGAATTTCAGCATCGGTAAAATCCTTCGGCCCTGCGATCATGTATTTTTTTACACGAGCAATAGCTTCGGCTTCATCCATTTTTCCATACATTTTTGTATTTCCTTCATTTTTGATTGAATAGGCAGCAAAAGCAACTGTATAAAATGAATTTAATCCAAGAGCATTTGTTAATTGATCGGTAGAAAAAACTGCATTACTCGCATTAATAGGACGTTTTGAAGTTAAGCTAGAACGTGCTCCAAAAAACAATAAAAAAGCTACTAATGGAAATATCATTAACTTGAATTTGTATTCTGCACTTGAAGTATAGAATAATTGTTTTCCTTTTTTGACAGCAAAATAAAGCGCTACTCCTAAAATTAAAAATGTTACGATTATAGAAGTCAGATAACTTTTTAAAAGCATTCCTACTACTTCCTTTGGATAAATAAGATAATCTAAGAAAATCTTATTAGGACGTGTATCATATTGTTTTACAAAATCTGGCGAAGCTAATTCTACAAAAAGAATTAAAAAAAGAAACAGAAAACTATATACTACCAGAAACTTATTGGTAAATTTTAGCCATTTATTCGGTAAAAAGTTAATTAGTAATGCCGGAAGAAACGACAAATAACAAAGTAATATCAAATCCATTCGAAGACCGATTGGAAAAATATACCAGAAATCTGGCGTTTGAACTACTCTTTCTTTAAAAAGAAAAAATAAAAATACTCGACTTAGAGTAGTAATCAATAATCCGATTGCGATGAAACTAAAAATCGGTTTTAAGAAACGTAAGTTTTTCATTAAGATAGTTATAAGAACGTAAAATCAGACAAACATAATTACTCTTCGTAACGGTTTATTTCTCTGTCATAAAACTCATTTGCTTTTTCAATTAAATCTTCCATTTCGGCATTTAATTCTGCTTCGTCAAGATCTTCTGCTTCTTCTAAAAACTCCACCTCATCATCTTTCAAATTGATTATAAATCTTGGATAATCTAAGTGAATGATAAAAATATCGTCTGGAAAATCTGTGTTATCTCCAAGTAAAAATTTAGGTAATTCCATATTTGTTTATTTTTTTAGTAATTGATTATTATTTTTTTTAAAACCGATTTCTCTTGTTTTAACCTTCAAAATCAGTGAAATATATTTTTCAAATTTAATTATTCTATATCTGATTTCGCAATTAATCTCTTTGTCAAGTAATGAAAACGAATATAAAGACAAATTGCCGCTGCAGTCAAACCTGCCAAAAGTCCGACCCAAACTCCTTGCGCTTTCAGTTCTGTGTGTTCTCCTAAATAATAGGAAATCGGAAAACCAATAACCCAGTAGGCTACAAAAGTAATGTACATTGGAACTTTTACGTCTTGTAATCCGCGTAAAGCGCCCAAAACCACCACTTGAATTCCGTCAGAAATCTGGAAAACAGCAGCAATTAAAAGCAGTTTTGAAGCAATGCCAATAACTTCTTCGTTATCTAAAATCTGCCCTGTATTTTCCATATTCAAGAAAATGTATGGAAGATAATCGTGGAAAATAATAAAGAAAATTGCAAAAACAGTCTCTAAGATTATAGCAAGCAAAAAGATAGAACGGGCAACAACAATCAGCTTTTTATAATCCATCAATCCCCTTTGGTTACTTACACGCACCATAGATGTCACGCTTAATCCCATTGCAAACATAAAAGTCATCGAAGCCAAACTCAAAGCAATCTGATTGGCTGCCTGACTTGTCTTTCCGATGTTCCCGCAAAGCCAGATCGAAGCGGTAAACAAAACCACTTCAAAAAGCATCTGCATTGCTGAAGGAAATCCGATACTTATAATCTTTTTGATCATAGTTTTTTTGATTTCATTAAAACTAAAACCTTTAAAAAATCGCTTTAAATCATCTCTTCGCGAAAGCATAATATGCATGAACATTACCAAAAATATTCTCGAAATTACGGTTCCTAATGCTGCGCCAATAATTCCCATTTTAGGAAAAATCCAGATTCCGTAAATCAAAACATAATTTATACCTACGTGAAGCACATTTGCCATTACCATGGCATACATCGAATATTTTGTCAAAGACATTCCGTCTGCAAATTGCTTATAACCCTGATACATTACAAGCGGAATCAAAGAAAAAGCGACCCATCCTAAGTAAGGTTTCGCAAGTACAATAACATCTTCTGGCTGTTTTAACAATTCCATAATTGGTTTAGCAAACATGATAACCGTAAAAAGTACCAGTCCTAGAATTGTACATAGAAATAATCCATGATGAAAAGCAGAACGAATTTTGGTATCGTTTTTTTCTGCATCACCTTCGGCAACGATTGGCGTAATGGCTGTAGAAAACCCAATTCCTAAAGACATTGCAATAAAAATCATACTGTTACCAAGTGAAACTGCCGCCAATTCTGTACTTCCAATTTTACCAACCATTATATTATCGACAATACCAATTAAAGTATGTCCGACCATACCCAAAATTACGGGATAGGCTAGTCTTAAATTATACGAAAACTCTTTGGTGTACTGCTTTAAATTCACTTTTATTCTATTTTGTGCGCAAAGATAGTCAGAAGCTTCGAATTCTATCCTATCAATAAAAATATATGCCAATTTTAAGACAAAAATAAGACGAACTCAATATTATGTAACGATTTTTAAAAATTGTATAACAAACTCCAAACAGCTCCAATATAATTTTACATCATAGAAATTTCAAAAATATAAGCCATGAAAAAATTACAGATGTTATGCCTAGCTGCGTTCGCGTTTTTATTTGCCAACACAACTTTTGCTCAAGAGAGCGGAGTAGAAAATTACGATCAGGGTTTTAGATTAGGAGTCGGATTAAATGGAGGATTACCGACCGACGGTGATTACGACTGGGCTCTTGGGGGAGACGTTCGTTTACAATATGATCTTTCTAAGAAAACATCTTTGACTTTAACAACGGGGTTTACAAACCTATTTATGGGAAAAGATGACCTTGGAAACAACATAAAAGATCTTGGATTTATTCCAGCCAAAGCAGGTTTTAAAGCTTTTGTATTAAAAGATCAATTTTATGTTTTAGGAGAACTGGGTGCTGGTTTTGCGGTAACAAATGGTTACGATAAAACAACTTTTTTATGGGCTCCAGGAATTGGTTATGCCAACAAATACATCGACTTAAGTGTTCGTTACGAAGATTATCACGATTTTAGAACCAATCAAGTAGCATTGCGTGTTGCTTATGGTTTTAAACTATAAAAAATAGGTTTAATTTATTATTTTGTTTTTGGTAAAAACCCGACAGCCTGAATGGCCTGTCGGGTTTTTTATTTATTCATATTCAATTGTCGTAATACTTTTTATTTCATTATTCCTCTTCATTGTTATTTTTATTGGATAATTCTCAGAATTATATTCATAGTGATACTTTTCATTTCCTCCTTTATTATCGTAACTATAAACAAGATTGTTTTTACCGTTAGAAATTATCTTCAAATAGGCTTCTGAGTATAATAAAGCAAATGAATTGTGTTTATCATCGTACGATTTATATAATGTTTTATGATTTGAAGATTCCCTTTTATATTTCCTTTCAGAAAGATTTCCTTTTTTATCGTACAAATATGTTTCTTCGGCTACAAGTTTACCTTCTTCTGTAATTTGACATTTTACAATCTGTTTCAAATCATTATAGCTGTACAATTTCTGCACCTTTCTCTGCCCATCGCTTTCCATAACATTTACAATTAAATCTTTATCATAATTATAAACTCTTAAAACAGAAATTTCATTTACGCTTTTTAAAGGCTTCGTGTACTCGGTCATTTCTTTAATTTTTCCATTTTCATATCTTACCACGACATTTCCTGTAACCTTATCATCTCTTTTAGATTCAATTTTAGAAATCAAATTATTTTCATAAAAAAAAGTTGTAATCTCCTCCTCATCCAGTATTCCATTTACATAGTATTTTGAAACTTTTTTTACTAATTTCAAAGAATCTTTAGTAATTAAAGATTTCATTTTTAGTTCGTTTGCAGAACAAACGATACCTGTAATTAAGAGCAGTAAAAGAATACTTTTTTTCATATAGCTGGATTAAATAGAATAAAAAAAGACATTTTAAATTGGTTACATATCAGGGCTAGACACCTATTTTTAAAATATTCATAGAAAAATTCAGATTAGAAATATTATTTCACCTTCTCGCCCAATTCTTTCTTATACAATTCAATATTGGCAGCCGTTTTTTCATCTAACTCAGGTTCTTTAATATCGGTATGTTTTTTCATTTCTTCCCAAATAATTTTAGCTACAATATAGCGTGACATTTCTTTGTCATCTGCAGGAACAATATACCATGGTGCATGCGAAGTCGATGTTTTATTGATTGCTTCTTCATAATACTTCATATATTCATCCCAATAACCGCGTTCTTTTAAATCGCCTGGCGAAAATTTCCAATTGTGTTTTTCTTCCTCCAAACGACGCAATAAACGCTGACGCTGTTCTTCTTTACTCAAATGCAGATAGAATTTCATTACGATTGTTCCGTTTTGAGCAATATGCTTTTCAAAATTATTAATCTGTTTAATTCTGTTTTCCCAAAAGTCAGGTGTAATATCGTCTACAGAATTAACTTCTGGTAAGTTTTCGGCCAAGACATATTCAGGATGCACACGCGTAACGAGAACATTTTCATAATGTGTTCTATTAAAAATAGCAAATTTTCCTTTTTCTGGCAAAGCAATATAATGGCGCCATAAATAATCATGCTCCAGTTCTGTTGAAGTGGGCGTTTTAAAACTATGCACCACTACTCCACGCGGATTAAATTCCTTAAAAACTTCTCGAATCAAACTATCTTTCCCCGAAGTATCCATTCCTTGCAGACAAATCAAAACACTGTATTTGTTGTGCGCGTACATTACGTCTTGCAAATCGCTTAATTTGGCTTGTACCTTATCTAATTTTTCTTCTTTTTCGTCATCATCTGCTTTGACATTCAAAACAGTTGGAATTTCTTTAAGCTTTATTTTATCTACAACTTTAAAATCTTTCGGATCTATTGATTTCATATCTTTTTCAATTTTTGTCTTATAAATATAGTAATTTTACGAAGCATATTCCTGCTATTCATTGCAATACTTTTCAATAAATTGCTTTTTTCCAAAGCCATAACAAGAGCTTCCGTTGGTCGCTTTCTTATGTCAGGAAAAAATGCAATTTCTTTTCAAAGTATTTCCATTTCTATCAGGGCTAGACACTCATTTTCAAAATAACAATTCAAGTATTTCAAATTCATAATGAAAAAGATATTTCTAATTGTATTTTTACTTTTCTTAAATAAGTCTTACTGTCAAGATGGAAATTACTCAAATCCTGAAAAAGCTTTAATTAAAGTATATGGAAAATGTTACGAGGATTTAAAGTCAATTGAAGGAACAAGAGGTCTTATTCCTGAAAAGAAAAATGTAAAATTCTGTTCCCTATACCAATGTGTTTCAAGAATTGAATATGCAGAGAAACAGAAAGATATCGAAAAAGCAATTATCAAAAGAGCTGTAGAAATAACTGCTAGACTTTATAGCGAAGGAACTCCTGTATATTTAATCTACGGGATGAACAGTTCAAGCCAAGCCGATTGGGATAATCAAATTTTGACAGACGACGATAATTTAGTCTATATAAGTGTTGCAGAATGTATTGTTTCAAACTCTTTAATAAAAATAAGTGAAGCTGTAAATAAAGCGACAATGGAGTTAGTTAATAACTCGAAATCAGTAAAACAAAAAAAATAAAATAACAGAAGCTCTCAAAACAAAATTCATGGAAAAATTTACATTAGAAATATTATTTCAAATCATCGGAATCGGTTCGGCATCAGGTTTATTTTATAATAATGACGCACTTTATGTAATTGGCGACAACAGCGGATTCCTTTACGAATACAATATGCAGAATCAGCAATTAAATCAACACGCTTTAATTGATAATCCGATGCAAAATATTCCGAAAAATCTAAAACCTGATTTTGAATCCCTAACGCATCATAACGACACATTGTATGTTTTTGGTTCTGGTTCAACCGAAAACCGAAATAAAATGATTGAATTTGATATTAAATCAAAAACGGTTTTACAA
The DNA here is from genome assembly GCF_058135255.1 of Flavobacterium sp. LK-23. Classification (NCBI taxonomy): domain Bacteria; kingdom Pseudomonadati; phylum Bacteroidota; class Flavobacteriia; order Flavobacteriales; family Flavobacteriaceae; genus Flavobacterium; species Flavobacterium sp. LK-23. The sequence continues at coordinate 398,231 of NZ_JBYUVT010000003.1, forward strand.
AAAAATAATTTAGTCGATTTGTATGGGGTAATGCAGAATTTCGGAGAAATAAAACCCGAAGATTTTAATCTGGAAGGCGCTATTTTCGACGGAGAAAACTGGTATTTATTCAATCGAGGAAATGGCGCTACCAACAAAAACACCATTTTTACCATTCACGCCAAAAATCTAGGAGAAGAATTTGCGCTGATTTCTGTCAATTACAAACTGCCAAAAATAAAAGGCGTCCGTTCCAGTTTTACCGATGCTGTTTTAGTCGATGATAAAATCTATTTCCTTTCAACTGCCGAAGATACCAAATCAACTTACGATGATGGAGAAATTTTAGGAAGTTTCATTGGAAGAATCGACGTTAAAACGATGAAAATAGATTTCACTCAAAAAATAACGGCAACCAACAAATTTGAAGGTCTGACTTTATATAAAAAAGAAAATAATAAAATCGAGTTTTTGCTTTGCGAAGACAATGACACAGAGCTTTTAGAAACAAAGATTTATAAATTGACATTACCGATTAAATAATATTTTGCGAATCTTAGCGAAAGAGCTATTACACAAAGATTCACAAAGATTTTCGCAGAGAAACACAAAATATTTTGATTACAATATTAACGTAGAGAGTGCGTCTAAAATGAGAGAATCCATAATTTGATATTCTTTTCGTAGACGCACTGCAGTTCGCGTATAGAATAAAACCTTTGTAGCTTTGTAACTTTGTAACTTTGTAACTTTGTAACTTTGAACTCAAAAAAAATATTTTAATATTTTTTTACCCCTGTCCCAACCTTTTTATCTTTTTATCTCTCTATACAAGAAAGACAACAATTGTGATAAACGAAACTCAAATAGCAAATTGTAAAAAAATGCACCGCGACGCACAGCGTGAGGTGTACGAATACATGGCGCCAAAGTTGTACCGCCTTTGCAAAAGATATTTAAAAAAGGAAGAAGAAATTGAAGAAGCATTAGCCGATGCTTTCTTCACTATTTTCACCAAACTGGATCAATTAAAAGAAGCTTATGCTTTTGAAGCTTGGGCTAGACGAATAACTGTAAATCATTGTTTGGCGACGATTAGAAAAGCAACCAATTTCAACATGTATTTAGACGACATAAAGCTGATTTCTCAGCCTTCTGCCGATGAACTGAATACGTTGGAAGAAGAAGATCTACTTAATTTATTAAACCACATTCCTGACGGCTGTAAAACTGTTTTTAACCTTTTTGTTATTGAAGGTTACTCTCATAAAGAAATAGCCGAAATGCTAAAGATTTCTGAAGGCACCTCAAAATCACAATTGAATGCCGCTAAGACCAAACTGAAAGAACTGGTTAATAAACTGTATTATCAAAAAGCAAAATAGTCATGGACAATCAAGATAAATTATTCGATAAAATAAAAGAAGCTTCGCAAAAAGCCGAGTTTCAAGACTTTCCAGGAATGGAAAAAGTCTGGTCGCGTGTTGAAGAAAAACTGGACAAAAAAGAAGATAAAAAAACAATCGCTTTATGGAAGAAAATTGCAATTGCGGCTTCTCTTCTTTTACTTATTTCTTTAGGATATCAATTTTTAAATTCAGATAAAGAAACTGTAACAGAAACTCCAAAAGTGGTTTTTGATGCAAAAGAAACCAAACAATCTGAAAAACCCATTTTAGATAAAAAAGTCGCAACTCCATCTTCAGATTCAGAAATAGTTTCTAACGAAGAAGCTGTTAAAATTTTAGAAAATCAAACCAAAAATAAAGAACGAGTTGCGATTCAAGAAACAATGATTCCTAAAGCAGAACCAGTCCAAGCTGTTGCAGCACCAAAAATTGAAGCCGAAGCTACTATTCCTGCAAAAGTCGCAATAAGTGAAAGTTTTGATGAAGAAGATGCTAGTTCTTCAAAAAAAGATGCCGTAGAAGAAAGAAGTTATCTAGAAAAACAATCTGCGAAAGTTGCTTACGCAGCCGCACCCGCTCAAAAAGCTAAGAAAAATGCTCCTTTGGTAATTCTTAACGGAAATGCTATGGCACACAGTGACGATGCTAAAAGAGACAAAATGATGCAGGCCGAAATGTCTAATTTACAGCCTGAAAATGTGGAGTCTCTAGTAGTTTTAGATGATCCTTTGTACATTATCGACGGTATCTATTATTCTGAAGAAGATTTATTTGGCAAAAACCCAACAAGTCCTTATGCGCCTTTAGACAAACAGGAAATTAAAACCATAACTATTTTACAAGACCTCGAAGCCACTTCTAAATACGGCGAACGAGGAAAAAAAGGAGTTCTTATAATCACTACTAAAAACGGAAAACCAGCTCCGAAAAAATAATCTTATGCTTTGTCAAAGTCTGCTGCTTTGACAAAGCAAAAATCAAAACATTAATCCTAAAACTTATTATCATGAAAAGTCTAAAACTTATTTCATCAGCCATTGCTATGCTTATATGTTTCGTAACCATGGCACAAGAAAGAACAATTACGGGAATCATTTCAGATGAAACAAAACAGCCGCTTCCAGGTGTAACCGTTATAAATCAGACCACAAAAGCTAATACTTACACCAATTTTGATGGTCAATACAGCATTCAAGCCAAAACTGGCGATATGCTAGTTTTCAGCTTCATTGGATACAAAAGCCAAAGCCAAAAGATTCAGAACTCAAATATTATTAATATAAAACTTCTTCCAGATAATCAGACTTTAAGCGAAGTTGTAGTTGTGGGCTATGGAACTGCCCATTCTGAATATGAAGACCGAAGTTATGCTCGTGCCGAAAGAAAGAGAGAGAAAAAAGACGCGAAGCAGGCACTTAAAGGAAAAGTTGCAGGAATTCAAACTCAAAATTCTATCGCATATTCTGCTATGCCAGCTCCAATTGCTATTCGCGGAAATGCTACAATTTCTCCAAAAAACGAACCGATGTATATTGTTGACGGAGTTAAAGTGAAAGCCAATCAAATGGCAAAAATTAATCCGAATGATATTGATAATGTTTCGGTTTTAAAAGACCAAGCGGCAACTTCGATTTATGGAAACAAAGCTTCAAATGGTGTTGTAGTAATTTCAACCAAAAATGAAATCTACAAAAACCTTTCAGAAAAAGAATTGGACAAAAAATTAAACATTATGCCAATTCCGACTGAACCAACTCAGGAAGATTATGATGCTTTTGTAGAGAATGATTTTGAAAGTCCGAAAACAGCACCGCTTTCTACTTTTTCTATAGATGTCGATAATGCTTCGTACACCAATATCAGACGTTTTTTAAACAACGGACAGCAAGTTCCAAAAGATGCCGTTCGTGTAGAAGAAATGGTTAATTTCTTTAAATATACCTATCCACAGCCCAAAAACGAAAATCCATTTTCGATCAATACCGAAGTGAGCGATTCGCCTTGGAACTCCAATAACAAAATCTTGAAAATTGGCTTACAAGGAAAAAACATTCCAACTGAAGATTTACCCGCTTCAAATCTTGTTTTCTTGATTGATGTTTCTGGATCTATGGAAGACATGAACAAATTGCCTTTATTAAAACAATCATTAAAAATTCTGGTTAACGAATTAAGATCAAAAGATAAAGTAGCAATTGTAGTTTACGCGGGTGCTGCGGGAATGGTTTTACCGCCAACTTCTGGAGATGAGAAAAAAACAATTATTAATGCATTGGATAATTTGCAAGCTGGAGGAAGTACGGCCGGCGGAGCAGGAATTGAATTGACTTATAAGATTGCAACTGAAAATTTCATTAAAAGCGGAAACAACAGAGTAATCTTGGCTACCGACGGAGATTTTAACGTTGGAAGTTCTTCTAATTCTGATATGGAAAAATTAATTGAAGAAAAAAGAAAAACAGGCGTTTTCTTAACTTGTTTAGGTTACGGAATGGGAAATTACAAGGACAGCAAAATGGAAATTTTGGCTGATAAAGGAAACGGAAATTATGCTTACATCGATAACATTCAAGAAGCCAATCGTTTTTTAGGAAAAGAATTCAAAGGTTCGATGTTTGCTATCGCGAAAGATGTAAAAATCCAGATTGAATTTAATCCAAAACAAGTTCAGGCGTATAGATTAATTGGTTATGAAAACAGAAAATTGCGTCCAGAAGATTTTAAAAACGACGCCATTGATGCAGGAGAATTGGGCAGCAATCATACGGTTACAGCTTTGTATGAAATTATTCCAACTGGAGTAAAAAGTGATTATTTAGCAGAACAGCCAGATGCTCTAAAATATACTAAAACAGAAAATAGTTCTACTAATTACAGCAATGAATTGGCTACAATAAAATTCCGTTACAAAAAGCCTGATGGTGATAAAAGCATCGAAATGGTTCAGGTAATCGAAAACAAATCGGTGATTTTAGAAAAAGCAAGTGATGATATGAAATTTAGTTCTGCCGTAGCTTGGTTCGGATTGAAACTGCGAGATTCAAAATTAATCGCTGACAAATCTTCGAAAGAAATTATAAAATTAGCCAAACAAGGAAATTCAAATGATGGCGAAGGTTATAAAGCCGAATTTATTCGTTTGGTTGAAACTTCTAAATAGTATAATTAATAAATATTATATTACATTTGCCGCTTCATTTTTAAAACTTATTTTACACACGTATGAATCCTATTTTAAGCCAAAATCTATTTTTAGTAAAAGAACATGTTGGAATGTTCAAAGCTGCAAACAATTACGATATTTATCACCCAGAAACCAATCAAATTATAATGAACTGCCGAGAAAACAATCTTGGTTTTTTCACCAAAGTATTTCGTTTTACAGATTATAAAAGAGCCACTCCATTTAATGTTGAAATTACAACTGCTTCTGGAGAAAAATTAATAACAGTAAGAAGAGGTGTTGCCATCTTTAGATCGACCGTTGAAGTTTTGGACGAAAAAGATCGTTTGGTTGGAACTTTCAAACAAAAATTCTTTTCTATTGGAGGAAAGTTTGATATCCTGGATAAAAACGAAAAACCAGTTGCAACGCTTCAAGGAAAATGGACTGGTTGGGATTTTAAATTCTCTCATGAAGGCAAACAATTAGCGCAAGTAAATAAAAAATGGGCTGGATTAGGAAAAGAGTTTTTTACAAGTGCTGATAATTATGCACTTCAAATTGAAGAGACAGTAGCAGCCGATAGTCCGTTGAGACAGTTAATTTTAGGAGCCGTAATGTGTATAGACATGGTTCTGAAAGAATAACAGAAAGTTGTTAAACTTAGATTAAGAATATCTTTTAAAGCATCATTTTAGTTTTCAAAACCTTATTTTTGTAAGACTTAAAATGATGCTTTTTGCATTTCTAAAAATACAATCATGACCGACTTAAAAAATAAAAATGCCTTTATTACGGGCGCAGGAAAAGGAATTGGAAAAGCTGTAGCAATTGCTTTGGCTAAAGAAGGCGTAAATCTAATTTTAGTTTCGAGAACAAAAAGTGATATCGATCAACTGGCAGAAGAAACTGCTAAACTGGGCGTAAAAACTTTGGCTTTGTCTGCCGATGTTTCTGACATCAGTTCTATCAATTCTGCTGTTGAAAAAGCTATTGCAGAATTTAAAAGCATTGACATTTTAATCAATAGCGCTGGAATTGCTTCTTTTGGAAAATTCTTAGAATTAGAGCCAGAAGCTTGGGAAAGAATTATTCAGGTAAATTTAATGGGAACGTATTACACTACTCGTGCCATTATCCCAAATATGATCGAAAGACAAACTGGAGATATTATCAATATTTCATCAACTGCTGGATTAAACGGAAACGCTTTGACAAGTGCTTACAGTGCTTCTAAATTTGCTGTTTTAGGCTTAACCGATTCTTTGATGCAGGAAATGAGAAAACACAATATTCGTGTTACGGCTTTAACGCCAAGTACAGTTGCAACTGACATGGCAAAAGATCTAAATCTGACTGACGGAAACCCAGAAAAAGTAATGCAGTCTGAAGATATGGCAGATTTAATCATTGCTCAATTAAAATTAAACCGAAGAGTGTTTATTAAAAATAGCAGCATCTGGTCTACTAACCCATAAAGAATAAAATCCAATTTTTTGAAATTCCAAATTCCAATCTCAAAGTAATTGGAGTTTGGAATTTAAATATTGGAATTTGGAATTTAATTATTGGAATTTTAAAAAAACATGATGGAACAATATTTAAGACAATTGGTCGAAATAGAATTTCAGGATAAAAAACAGATTTTCTCTGGATTTCTTATTGATTATTCTGATGAATGGATTTTGCTTCGAAATAACCCTGTCGATTTTATTTTGGATGGTTTTGTTATTTTGAGAAATAAAAACATTGAAGCTGTTAACCGAGATCACGATTTGGCCTTCACAGAAAAAGTAATCCGCATGAAAGGATTAAAAATTAATTCTGATGATATTATCCCGATTAAAGATTTGGCTTCGATCATTAAATTTATTTCTGAGAAATATGGCATTTTTCAGATTGCAAAAAAATCTTCTAAATCTGCTTATCTAGGAAAATTAATCGAATTAAATGAGGAAGAATTGACTATCGATTTTTTAGATACGCAAGGTCAGTTTGGCGGAGAATTAAGTTTTAATCCCGAAAAAATTCGAGTTATAGAATTTGATACCGATTATATTAATTCTTTGAAATTGATTGTTCAGGAAAATGAATAATTTATAAAAACAGAAAATCCCTTTTTACAAAGGGTTTTTCTGTTTTTTGTCATTTCGACGAAGGAGAAATCTTCACTAGAAGCTCGACAAAGATTGGATTTTCGTTGTGGAGTTACTTGCGGAGATTTCTCCTTCGTCGAAATGACAAACTATGTGGTAACTTTTGGATTATCTTAAAAAAATTAAGCTTCCGCCAATTTATTCAAAAACTCCAAACGTACACTTCCGTCTTCGTCTATTTTTGTCAAATTGATTTCTTGTAAAGTATTTACCAATTCTGGATTCCAAGGTGTTTTTACTTTTACGTAATTTTCTGTAAATCCGTGAATGTATCCTTCTTTGTTTTCACTTTCAAAAAGAACCGTTCTATTTGTTCCCAATTGACTTTCGTAAAAAGCACGGCGTTTTTTAACCGACAAACCGCGAAGCATTTTACTGCGTTTTGCTCTAACATTTGAAGGAACTACGCCTTCCATATCAACAGCTTCAGTATTATCTCTTTCTGAATACGTAAAAACGTGTAAATACGAAATATCCAATTCATTTAAGAAATGATACGTTTCTAAAAAGTGTTCATCTGTTTCTCCAGGAAAACCAACAATCACATCGACACCAATACAAGCGTGTGGCATTACTTCGCGAATTTTATTGACACGGTCAATATAAACTTCACGTAAATAACGGCGTTTCATCAATTTCAAAATATCATTGCTTCCTGATTGCAACGGAATATGAAAATGCGGTACAAAAGTTCTGCTTTTAGAAACAAATTCGATCGTTTCATTTTTCAATAAATTCGGTTCGATAGACGAAATTCTCAAACGCTCAATTCCTTCTACTTTATCTAAAGCCTGAACTAAATCTAGAAAAGTATGTTCGTGTTTTTTGTTTCCGAATTCGCCTTTTCCGTAATCACCAATATTTACACCCGTTAAAACAATTTCACGGATATTTTGAGCCGAAATTTCTTTGGCATTTTTTAAAACATTTTCTAAAGCATCACTTCTGGAAATTCCTCTTGCCAACGGAATTGTGCAATAGGTACATTTATAATCGCAACCGTCTTGAACTTTTAAGAATGCTCTGGTACGGTCTCCAATAGAATAACTTCCAACGTAGAAATCGGCTTCAGCAATTTCGCATGAGTGAACTTCCCCCATATCGTTTTTGCTCAAATCATGGATATAGTCTGTAATTTTGAATTTTTCTGTTGCGCCCAAGACCAAATCAACACCGTCTACTGCCGCTAATTCTTCAGGTTTTAATTGTGCATAACAGCCAACAGCAGCAACAAATGCTTTATCATTCAGCTTCATTGCTTTTCTAACTACCTGCTTAAACTGCTTATCTGCATTTTCTGTTACAGAGCAAGTATTGATAACATAGATATCTGCTATTTCTTCAAAATCGACGCGGTCAAAACCTTCGTCATTAAAATTTCTGGCAATTGTAGAAGTCTCTGAAAAATTCAGTTTACAACCCAGTGTATAAAAGGCAACTTTTTTTCTGTTTTCCATAATCTGCTTAAATTAATGAAATCGTTGTCAAAAAATTTAAGGCTGCAAATTTACAAACAATATTCATCAAAAGAAAGCAATTAATTTACTTCGAATCAATAATTTGACACTAATGTTAATTTAAAAACATTCGAAAGCTATTTTTTTCTATTTTTATTAAAAAAAAAATCTGAACCTGATATTCTTGAAATTTTAACACTCTGATAAGAATTAAATGACAAAATAATCGATTAAATGCAAATTTTATCGATTAAATACATTTTTCTCGGTTTTAAATTCTAAATTTCTTACATTTACCATTGTTATGAATGTAATTCAAAATTAGTTGAGATTAAAGAATTTTGATACGCTTTAATTAATTTAATAATAATTCGGGCATAACAATTTTGAATTTTACTCGTTATGTTGTTGTTTTGTGTTACAAAATGAAATGGGAAAGCCGAAAACCAAAGAGAGTAGGCAAAATTAAAATACAAATACCACGCTTTATGAAAGCATTTTTACCCACAATCTGCTTGATGTTCTTAACCGTATTTAGTTCGCAAGCGCAAACTAATGCTCCAGCCGCAAATGCAAATCCATTTCCTACTATTAGCACATTGACGACTTGGGCAAGCTTTAACTCACAACAGCAATTTGATGTTGCTATTCGTGCAGTTGGGTTTAAGTTTGAAGTTAAAGAACCTGGTGAAGGATCTACAGCTTATACCTACATTCGTAAAGTAACAGTTAACGAAGTAAATTATACCGATAGAATTGTATACAGAATTACAAATAACAATTCTGCAAGTATCATTTCTTTAGTAACCGCTTCTACTGATTTAGTTAGTTTATACACTCCACAATTAGCAAGCTTTAAAAACAACAACTGTAAAACAGAAATGTCTAAAGACAAAAATACGACTTGCAGCTGTTACGAAAGTGCCAATTTTGCAATCGATCTTTGCGACGAGCGTGTAAAATTAACTATGGGTGACGGAAATAAATATTTTGTTTCTGTAGCTAAAAAATAATATTTTCAAATATTACTTCTTAATTAATTCCAAATCTTTACTGACTTTTAAGTATGTAAAGATTTGGAATTCGTTTTTTATTTAAATTCTGTTTGGATTCTTAAGTTCGTACCAAACTTCTAATTCTTCATCGTATTCAAAAGAATTTACAAAATGAAATCCTAATTTCTCCAGAATTTTTCTTGAGTTTTCGTTTCCTGCATCTGCATAAGCATAAAGCACTTCTACTTTCATTTCATTAAAAGCATGATCAATAAAAGCTCTTCCTGCTTCTGTAGCATAACCTTTTCCCCAATGCTTTTCGATAAAACGATATCCTAACTCATAAAAGTTTTTATGATTATTTATCTCGTCTGTAATAAATTTGATTCCAGACCAGCCAATAAATTCGTTAGTTTCCTTAAGAACAACAGCCCATCTTCCTGTACCAAGATCTTTGTATTGTTTTTGAACAAATTTGATATATTCAATGCTTTCGTCAATATGTTTTACAGGTCTATTGCCGACAAATAAATGCACATTTGGATTAGAATCCAATTCAAACATTCCTTCTGCATCAGAAAGTTCTAATTCTCGTAAAAGCAAACGCTCTGTTTCAATTGGATTTTTCATCTTTTATTTAATTTAAAATATATTTTTGCACCACTTCAGCAACACCATCATCATTATTTGAAGCTACGATTAAATCTGCTCGATCACGCAATTCAGGATTCACATTATCTACCCAAACTCCTAAACCTGCATATTCTATCATTGTCAAGTCATTTCCTGCGTTTCCAACGGCGATAATCTCACTTTGATGAATACCCAGCTTTTCTGCCAAAAGTTTCAAACTCGCAGCTTTATCAATGCCTTGCTGTGCCGCTTCTAAGAAAAATGGTTTAGACATCGAAACACTTAAATGTGGCATAGCCTCCATTAAATCTTTTTCCAAGGTTTTTAAATAAGCTGGATCTTGCAGCAAAATACATTTAACCGCTGGTCTATCTACATAATCTTTAAAGCTCGAAACTTTAAGATGTGCCATTCCCGTGATTTCTTTTTCTACCTCAATATATTCAGAATCTGTTTCGCTAATGATTTGGTCATCTAAATACGTAATGATGTGCGCATTCTTTTTTACACTATAATCGTATAATGCATGAATTTGCTCTACAGTCAACTTTTGTTCAAACAAAACTAAATCATCTTTCACACGGCTGATTATTGCGCCGTTAAACGAAATCATATACGAATCGTTTTTATCTAATTCCAACTCCTTTGCATAAGCTGTCATTGCGGTAGTCGGTCTTCCAGAAGCCAAAACAACATAAACGCCTTTTGCTTGCGCTTCTAATATTACTTTTTTATTTAAATCTGATATTCTGTGATCGTCTGTCAACAAGGTGTCATCCATGTCGAGCACTAACATTTTGTATTGCATTTTTTTTTAGTTTTCAGTCGCAGTTTTCAGTCGCAGTCTCAATAACTATTGAAAAACTGCGACTGAAAACTGACAACTTTTAAAGACTCATTCTAAACTCTTCTATAACAGGATTTGCTTTTGCAAAATCTGTTTCTTGTATAAATACTTCAATTGCCAAATCTGTCTGGCCAAAACCTCCTAAACGTGCAGATTGAATATTGTCTTTTTTTACTGTTTCTACTCCAGCTTCTTGTAATCTTTCCTGCAAAGCAATTGCTAATACTTCACTTCCAGAAAATACTTTCATTAATCCCATAACTCTATATTTTTATTCTATTAATTTCTAAATCAAAAAATCCCGCTTTTCAGTTACTGAGACTGAAAACCGGGACTAAAAACTTTATTGTAAATTATTCTTCTTCAATATCGTCTTCGTCTTCATCAAGCTCTTCCCCATCTTCATCCATATCAAACAAATAAGGCTCAACCATGATTTTATCTGCCAAAATTTCAATACGCTCTGTCAGAGTTTCAGAAAAGATAATTCGTTGCACTTTGGCAATACTATTTGAAATACGTGTGATTTTTGGATCATGGCGTAATTTCAAGATCGGATCTGCATCATCCAAAATAAACATTTTTAAACGATTTACATTGTAACCCGCTGTACTAAACATGTCATTTAATTTAGTTGGCGTACCAATTAAAACGTCGATTCCTGTAGAAACGTAGTTTTTATCATAATCCATGTCGCCTTTTTCGTTTACACCATAAACTTCCAAATTGGTGTATTTCCCATACTTCTCAAAAAGCTCAACCATTTCCAAAACCTTTGCTTTGTCTTCCACAATAATTAAAGCGCGTGGCGATTCTTCCGTTTTACCAGCCAATTGCTGAATCACATTTAAAACAATCGTTGTTGTTTTTCCACTTCCTTTTGGAGAAATAATTATACAATCAGCACCACTTTTTATGGTTGAAAAAGTTTCCAACTGCAAAGCATTCGCTTCCGTTAAACCATTTTCAACTAATCCGTCTTGTAATTTCTCGTTTATTTTTTTTAGTTTCATTTTTTTGAGCTTTAAGCTTTAAGCTATACGCTGTAAGCAAAAATTATTTAATTTCTATAAAAGCTTAAAGCCTAAAGCTTATAGCCTAAAGCGCGAAGCACTTTATTTGCTTGCGAACATTTTCACATCTGATTCTGAGATTTCGTTTCCTCCCAAAATAATCAATCTTTCTACTACATTTCGAAGTTCACGAATATTTCCTGTCCAATCGTATTCTTGCAATAATTTTATGGCTTGCGCCGAAAACGACTTAACCACATTTCCTTGCTCTAAAGCTATTTTTTCTGCAAAATGCGAAATCAAAGCCGGAATATCATCACGTCTTTCATTTAATGGCGGAACTTTAATTAAAATCACAGCCAAACGATGGTATAAATCTTCACGGAAACGGCCTTCTGCAATTTCTGTTTTCAGATCTTTATTTGTTGCTGCAACAACACGAACATCAACTTTAATATCTTTATCAGCACCAACTCTCGTAATCATACTTTCTTGCAAAGCACGCAAAACTTTAGCTTGCGCCGAAAGACTCATATCTCCAATTTCATCTAAGAAAATAGTTCCTTTGTCTGCTGCTTCAAACTTTCCGGCACGATCTTTCACTGCCGATGTAAAAGCACCTTTTACGTGTCCGAACAATTCGCTTTCAATCAATTCGCTCGGAATTGCAGCACAGTTTACTTCAATTAACGGAAAACTAGAACGCTCGCTTTTTTCATGTAACTGATGCGCCACTAATTCTTTTCCTGTTCCGTTTGGTCCAGTAATCAAAACTCTAGCTTCTGTTTGCGCCACCTTATCAATCATCACTTTAATATGATTAATCGATTCGCTGTCACCAATCATTTCGTAGTTTTTGCTAACTTTTTTCTTCAGGATTTTATTTTCAACTACTAATTGTTTTTTATCCAAAGCATTACGAACCGTATTCAATAAACGGTTCAAATCTGGCGGTTTTGAGATATAATCAAAAGCTCCCAAACGCATGGTCTGAATCGCAGTTTCCATATCACCGTGCCCCGAGATCATCACCATCGGGATTTCTGGTTTGATCTTTTTTACTTCTTCCAAAACCTCAACACCGTCCATTTTTGGCATTTTGATATCACACAAAACCAAATCATAGTCGTTGTTTTTTATTTTTTCAAGTCCCGCAACACCATCTTCAGCTTCATCAACTTGATATGCATCATTTTCTTCTGATAATATTTTTACCAAAACTCTTCTGATCGCCGCTTCGTCTTCAATAATTAGTATTTTACTCATTCTTTTTAAAGATACTAAGATACTAAGATGCTAAGATTCTGAGTTTTTTAGCTAAAATCTTAGCATCTCAGAAACTTAGAATCTTAGAATCTCAAGTTAATATTTTAGCCACTTATACAATTCCTTCCACGTCGGTTTTTTGCCGTACATTAAAATACCTACACGGTAAATTTTGGCAGCAAACCAAACCAGAAGGAAAAAGGTAGCAAACAATAATGATACCGAAATTGCGATTTGCCACCACGGCACACCAAACGGAATACGCATTAGCATTACAATTGGCGAAGTTAACGGAATCATTGAAAAAATAACCGCAACACTTCCATGCGGATCGTTTACTACTGTAAAAAATCCGATATAGACGCTCAAAATCAGAGGCATTAAAATTGGCAGCAAAAATTGCTGAGAATCGGTTTGATTGTCAACTGCCGCTCCAATTGCTGCGTAAAATGAGCTATATAAAAAATATCCTCCAATAAAATAAATCACAAATCCGATTATGATACTTGCAATTGGCAAATTCCATAATTCAGCAATATACATTTGCGCTGATCCAGCAAATTCGTGCTGCGCACTTTGCATTAATTCTGGAGAAATTCTGGCTGTCGGACCAACATTCACTCCAAAAAAAGCTGAAGCTGCAAACATCAATCCTAATCCAATTATCGCCCAAATCATAAATTGTAAAATCCCAGCCAATGATGTTCCTACAATTTTACCAATCATCAACTGAAATGGTTTTACAGATGAAATAATGATTTCGATAATTCTGTTTGTTTTTTCTTCGATTACGCTTCTCATTACCATATTTCCGTAAATGATAATAAACATCATGATCAAGTAACCAAATGCGCCTCCGATTCCGATTTTAATTTCATTTAAACCTTTCAGACTTTCTTCTCCAGAAGCTTTAATCAAATGAATATTTACATCTGACTGCGCTTTCTGAATGGCCAAAGTGTCTAGTTTAGCTTCTTCCAGATTTAGTTTTGTAATTTTATTTCCAATGATATCTTGAGTGTTTTCAATAAAAGAAATGCTCGGACTATTATTAGAAATAAATTCAATTTTACTTTCTAAATCTTTTATATTTTTTGTTTTCGGAATAACAATTAGTCCGTTGAAATTTTCTTTTGTAATGCTGTCTTTTAAAGCCTTTACATCAATTTCAGATAAATTTAAATATTTGAATTCGGCTCCTTTTTTATTTTCTTTTAAAAAATCAGATGCAAAAAGTCCGGTTTCGTCATGAATTGCAATTCTTTTTGTTTCTGCTTTCATCGAGCTTAAATAGCCAATAAAAACAGCAATCGCCACAAATAAAAGCGGACTCAAAAATGTCATGACAACAAAAGATTTATTGCGGACTTTGGCAATAAATTCTCTTTTTATAATCAACGAGATGATGCTCATTTATAATTTTAGATTTTAGATTGTTGATTTTAGATTCCCGATTTCGATTTTAGTTTTCACTCTAAAATCTAAAATCTGAAATCTAAACTTTATTCTCTGTTACCGTTTGGATAAAAATATCGTTTATGCTCGGAATTTTTTCTACGAAATGTGTTACTTGTCCACGTTGTGTTAAAATATTCAATAATTCGTTTGGACTTGCATTTCCAATCTGAATATTTAATTTCAAATCATCATTTAGCGATTTAAAATTAGCAGGCGAAACCGTGAACTTTTGAGTGATATCGTACATCAAACCTTCAACATTATTGGTCAAAATTCCCACTTCAAAACTATTGGTTCTAAACTGACGTTTCACATCTGCCACTTTCCCTTCGATCAATTTATTTGATTTGTGAATTAAAGCAATGTTTTCACAAAGCTCTTCTACACTTTCCATTCTGTGCGTCGAAAAAATAATAGTAGAACCTTGTTCTTTCAATGCCAAAATTTCATCTTTAATAACATTTGCATTTACAGGATCAAATCCGGAGAAGGGCTCATCTAAAATTAGCAATTTTGGTTTATGCAAAACACAAACCACAAACTGAATTTTCTGTGCCATTCCTTTAGAAAGTTCCTGAATTTTCTTGTTCCACCAGCCTTGAATTCCTAATCGGTCAAACCAATAATCCAATTGTTTTTTGGCTTCAGCCTTAGAAAGGCCTTTCATTTGAGCCAGATACAAACATTGCTCTCCCACTTTCATCGAACTGTACAAACCTCTTTCTTCTGGAAGATACCCGATAGTTTGCACATGTTTGGGTTGCAATCTTTCTCCATCCAAAATTACTTCGCCACTATCTGGCAATGTAATTTGGTTTATAATTCTGATAAGGGAAGTTTTTCCGGCTCCATTGGGACCTAAAAGTCCATATATACTGCCTTTTGGCACATTTAATGAAACTTCGTTAAGTGCTACATAATCGCCGTATTTTTTTACGACTTTATGTACTTCAAGTAAGTTACTCATGCTATTTTTAAGGATTTACTGCGTCACTTTGCCTGTTACGGTTCAGCGACTGTAAAAGTAAATAATTCGAAGCGAAATTGTGGCATATTACGCAAAAAACCCATTCTAATTTATACTAGAATGGGTTTTTAATTTTTTATAACTTTAAAAGAAGTTAAGATTATGAGAACATATCTTTTACTTTTTCAAAAAACGATTTCTCTGATTTCTCTGGACTTGGAACAAAATGTTCGTCTGCCAAAGCATTTTCAAAGAATTGTTTTTGCTCTTTATTTAATGTTTTTGGAGTCCAAACGTTTACGTGAACTAATAAATCTCCGCTTCCGTAACCATTTAAACTTGGAATTCCTTTTCCTTTCAATCTTAAGATTTTTCCAGACTGAATTCCTTCTTCCAATTTAATACGAACTTTTCCGTTGATTGCTTCAATATCTTTTGAAGCTCCCAAAACTGCTTCAGGAAAACTAATGTATAAATCGAAATGGATGTTTTCTCCTTCACGCTTCAAGAATTCGTGCTCAACTTCTTCAATCGCGACAATTAAATCTCCTGGAATACTGTTTCCTGGAGCATCGTTACCTTTGTTAGCAACTTTTAACTGCATACCATCAACAACTCCCGCAGGAATTTTAATTGATACTGTTTCGTCTTCTTGAACCATTCCTTGAGCATCTGCCTCAGAAGGTTTTTTATCTAAAATCTGACCAGAACCACCACAAGTAGGACAAGTAGATGCAGATTGCATTCTTCCTAAAATGGTATTGGTTACACGCATTACTTGTCCTTGACCATTACAAGTCGTACAAGTTTTATACGTTACGCCTTTTGCCTGAACTTTACGTTTTACTTTTACTTTTTTCTCCACTCCATTTGCAATTTCTTCTAAAGTTAATTTCACTTTAATTCGAAGATTGCTTCCTTTCGCACGACGAGGGCCACCGCCTCCGCCTCCGAAACCGCCAAATCCGCCACCAAAAATATCACCAAACTGGCTGAAAATGTCATCCATATTCATACCGCCGTGGCCACCGCCAAATCCGCCAGAGCCATCAAATGCTTGATGACCATATTGATCGTATTTCGCTTTTTTCTGTGGATCACTTAAAACTTCATAAGCTTCTGCCGCCAATTTGAAGTTTTCTTCTGCCTCTTTGTCGCCTGGGTTTTTATCAGGGTGGTATTTAAGCGCGCTTTTTCTATACGCTTTTTTAATTTCGGCAGCATCAGCATTTTTTGAAATGCCTAGTATTTCGTAAAAATCTTTTTTCATAATTAGGTTTAAATTCCAAATTCTAAAATTCCAAAATCCAAAATTGGAGTCAGAATTTTTATTTGCTTTTTAGTTTCCAACTACAACTTTAGGGTAACGAATAATTTTGTCTCCTAATTTGTATCCTTTTTCAATAACATCAACAATTTTCCCTTTTAATTTATCAGACGGCGCTGGAATTTGGGTAATTGCTTCAGCAATATCAGCATTGAAAGCATCTCCTGCTTGAATTTCAACTTGCTCTAAACCTTTAGAAACTAAAGTACTTTTCAGTTTTTCGTGAATCAACTCAACACCTTTTTTCAAATTCTCATCCTCAGACTTGTTGATCTCTACTGCCGCTCTGTCAAAATCATCTAAAACCGGAAGCATAGCCAATAAAACCTCTTGATTTGCTGTTTTAAATAAATCAAGACGCTCTTTTGAAGTTCTTTTTTTGTAATTTTCAAATTCAGCAAATAATCTCAAAAACTTATCTTTTTCGTGAGCCAAGTCTTTAGCTAATTGCTCCTCAACACTTAATTCTTCAACAATTAACTGTTCTCCGTTGGCATTGTTCTCTAACGTTACATCGTCTAATTCCTGATCGAATTCTGTATTTTCCGTAGTCATATTACTTTTATTTTTAAAAATATTCTTAAACTTCATTTTTATTTCTTTCTGTTGGATTGCAAAAGTACTGCCAAATCTTATAAAATGTCAAATTGTCACTTTATTAATTATGAGACATTTAAAAAACGTATTTGCACAGAAAAAATTTATTATAATTTTAAGACTATTACGTTTTAGTTTATGTTATCTTTGAGACCAATAAATATAAATTATTACCACCAAAAATTGAATTTAAGGGTTGGCTTCGGCCTCTAAATAATTATTAATTCAAGTTTACCTTATATTAAAAAAAGCTTCGCCTATAGAGACGAAGCTTTTTTTTATGGTTTCTTCATCTTTAATGTATTCATGACAAAAGCTGAAAACGAAAAAAATTAGCGCAAAAAACGCTAAGTTTTTCGCTCTTAAGCTTTATAAAAATAAAGTTCGCAAAGCTTTGTATTGTATAAGCTTTGCGAACTTTGTGTTTTTTAAAGTATTCTAAGATAAAATCTTCGCGTTCTTTGCGGTAAAAAACTTTTTTTTTGCACGGGCGGAGGGATTCGAACCCCCATCAACGGTTTTGGAGACCGCTATTCTACCCTTGAACTACGCCCGTAACTTAAGGTTGGCAAATTAAAAGTTTTTTTTCTTCTCTGGCAACTATTTTAGGCAGAGATTTTAAAAGAAAAACCTTTGAATCTGCGGAATCTAAAGCAAAAACTTTTGTTCCAGATAGTTAACTTGATAAAGTTTTTTTCAATCCTTCGAAATCTACAGAAACCTGTTCTCCTGTCACTAAATTTTTAAGCGTATATGAGTTTGAATTAATCTCCTGATCACCAACTAATACTGCAAACGGAATCAAACGTTTGTCTGCATATTGAAATTGTTTTCCAACTTTTACACTATCAGGATACAATTCTACTTTTATATTTTCTTTTCTCAATTTCTGAATTGCCTGCGAAGCGTAAAGCGCTTCTTTGTCTCCAAAATTCAAAAACAGTGCTTTTGAAGTAGCTGCAACAGTTTCAGGGAATAATTGCAATTCCTCTAAAACCAAATAAATTCTATCTAATCCAAAAGAGATTCCGACACCACTCATATTTTTTAAACCAAAAATACCCGTCAAATCGTCGTATCTTCCGCCACCACCAATAGAACCCATGGCAACAGTTTTTGGAGCTGCAACTTCAAAAATAGCTCCTGTATAATAATTTAAACCACGAGCTAAAGTCACATCTAAATCTAAAATCGCAGTAAAAAGTCCTAATTCAGCAACATTGTCACATATAAACTTAAGCTCTTCAACGCCTTTCATACCTTCTTCAGAAGATGACAATAATTCTGAAAGCTGTGCAATTTTGTCTGCAAAAGTTCCAGAGAAACTAAAAAGTGGCTGTACTTTTACCAAAGCCTCCTCAGAAATTCCTTTTTCAATCATTTCTTTCTTTACGCCGTCTTCTCCAATTTTATCCAATTTATCAAGAGCAACCGTAAAATCGATTAATTTGTCTGAAGCGCCAATTACCTCAGCAATTCCAGATAAAATTTTTCTATTATTGATTTTAATTGTAACGCCTTCTAAACCTAAAGAAGTAAAAACTGTATCGTACAATTGAACTAACTCAACTTCTTGCCAAAGTGATTTTGAACCTACAACATCGGCATCACATTGAAAAAATTCTCTAAAACGTCCTTTTTGCGGATTATCTGCTCTCCAAACTGGCTGGATTTGGTATCTCTTAAAAGGAAATTCAATTTCACTTTGGTGCTGTACCACGTATCTTGCAAACGGAACTGTCAAATCGTAACGTAACGCTTTCTCAGAAATTTTTCCTGTAAATTTATTTAGCTCAATTCTTTGTTCTAAAGTAATTTTTTCAGCAGAATTTAATTGCAATTCTTCTATCGATTCTGGCAATTCAATTTTACTTTTATTGTAGAAAAAGTTACCTGAATTCAAGATTTTAAAAATCAGACGATCTCCTTCTTCTCCATATTTCCCCATTAAGGTATCTGAATTTTCAAACGAAGGCGTTTCGATTGGCTGAAAACCAAATTTCTCGAAATTAGCTTTTATAGTTTGAATAATATATTGACGTTTTGACACCTCTGCTGGTGAAAAATCTCTTGTTCCTTTTGGTATACTTGGTTTTGAAGCCATCTCTTTTATTTTAGATTTTAGATTTCTGATTTTAGATTATTTTCTAATCTTTATCTTCAAAAATCTTTAACATTAATTTCTTATTGATTTGGATTTTATTCAAAATCTCAAATCGTCTGCAAATATCTTACTTTTTAAAATAAATAATAACACTTCGAAAACAAACTTGTAACAAAAACCGTATTTTCGTGACAAATTGGTCATGATGCTAAAATTATTTAAAGAAAATATCCGAATTGCATTTGGTTCTATCAAAACACAATTGCTGCGAACTATTCTTACTGTTTTAATTATTGCCATCGGTATTACCGCTTTGGTTGGAATCTTGACTGTAGTTTCTGCGTTAGAAAACACAATTTCCAGCGATTTTGCTTCTATGGGAGCCAATACTTTTAACATCAATCAATACGAAAATAAAGTTCGAAACCGTGGCGGAAACGAACGCGAAGTCATCAATCCGATTATTTCCTATCCAGAAGCTGTGGCTTTCAAAAGCAAATACAAATACCCATTTACAGAAACCTCTCTATCTTTTACCGCAACTACAACTGCTGAAGTAAAATACTTGAGCGAAAAAACAGACCCAGAAATTACAATTGTGGGTGTAGACGAACATTTTATTACCAATTCTGGACTAGAAACTAGTTTAGGAAGAAGTTTTAACCAATTTGATATTGAAAACAATACTTACTCCTGTATTGTTGGTTCTGATTTTGAAAAAGGACTTTTGAAAGACGTTAATCCAATTGATAAAACCATCTCTATTCGAGGTGCACGATTTAAAGTAATTGGAGTTTTAAAAGAGAAAGGTTCTACGTTTGGCAACAGTCAGGATTTAAGAGTTCTAATTCCAATTCAAGTTGCGAGATCTTTATTTACTGCACCAAATATCAATTATACAATTAGTGTGATGGTTTCTAAGAAAGAAGTTTTAGACGAAGCCATAGACAATGCTACAAGTACCATGAGAAGAGTTCGTAAATTAAGTCCGGTTCGTGACAATAATTTTGGAATAGTTCGAAGCGATGATTTGATTAATCGTATCCTAAGCATAACTCAATATCTAGGATTGGCAGCGTGGACTATTTCTGTAATTACCATTTTAGGATCGTCTATTGCTTTAATGAATATTATGATTGTTTCGGTAACAGAACGTACACGCGAAATTGGTGTTCGTAAAGCATTAGGGGCAAAAAGATCAACAGTTGCTTTTCAGTTTTTTATTGAAACTTTATTAATCGGACAAATTGGTGGTTTAGTTGGAATCTTTCTTGGAATTCTTCTTGGTTTCGGAATAGCCACAGCTATGAGTTTTTCTTTTGTGATTCCGTGGATGGCTATTTTTGCCGCTTTTGCAACCAGTTTCTGCGTGGCAATAGTTTCTGGTTTGTATCCTGCTATTAAAGCATCAAAATTAGATCCTATTGAAGCATTGCGTTACGAATAAGTTTTTAGTCTCAGTCTCAGTTTTCAGTTAATGCTCTATGAAAACTGAGACTGAGACTGAAAACTTAAACACTTCCTTTAATCATTCGTTCATTATCATAAATATCTTTTCGAAGCTCTATACTTTTAAAATCCATACTTTCTAATAAATCGGTCATTTCTTTTCCAAGATATTGATTGATTTCGAAATATAATTTCCCTTTTTCTAGAAGGGCTTTTTTTGCCAGTAAGGCAATTTTTCTATAAAAAATCAAAGCATCGTGATCTTCAACAAAAAGAGCTAAATGCGGTTCGTAGTCCAAAACATTTTTTTTGATTTCTGCTTTTTCTAAATTTCGGACATACGGCGGATTGGAAACAATAATATCAAATTGACATCTCAACTCCTCTTCCTTTAAGATATCCTGCATAACAAAAGTTACATCTACATTATTTCTAACCGCATTTCTTTTCGCAGTTTCAATTGCTTTTTTCGAAACATCTATAGCAACAACCTCGGCATTTGGAAGGTTTTTAGCCAAAGAAATAGCAATACAGCCACTTCCTGTTCCAATATCCAGTATTTTTATTTTCTTAGATTTCTCTGGACTTGCATTTTCATTAATAATCCATTCTACCAATTCCTCAGTTTCTGGTCTCGGAATTAAAACATTCTCATTAACCTCAAAGTCCAAACCATAAAAATGTGTTTTTCCTAATAGATATTGAATAGGTACTTCTTTCTTCAAATGTTGCAAGATTTCATCCCATATCACAAAATCATTCTCATCAAATACCAACTCATGATTTAAAGCTAAATCAATCTGGCGAAGTTGGTGCTTATCTTCTAAAATCAAATAAAAAAAACTCTCAGCTTCGTACGCATCGTAAAAAGGAGATAATTCTTTAATAAACTGAGTACGATATTGTTTAATTTTCATTTTTATTTTTTGGGCATTTACATCAGTCAAAAACTGATATTTTATCTTTCAATAAGTCTTGCTACTTCAAATTTGTTACATTAAAATCACAATACTTTCAGCATCCATACCGGACAAGAATTGTGCCCAGTACATCCCATTGGAGTATCTAAATACTCAAAACCGGATTTTTTATAAAGCTTCTGCGCGGCATGCATAAATGGCATCGTTTCAATATAACATTTTTTGAAACCAAAAGCTCTTGCTTGTTCCAAACATTTATCCATCATTTGGGTTCCAATACCCAATCCTCTTGTTTTTGGAAGGAAATACATTTTCTGCAATTCACAAATTTCAGGATCTCCATTTTCTAAAGGCGCAATTCCAGCACAGCCTACAATTTCTCCATCATTTTCAACAACAAAATAGGCCGATTTCGTTTTACTATATTCCTCAAACATCAAATCCAAATAAGGATCTTCATATGCTGTCCCTACTTTTGGAATTTCCATTTCATCAAAAACAGATCTTATCAAACTTGCAACAGCTTGATTGTCTTCTTTTTTAATTGTCCTTATAAACCAATTTACCATTTTTTTATTCTAAATCATTATAAACACAAAGATAAATATACTTTTTTGATACCATTATAACTATCGGGATTGTTTCACAACTTAATCTTTTCGAGTTAGTGATAATCTTAAAATTAACTACTTTTGCACTGTGAATATACATGAAAAATACATACAACGCTGCATCGAACTGGCACAAAATGGACTTGGAACAACGTATCCGAATCCTATGGTTGGTAGTGTCATTGTTTATGAAGATAAGATTATTGGCGAAGGTTGGCATAAAAAAGCAGGTGAACCCCATGCCGAGGTAAATGCAGTTAAATCTGTAAAAGACAAATCGTTGTTAAAAAAAGCTACAATTTATGTAAGCTTGGAACCTTGCAGTCATTTTGGAAAAACTCCTCCTTGCTGTGATTTGATTATTGCAAATGAAATTCCGAATGTTGTGGTCGGTACAGTTGATCCTAACGAAAAAGTAGCCGGAAGGGGTATTTTAAAATTAATCGAAGCGGGAGCGAATGTTACTGTTGGAGTTTTAGAAGAGGAATGCAACGAACTGAATAAACGCTTTTTTACGTTTCATCAAAAAAAGAGACCGTATATTATTTTAAAATGGGCCGAAAGTCAGGACGGATTTTTAGCTCCAGAAAAAGAAATTGATCAGGCGCGCAAGCCAATTTGGATTACAAACCAATATTCAAGACAATTGGTTCACAAATGGCGAACTGAAGAACAGGCAATTTTGGTTGGAACACAAACCGTTGTTGATGACAATCCAAAATTAAATGCTCGAGATTGGAACGGTAACAATCCCGTTCGAGTGGTTATTGATCAAAATAATAGAATTGATGAAAACAGTTTTATTTTTGATGATTCTGTAAAAACTTTTATTTTTTCTAAAGATTCGAAACCATCAAAAGAAAACACTCAATTTGAAGTAATTGATTTTGATAAAAATATTCTCCCTCAGATTTTGGATGTTTTATTTCAAAATCAAATTCAATCTATAATAATTGAAGGCGGAAGACAAACGCTTCAATCATTTATTGATAAAAATCTTTGGGATGAAGCGAGAATTTTTGTTGGAAAGACAAGTTTTCTAAACGGAACAAAAGCTCCAATTATTACAAGAAAAAACATCACAAAGACCAACATATTAAGTGACGAACTAATACAAATTAGAAATCATGATTAATGCGATAATTTTTGACTTTGGAGATATTTTTATCAATTTAGATAAGCCTGCCACAATTTCTGGTTTGCAAAAACTAGGAATGAAAGAATGGAATAATGAATTCGATCAATTAAATCTTTCTTTTGAAGTTGGAGCTATTTCACCAGAAGATTTTGTTGGAGGTTTTCAAAAACAACTGCCAAATGCTTCTAAAGAAGATATTCTGAGAGCTTGGAATGCAGTTTTAGCAGATTTTCCTTTTTATCGTTTAGAGTTTCTGCAGGAGTTATCAAAAAAATACCGCTTGTTTTTATTGAGTAATACCGATTCTATTCACATTAATACATTTGAAGAAAAAAGCGGAATTTCTTTTTACAAAGATTTTTATGCTTGTTTCGAAAAAGTATATTTTTCGTTTGATATAGGAATGAGAAAACCAGATCCGAAAATCTATCAATTTGTATTGGACCAAAATAATCTAGTTGCAGCAAACACTTTGTTTGTTGATGATAAAACAGAAAACACCGACAGCGCCGCAGCTTTAGGAATTAAAGTCTGGAATCTTCAAGTTGGAAAAGAAGATGTTGTAGATTTATTCGACAAAGGATTATTATAAACATTTATTTATCATAAAATATTTTGTCACAGATTAAAAAGATTCCAACAGATTTTCTTTAAAAAACAAAAAAGAAATCTTTTTTAATCCTTTTCATCTGTGGCAAAAAAACATTTTTAAAGCATAACAATTGGAAATTAACGATACTTATCAAACTATTGCATCTGCATCTGAAGAAATACTGTTTAAAGAAAAAGGCAGTAAATTCTTTGGTTATGCTTTTCCGATAGATCATGAAGACGAAGTAAAACCAATTATCGAAGATCTTAAAAAACAACATCCCCATGCCGTGCATTATTGCTACGCTTATCAAATTGGTGTTGGAAATAAAATCTCGTATCGTGCCAACGACGATGGAGAACCAAGCAATACAGCTGGAGCTCCAATTTACGGACAAATACAATCTTTTGACTTAACGAACGTTCTAGTAGTAGTCGTTCGTATTTTTGGCGGAGTAAAATTAGGCGTTGGCGGATTGATTTCTGCCTATCGAACAACTGCACAACAGACTTTGGAAGTTTGTGAAATCGTTGAAAAGACAATTGATGTTGAATTTTTAATTTCTTTTGATTACAAAAACATGAATAAAGTAATGCGAGTGATCAAAGAAAAGAAATTAGAAATCACTTCTCAGGAAATGGAAATGGATGAAATTTCTGGACTGCCAATTGGCAAAATTGGGACAAAAACACGAAAAAAAAATGCCGAAACAGTGTTCAGCATTTTTGATTTAATGTTCGAAATTGATATTAAAATTATATAATTTAACACCAAAATGAAGGCTATTTTAACACTTTTCATCAAGTGCTTTGAATATGTCTAAAATGTATTCTGGAGGAGCTGTTGGACGACCCGTTTTTAACGCTACAAATACTAAAATAAATGTCGCAGTTGTTAATAACTCATTAGCCTCATTGTAAATTGCGCAGTCAAATTCGATCTTCACAGAAGAGTGACTTTTGAAAGTTGTATGAATTGTCAAAAGTTCGTCGTATCTCGCCGATTTTTTGTAATTGATGTTCATGTTGACAATTGGAAGACCAATACCGCTTTCTTCCATGCTTTTATACGAAACCCCTTTATTTCTAAGCCATTCCACGCGTCCAATTTCAAAATAAGGAACATAATTACCGTGATAAACGACTCCCATTTGGTCAGTTTCTGAGTAACGAACTCGTACTTGAGTCTGATGATTTTTCATTTATAAAATATTAAAAAAATTCGAATTTAAAAAGCCGTATTACAACTTTTTTTTATAAAATTAGATACCAAAATATTTTTTTTTACAGAAATTTGTTCACATATTTGTTATCCCGAAATACGGAATAAAATTGCTCCTATTTTATTAGGAGAATCTTTATAACAATAATAAAAATTTATCTGAATCTATGACTAAAACTGCTCAATCGGTATGGGAAAACTGTTTGTCCTTTATAAAGGATAATATTCAAGACCAAGCATATAAAACTTGGTTCGAACCAATCAAATCAGTTGAGCTAACCGATAACGCATTATACATTCAGGTTCCAAGTAAATTTTTCTACGAATGGCTCGAAGAGCATTACGTAAAATTATTGAAAGTTGCGCTTACCAAAGAACTGGGAAAAAACGCAAAGTTACTCTATAAAATTAAAATGGAGAACACTTATGGCAATAAACAGCCGTTTACCGAGCAGCTGCCAAGTGCCAACAGAGTGCCAATGAAACCGCAAGAGGTTGATGCTCCGTTTAAAAACTTAAATCCTGAACTAAAAAATCCGTTTGTAATTCCTGGAATTAGAAATTTAAAAATTGAGTCTCAGTTAAATCCGAACTACAGTTTTGACAATTTCTTAGAAGGAGATTCCAACCGTTTGGCTCGTTCTGCAGGTATGGCTGTTGCCAACAAACCTGGAGGAACTTCATTTAATCCGTTATTGATTTTTGGAGGAGTTGGTTTAGGAAAAACGCACTTAGCGCATGCTATAGGTGTAGAAGTAAAAGATAAATATCCAGAAAAGACCGTTTTATATATTTCTGCTGAGATTTTTACACAGCAATACATTGATTCTGTAAAAAAGAATAATCGTAATGATTTCATTCACTTTTACCAATTAATTGATGTTTTAATTATTGACGACGTTCAGTTCTTATCTGGAAAATCAGGAACACAAGATGTATTCTTCCATATTTTCAACTATTTACATCAAAACGGAAAACAAGTAATCTTAACTTCAGATAAAGCTCCTGTTGATATGCAGGATATCGAACAAAGATTATTATCTCGTTTTAAATGGGGATTATCTGCAGAGTTGCATCAGCCTGATTACGAAACTCGTATCTCGATCTTAAAAAACATTTTATATCGTGATGGTGTTGAGATGCCTGAAGATATTTTAGAATATGTTGCTCGAAACATAAAATCGAATGTTAGAGAATTGGAAGGGGCAATTATTTCGTTGATCGCTCAATCTTCTTTCAATAAAAAAGAAGTTACGATTGAACTGGCTAAAAGTGTTGTAGAGAAATTTGTTAAAAACGTAAAGAGAGAAATCTCAATCGATTATATTCAAAAAATCGTTTCAGATTATTTCCAATTAGATATTGAAACACTTCAGTCTAAAACTCGAAAGAGGCACGTTGTACAAGCAAGGCAACTAGCGATGTTCTTTGCTAAAAAATTCACAAAAGCTTCTTTGGCAAATATTGGTTCACAAATTGGAGACCGCGATCACGCAACTGTTCTTCATGCTTGCAAAACAGTCGATAATTTAGTTTCTACAGACAAACAATTTAAAAAGTTTGTTGAAGACATCAATAAAAAACTAACGCTTTAAGACGTACCATGCCTGTAAAGATCCTAATGGTTTGTTTAGGGAATATCTGCAGATCTCCTTTAGCAGAAGGAATTTTAGCTTCTAAACTTCCCGAAGATAAATTTTTAGTCGATTCGGCTGGAACAGGTTCTTGGCATATTGGCCATTGTCCTGACAAACGTTCTATCGAAGTTGCCAAAAAAAACGGAATCCATATCGGCGAACAAAAAGGGAGACAAATTCAAGTTTCTGATTTTGACAAATTCGATTATATCTATGTAATGGATAATTCTAATTTTCGCGATGTACTCCATTTAGCCAAAACTCCAGAACACAGAAACAAAGTTCGTTTGATTTTAAACGATTTATTTCCAAACGAAAATGTCGATGTTCCAGATCCATATTACGGTTCAGCAAATGGCTTTGACAATGTTTATCAAATGCTAGACGAAGTAACCGATCTTATTGCAGATCAATTACTTAAAAAACACTCCTAATTCGATTCAATTGTTTCTAAAAAAGAAATAATTGAATTTTTTAATTTTAAAGAAAAACACATGAAACTTCTCGGAAAATTATATTTAATTCCAACTACAATGGGCGAAAGCGATCCGATGGATGTTTTACCACAAACAGTAAGAAGAACGATAGAAGTTATTGACCATTATATTGTAGAAAACGACAAAACGGCAAGAAAATCTATAAAAGCAGTTTATCCAGAAAAAAAACAATCTGAACTGGTTCTTTTTACTTTAAACAAAAGAACAGAAGCAAGCGAGCATAATGATTTCATAAAACCTTTGTTGGAAGGAAAAAATATGGGATTAATGAGCGAAGCCGGCTGTCCTGGAGTTGCAGATCCTGGGGCTGCAATTGTAAAATTAGCTCACGAAAAAGGAATTCAAGTTGTACCTTTAGTAGGTCCTTCTTCTATCCTACTGGCCATGATGGCTTCTGGAATGAACGGTCAGAGCTTTACTTTCAACGGATATTTACCAATTGACAAAGACGAAAAAAAATCGGCAATTCGTCATTTTGAGAAATTATCTTATGATAAAAATCAATCGCAACTATTCATTGAAACTCCGTACAGAAACAACAAACTGATTGAAGATCTTCTACAGATTTTAAGTCCTGCAACTCATCTTTGTATTGCTGCAGATATAACACTTCCAACAGAATTCATCAAAACATTGAAAGTTGCGGATTGGAAAAAGTTAAAAGTCGACTTAGATAAACGTCCTGCGATTTTTATTATTCATAAAATGTAAGCCAACATTTAAATCTCGTTATCATGAAAAAGTCTTTATTTTTGATTTTATTCTGTTTTGCACTAAATGTATTTTCTCAACACAAAGAACTTAAGAAATCCCCAGATGATTTACGAGACAATCTAAAAAATTACAAAGAGGAAGAAATAATTCTTGATGAAAATCATATCTATAATACTGCTGGATTAGAAATTCTTCCAAGCTTTCCTGGAGGCAGAGTAAAATTTAATCATTTTATAGATGAAAATTATAAAAAGTCAAACAAAAGACCAACTCTTCAAGGAAAAGTCTTTGCAACTTTTGTAATTGAGAAAGATGGCTCACTAAGCGATATAAAAATAATGAGAGATATTGGATCTTGGTCAGGAGATGAACTTATACGTGTTCTAAAATTATCTCCTAAATGGAAAGCCGGAAAACAAAATGGAAAAGAAGTCAGAACTTTATATTCAATTGTGGTACCAGTACAAATTTAAAGCGTACTAATACTCAAAGTTCTCCCCTAATCAAACTTCACACTATGAGCAAACTTCCAAACATAACCACAAGCATATTCACGGTAATGTCAAAAATGGCGGCCGAGTACAATGCAATCAATCTTTCGCAGGGATTTCCAAATTTTCCTGTAGATGAAAGATTAACAGATATTGTTGCCCGATTAGCAAAGGAAAACGTTCACCAATATACACCAATGGCAGGTTATCCGCCGTTGATGAACAAAATTGCGGCGTTAACCCAGAGTTCTTATAACAGAACAATTAATCCTGACACAGAACTTTTGGTTACCGCTGGAGCTACACAGGGAATTTTCACTACTATTTTAGCTTTAGTAAAAGAAAACGATGAAGTAATTATTCTCGATCCGAGTTATGATTCTTATGAGTCTCCAGTTTTACTTTGCAAAGCCAAACCCGTTCGAGTAGCGCTGAATGACGATTATACTCCAAATTGGGAAAGAATTGAAAAAGCGTGTTCTGCAAAAACCAGAATGATGATTATCAATAATCCGCATAATCCGACGGGAAAAATTTTAACCGAAAATGATTTCATTCAATTAAAAAATCTTCTCGAAAAACATCCGGATATTATCATTTTATCTGATGAAGTTTACGAATATATTACTTTCGAAGAGAAACATATTTCTGCACATACAAAAGATTTCCTTTTAGATCGTTGTGTGATGGTTTCTTCTTTTGGGAAATCATTTCACATAACAGGATGGAAGATTGGATATACCATTGCTCCAGAACATTTAATGAAAGAGATTAAAAAAGTACATCAATTTTTAGTTTTTAGTGTAAACAGCATTTCGCAGTTTGCTATAAGCGAATATCTTGATGTTGTTGATGTTAATCTTCTTGGAAAATTCTATCAAGAAAAAAGAGATTACTTTCAGAAACTGCTTCAAAACAGCCGTTTCGAATTGAAAGCTTGCGAAGGAACTTATTTTCAAGTTGCTTCTTATACTAACATTTCAGACGAAGACGATGTTACTTTCTGCAAAAATCTTATTACTAAACACGGAGTTGCTGCAATTCCTATTTCAACCTTCTATTCAGATCATAAAGATCAAAAATTAATTCGTTTTTGTTTCGCAAAGGATGACTTCACATTAGAGTCTGCAACAAAAAAATTATCTGAAATATAATTTTTTTCAAAATTTTATAACATTATTATGCATGCATCCTATTTTATTTAACTAATATTGCAAAAAAAGAAAAAAGTATGAGCTACACAGATAAGATGTTACGTGATGATGCTTTACAAGGCAAAGTCATTGTCGTTACAGGCGGCGGAAGCGGTTTAGGTAAAGCTATGACCAAATATTTTCTCGAATTAGGAGCTCAAGTAGCCATAACTTCTAGAGATCTAGAAAAGTTAAAAACTACGGCTGCCGAACTGGAAAGTCAAACGGGAGGTAAATGTCTTCCTCTTCAATGTGATGTTCGTCATTATGAAGAAGTAGAAAATATGCTTCAGGAAACTTTAAAAGCTTTCGGTAAAGTAGATGTTCTTTTAAATAATGCTGCAGGAAATTTCATTTCTCCAACAGAAAGATTATCTGCAAATGCATTTGACACTGTGATAGATATCGTACTTAAAGGTTCTAAAAACTGTACGTTGGCTTTTGGAAAACACTGGATCGACACGAAACAAACTTCTGCTACGATTTTAAATATTGTTACAACTTACGCTTGGACAGGATCTGCTTATGTTGTTCCTAGTGCTACAGCAAAAGCGGGAGTTTTGGCCATGACAAGAAGTCTTGCAGTAGAATGGGCTAAATACGGAATCCGTTCTAACGCTATTGCTCCAGGACCATTTCCAACAAAAGGAGCTTGGGACAGATTATTACCAGGAGATCTTTCTGAGAAATTTGACATGGCGAAAAAAGTGCCATTAAAAAGAGTTGGAGATCACCAAGAATTGGCCAATTTAGCGGCTTATTTAGTTTCTGATTTTTCATCTTATATCAACGGAGATGTAATTACAATTGATGGAGGCGAATGGTTAAAAGGCGCTGGACAGTTCAACTTGTTAGAAGCAATTCCAGAAGAACTTTGGGATCAGCTTGAAATGATGATTAAAGCAAAAAAGAATAAATAATTACAAGTGCTTACTAAATTCAGAATATTTTTTTAAACTATACTGATTGCACGAAATCCCGAAGGTTTACTTTCGGGATTTTTTTTATATTTTTTGCCATATAAGTAATATAATTTCAGTTAAGTAACATTTTGTTTAAACATTTTCTAGCTTAATTTTACTTACATTACTTATATGGTTAAATTACATTAAATGTTTAGCGATTCAGTTAAATTATTATTTTTGCGAAACAAATATCAAACAAAAATTTTATGCTCATTATTGGAATTGCAGGAGGAACAGGAAGTGGAAAAACAACAGTAGTACACCAAATCATGAACGAATTGCCACATACAGAAGTTGGGGTAATTTCTCAAGATTCTTATTATAAACAAACTGATAATTTATCGTTTGACGAAAGAGCATTAATCAACTTTGATCACCCAAGAGCAATTGATTTCGAATTATTGGTTAAGCATTTAAAAGCGCTAAAAGCAGGTGAAACAATTGACCAACCTGTTTATTCTTTTATTCAGCATAACAGAACAGACGATACCGTTTCGACACATCCTAGAAAAGTAATGATTGTAGAGGGAATTTTAATTTTGACAAATCCAGAATTAAGAGAGCTTTTCGACATCAAAATATACGTTCATGCAGATTCTGACGAAAGATTAATTCGTCGTTTAAAAAGAGATATTTCGGAGCGTGGACGTGATATAGACGAGGTTTTAAACCGCTACCAAACTACTTTGAAGCCTATGCATGAGCAATTTATAGAACCTTCTAAAGCTTTTGCAGACATTATTATCCCGAATGACAAATACAATACGGTAGCAATAGATGTAGTTCGCGCTGTAATTAATCAGAGAATTTCATAATTTTTATCGTAAATTTAAACCATAATAATTAGGAGCTGATTCCCGCTATTCGTTATAAACGGAGTTCACTGAACTCCAATGAAAATAAAAATTAAGTGAAGTAATCTTTTGTGCCGAACCCCGGCACAAAAGGATTTTCACTACTATCGGGGCTAAAGACAACACTCAAATTCAAAAGAAATATTCGTTTAAAAATGAAATTTAAAATTCCATACAAAGACAGAAAATGGTTCAAATACCTGGGAAACAAATACGTTTGGGTTTTGCTATTTTTTATTGTTTGGATGTTATTTCTAGACAATTACTCCTATTTTGATCATCGCTTTTTAGATGAGCAAATTCATGAACTTGAGGATAATAAAAAGTATTATCAGGACGAGATCAAAAAAGATCAAGAGCAGATTAAACAGCTCAAAAACCCTGAACAAATTGAAAAATATGCTCGCGAAAAGTATTTCATGAAAAAAGACAGTGAGGATATTTATATCATTCAATTTGAAGGAGACACGATTCAAGAAAAAGAATAATCAAATAAAATACAATGGCCACTAACCTATTCGACGATTTTAATCCGATTTCATCCAAACAATGGAAACAAAAAATTCAGTTTGAATTAGATGGAGCCGATTACAATCAAACTGTTATTTGGAATTCGCCAGAAGATATTCAGGTAAAACCTTTTTATCATAGCGATGAATTTACAAAAGCAGCAAATGTAAATACTCAAGCCTCAGATTTTAAGATCTGCCAGAATATCTTTGTTTTCGATGTAGAAAAATCTATCGAACGTGCTTTGAATACTTTAGAAAGAGGCGCAGAAAGTCTTCGTTTTACAATTGAAAATGACAAAATTGACGTTCAAAAACTATTGGGAAATCTTCCTTTAGAAAACAAAACGGTTTACTTTAATTTCAATTTTACCTCAATCGATTTCGTTAAAAAATTAGATACTATTTCAATCCAGAAAAAAGCTAAATTCTATTGCAATTTTGATCCAATCGGACAATTAGCAAGAGAAGGAAATTGGTTTACAACTTCTGAGAAAAATAATTTCGACACTGTAGATCTACTCTTTAAAAACACGACCCATTTAAATCTGCTAAGTGTAGATTTAGGATTGTATCAAAATTCTGGAGCTAATATTACGCAGCAAATTGCTTATAGTTTAGCGCATGCAAACGAATATTTAAATCGTTTCTCTGATACTGCAAAATCTATTGTTTTTCAGGTTTCTGTTGGAACAAATTATTTCTTTGAAATTGCTAAACTTCGCGCGCTTCGAATGCTTTTCGATTTAATTGCTAAAGAATATAATCCAGAAATAAAATGTCATTTCTTGGTAACTCCAACTAAACGAAACAAAACAATTTACGATTACAACGTAAATATGCTTCGCACCACAACCGAATGCATGTCGGCAATTTTGGGAGGAGCCGATGCAATTGCCAATTTACCTTATGATGCATTGTACCATAAAGACAATGAATTTGGAGACCGAATTTCCAGAAATCAGCTTTTGATTTTAAAACACGAAAGTTATTTTGATAAAGTAGACAATCCAGCCGATGGAAGTTATTATATCGAAAGTTTGACTATGCAATTGGCTGAGAAAAGTTTAGCGTTATTTAAAGAAATTGAAGCTAATGGAGGTTTCTTGAAACTTTTAAATGATGGAACAATCAAAAAGAAAATTCAGGAAAGCGCCAACAAAGAGCAGGAATTATTCGATTCTAAAAAAGAAATTCTTTTAGGAACTAATAAATATCCCAACAAAGAAGACCGAATGAAACAGGATTTAGAATTGTTCCCTTTTGTCAAAATAAAACCAAGAAAAACATTAATTACGCCAATTATTGAAAAAAGATTGGCTGAGAAAATGGAGCAAGAAAGATTGGAGCTTGAATAATAATCTCAACCGTAATTAATTACAAATTCAAAAAAACAAGTGTCTCAATGATTAGAAAAGACCTTAAAAATATAAAGCTAGAAGTTAAAAGTCAGAAACCAGAAGTTAATTCTAGTTCTGACAACTTTACGACTGCCGAAGGAATCGAAATCAAAAAAAAATATTCGGAGAAAGATATCGAAGAATTGGAATTTCTTGATTTCGGAGCTGGTTTTGCACCCAATTTACGCGGACCATACGCAACCATGTATGTAAGACGTCCGTGGACGATTCGCCAGTATGCGGGATTTTCTACCGCAGAAGAAAGTAATGCTTTTTACAGAAAAAATTTAGCTGCAGGACAAAAGGGACTTTCCATTGCTTTTGATTTACCAACGCATCGCGGTTACGATTCAGATCACGAAAGAGTTGTTGGTGATGTTGGAAAAGCAGGTGTTGCAATTGATTCTGTTGAAGACATGAAAGTGCTTTTCGATCAGATTCCGTTAGACGAAATGTCGGTTTCTATGACCATGAACGGGGCTGTTTTACCTATTATGGCTTTTTATATCGTTGCTGCAGAAGAACAAGGCGTTAGTCCAGAAAAACTGGCAGGAACAATTCAAAACGATATTTTAAAGGAGTTTATGGTTAGAAATACCTATATCTACCCTCCGACTCCTTCAATGAAAATAATCGCAGATATTTTTGAATTTACGAGCAAGAAAATGCCAAAATTCAATTCTATTTCCATTTCTGGCTACCATATGCAAGAAGCTGGTGCAACGGCCGATATTGAATTGGCTTATACTTTGGCTGATGGTTTAGAGTACATCAGAACTGGATTATCAACTGGAATGACGATTGACGATTTTGCTCCAAGACTATCTTTCTTCTGGGCAATCGGCATGAATCATTTTATGGAAATTGCCAAAATGAGAGCTGGCCGCATGATCTGGGCTAAATTATTAAAACAGTTCAATCCAAAAAGCGATAAATCTTTAGCCTTAAGAACACACTGCCAAACTAGTGGATGGAGTTTAACAGAACAAGATCCGTTTAATAATGTGGCGAGAACTTGTATAGAAGCTTCTGCAGCGGTTTTTGGAGGAACACAATCTTTGCATACCAATGCTTTAGATGAAGCTATCGCGCTTCCAACAGATTTTTCTGCAAGAATTGCTAGAAATACTCAAATATTTCTTCAAGAAGAAACCAAAATTACTAAAACAGTAGATCCTTGGGCTGGAAGTTATTATGTTGAAAGTCTGACAAACGATATTGTTGAAAAAACGTGGAAGCTAATTGAAGAAGTTGAAGAACTTGGCGGAATGACAAAAGCGATCGAAGCTGGAATTCCGAAACTTCGAATTGAAGAAGCCGCAGCAAGAAAACAAGCAAGAATTGACAGCGGACAAGATATTATTGTTGGCGTAAATAAATATCGTTTAGAAAAAGAAGATCCATTAGACATCCTAGATGTAGACAATCAATTGGTTCGTAAACAGCAAATTGAACGTCTGGAAGAAATAAAAAGAACCAGAGATTCTGAAAAAGTAAATCAATCACTAGAAAAATTAATCCTTTGTGCACAAACTGGACAAGGCAACTTACTGGAAATTGCTGTTGAAGCTGCGAGAAACAGAGCAACATTAGGCGAAATTAGTAATGCATTGGAAACCATTTTTGGCCGTTTTAAAGCACAAATCAAATCTTTTAGCGGAGTGTATAGTGCAGCAATAAAAAATGACGAAAATTTTGAGCGAGCAAAACAACTAGCAGATGTTTTTGCTAAACAAGAAGGTAGACGTCCTAGAATTATGATTGCCAAAATGGGACAAGACGGTCACGACCGAGGTGCAAAAGTAGTTGCAACAGGTTATGCCGATGTAGGTTTTGATGTAGATATAGGTCCGTTATTTCAAACTCCTTCAGAAGCAGCAAAACAGGCGGTAGAAAATGATGTTCATATTTTGGGTGTTTCATCTCTTGCTGCTGGACATAAAACTTTGGTTCCACAAGTAATAGAAGAACTAAAAAAACATGGACGCGAAGATATAATGGTAATTGTGGGCGGTGTAATTCCGTCTCAGGACTATCAATTCTTGTTTGATGCTGGGGCATCGGCCGTTTTTGGGCCTGGAACTAAAATAAGCGAAGCGGCTATAAAAATCTTAGAAGCTTTAATAGATTAAGTTCTCAGTCTCAGTTTTCAGTTATGAATGATGTGGAATAAAGTTGAGGATTGAGATTTACGACTCATGAAAGAGAATAAAAAATAGAAAAAGAGGTTGTTTCACAAATGTGAAACAACCTCTTTTAATTTAGTCGTTTACTGTTGCGTTACTATCTGCCTCTATAAAAGAAAGATCGTAACCTGCAAAATCTCTCATGTAGCTTTTCAAAGAAGTCCCGAAAGCATCTCTAAAATGTCTGCTTCCTTTGTTCTTGAAAAAATTCTTTACAGAACCTGCACCACCTAAATGCGCTGCTGCTAAAATTCCAGATTCGGTAATTTCAATACCACTGATGATTTTACCTTGATACTTTTCGATTTCGTAACGTAAAATCCATTTGTTTTTGGCTAACAAAGCTATAAAAGCTTTTTCTTGTAGAGCAGGATCTTTTAAAAAGGCTTTATTATCATTAATTCCGATTGCTCTTAAAGCTTTAGAACCAAATTGATATTTACCCATATAACCAAGAGAATTTACTAGTCTGTATTGCCCTTGTGATTCTTTAAAAGCTACTGCCTCTTTAAATCCTATTAGATGATTTCCTGTGTATGGGACATTGGTGTTGGGATAATCATCCTTTTCTTTTGATGGAAAAATATATTCTGATCCATCTGTTTTTTCAATTAAAAACCAAGGTTTGGTTTCTTTTTCTGAGGGAATAAATCCCAAACTTAAAAATGTAATAATAACGACTAAACTCGCATAAAAATACCATTTCTTTATCATAAATTGTTTTTCTTCAAGACGCTGTCACCCTCTTGAAATTTCTACGGTGCAAAGATAAGTTATTTCAAAAATATACTAAAAACCAATGCTTTAGCGTTTTTTACGTAAAACCGTAAATCGCGATCATCCCAGTTATGATAATGGTTTCCGAAAGATTTGAGGCTTATTTTTTTGAGCTTAAAAATTGAAAAATGAGGCCAAAAAAAATCGTATTTTATATAAATTTTAAGCTTTTTTAGCAAAAAAGAAAGAATTATCTTACGTTAAAATGGTGATTTTTTATACAAATCTTGAAAAGCAATTTTCGAATTTTATAAAATTCTTCATTAATAAATGTTTATTTTTTTATTATGATAAACTTAAAAATCGTCAAAATAGCAATTTGATAAATTTTAGTTCTAAAGGACATTTTCACTTCAAAAAGAAAACAAAAAAACCGAAGCAAAATTGGCTTCGGTTTTTTAATATTATTAAGACAAACAAAATTATCTTGTTACGCCCTGACTGGCGATCCAGTCTGAATATTTTTTTGCGTTTACATTGTGTTCTGCCAATGTCGCCGCAAACTCGTGATATCCGAAACGGTCAACACTTGCACAGAAATAAATATAATCGTTCTTTTCTGGGTTTAAAACCGCTTCTAAAGCTGTAATATCTGGCATTGCAATTGGTCCTGGAGGAAGTCCTTTGTTTACGTAAGTATTGTATGGAGATCTCATAACTAAATCATTATAAAAAACTCTTTTAATAACTTGATCAAAGTCGTTATCTCTCAATTTTAAAGCATAAATAACTGTTGGATCTGCTTGTAATGGCATTTCTAAACGCAAACGGTTTAAATAAACACCAGCAATACGAGGTCTTTCGTCTTTTTTAACGGACTCTTTATGTACAATTGATGCTAAAATTGTGGCTTGAACTGGGGTTAATCCTTGCGCTTTTGCTTTAGCGATTCTATCAGCTGTCCAGAAATTATTATATTCTTTAATCATTTTATCACGGAACTTCTCTGCCGATGTATTCCAATAAATTTCATACGTATTTGGAATAAACATTGCAAAGACGTTTTCTTCATTAAATCCGTTTGCGGCTAAAAATGTAGAATCTTTTATAGCTTTCATTAAGGATAAACTGTCAGCTTCGATTTCTTTGCCGATTCTTCCAGCAAAGTTTTCTAAACGTTCTTGGTTATTAAAAACTAACTTAACCGGAATATTAGAACGCATTGCACGAACTAGATCGATGTTGTTCATATCCTTCTTTAAAAGAAAACGACCCGATTTTACATTTTGCGGATAATCTCTTTTTTCAGCAACCATTTCAAAGTTGTCAAAATTCTTAATATAAGGTGCTAATATTTTCTTTACATCGGCATAACTAGCATCTGTAGGCACGTAAACATATACTTCTTTCTCTTCAAATTTAGTATTAGAACTAAAAATTTTACTTACTAAAATAAAACCATATATCAATAGAACTGAAATAATGGCTACGGCACTTATTGTGATTATTTTCTTTAGACTCAAAGCTTAAAATTTAAATTTGTTTATTAATTAACTGATAAATTGCTTCATCATGATAGTGGTTATGATACAAAATCCAGTCTTTTTTGATTCCGATTTTCTTAAAACCAAATTTAGTAAAAAGTGCAAGACTGGCTACATTTTGTACACCAATATTTGCATACAATTGATGGAGATTTAAATTGTAAAAAGAATACTTAATTAAAAGCTCTAAAGCCTCAGAACCAATATTTTTTCCCTGATTTTCTTCTTTCTGAATGACAATACCAATCCCTGCCCTATTATTTCTAGGATCAAAATCAAACAAATCAATCAATCCGATAGCAGGAAAATCTTCGTCTTGACAGATTGCCAAACGAAGCTGTTTTGCTTCATAAATATCTTGATGAGCATTTTCTAAATATTGTTTAATCAAAAAACGGCTATAAGGAGTTTGTGTATTGCTAACTTCCCAGATATTTTCATCATTTTCTATAGAGTAAATAAACTCGAGATCTTGAGGTTCAAGAGCACGTAGATAAATGGAATCGCCTTTTAATGTTATCATCTCGATATTTCAGATTTTAGATTGCAGATTTTAGATTTTAAAATCTCAATTGGAATTTGGGATTTTAAAAATTGGTATTTATAAATTAAATCTCAATTGTACCTTTGAATACAAATTTTGCAGGTCCTGTTAAGAAAACATTGGTATAACCATCATTATCTTTATCAAAAGAAACGACAAGTTTTCCGCCTTCAACATTTAAGTTTATTGAAGTTTTATCTGTTTCGCCAATTGCATTCATAGCAATTGCAACGGCTGTAGCGCCAGTTCCACAGGCAAGAGTTTCATCTTCAACGCCTCTTTCGTATGTTCTTAAAGAAAAAGTATCGTTATCTACTTTTTTTACAAAATTGACATTACTGCCTTTTTCTCCGTACAATTCACCATAACGAATCGCGGCTCCGTTCTCCTTTACATTATAATGTTCCAAATCATCCACAATCTGAACATGATGAGGAGAACCTGTATTTAGGAACGTATAAGAATCTTTTTTTTGGATTTCATTAACATCTATCATTTGTAAAGAAACAATGGAGTCGGCATTTACAGAAGCATGATGCAAACCATCTGTTGCGATAAAAGTCGTTTTATCATCAATTACTCCCAATTGATTAGCGAAAGCAACAAGACAACGACCTCCATTTCCACACATCGAACTTTGGTTTCCATCCGAGTTGTAATAGACCATTCTAAAATCGGTTTCGGTATCATTTTCTAAAAGGATTAATCCGTCAGCTCCAATTCCGAAACGTCTGTCGCACAGACGCTCAATAAGTTTAACATCATCTTTTGGAAAGAAATTAGAACGGTTATCAATCATTACAAAATCATTTCCTGTGCCTTGATATTTATAAAATTCTACTTGCATTTTTTAGTTGTTAGAGATACAAAAGTACGAACTATTAATTAATGAAATGTTAATCATTGTTAAAGAGCGTTAAACCGTTTTTCCAAATAATTTTTTGAAGTAATTTTACGTTAAATAAAACATGAAACTTAAATTCTAATAACTTAATTACAAATTCTAATATGAAAAGATTTTCAGCCTTATTTTTAGTATCATTATTAAGTGGTGCTATTACTCTTGGTGCTTACAAGTTATTATTTGAAAGCAACAATTCTTTTTTTGGAAAAGGAAATTCTGTTGTAACTCTTGCCCCTAACTCTTATGGAAAAAATGTTGGTTTAGGTGCTGAAATACTAGATTTTACCGAAGCCGCAGACAAAACTGTCCACACTGTTGTTCACGTAAAAAATGTTTCGAGAAGAACCGTAAGCAATCCGATGCTTGAGTTTTTCTACGGATACGGCGGACAGCAACAACAAGAACAAGTAGGAACTGGTTCTGGTGTAATTATTTCTGAAGACGGGTACATTGTGACTAATAATCACGTAATTAAAGACGCTACAGAAATTGAAATTACTTTAAACAATAAAAAATCATACAAAGCGAAGTTAATTGGTACCGACTCTAAAATGGACATTGCTCTTTTAAAAATCAATGCCGATGAAAAACTTCCTTACACTGCTTTTGCTAATTCTGACAATGTAAAAGTTGGAGAATGGGTATTGGCAGTTGGAAACCCGTATAATTTAACTTCAACAGTAACTGCAGGAATTGTTTCGGCGAAAGCCAGAAATTTAGACCAAAGCGGAATCCAATCTTTCATACAAACTGACGCTGCTGTAAACCCAGGTAATAGTGGTGGAGCGTTAGTAAATGCGAGAGGAGAATTAATCGGAATCAACACCATGATTTCTTCTATGACAGGTTCTTATGTTGGATATTCTTTTGCTGTTCCTTCTAATATTGCCCGCAAAATTATTGAGGACATTATGGAATACGGAAATGTTCAAAGAGGTATTCTTGGAGTTGAAGGAGGCGAATTGAATGCAACGGCTTCTAAAGAATTGGGTGTAACAGAAACGCAAGGATTCTATATTAATAGAGTTTCTAAAAACTCTGGTGCAGAAAAAGCTGGTTTAACAAAAGGTGACATTATCGTAAAATTGGATGACCAAAATATTGCAACTTATGCAGATTTATCAGGTTATATCAATACAAAACGTCCAAACGATGTTGTAAAAGTAACTTATATTAAAGAAGGAAAAACCAAAACAGTTCCTGTAACGTTAAGCAAAAATGAGTTTTACAGCGCTGAATTTAAAGGAATTGAATTAGAAAACATTGATGCCGCTGACAAGAAAAAATTCAGAATTGATTATGGTGTTAAAATTAAAAACATCAGCAATGAAAATTTAATGCAATATCAAAACGAACTACTAGGAAATATTATTCTAAGTATTGATAATGTAAAAGCAACCAACGTTGAAACTGTTTCAAAACTTTTAAGTAAAAAAGACGAAGGACAAAGCGTACGAATTGAAATGATCAACAGAAACGGAGAGATTTTCAGAATAATTATTTAAGTCGCAGTTTTCAGTCACAGTTTTCAGTTACTAAAAACTGAAAACTGTGACTGCGACTGAAAACTTCAAAAAAGCCATCTTAAAAAATTAAGATGACTTTTTTATTTTCAAAAATAAATGCTAAAATAGTTTACGAAATCGATTGAAATGGATACTTTTGCGCCAAATTTTAAAATAGTGAGCATTTTATTTTTTCAATTATGAGTAACAAATCATTGTACCAAAAAGAGGTATCCTTACAAGTCGACCGAAGAAAAGCAGGTGTCGAATTAATTAAAGTCATAAGCGATTTATGGTATGACAAATCAATCGAGATGGTTTTATTCAAAAATCAATTATTGGATAAAAACGTTAGCGATATTATCAATCTTCATCAATACGCTGGTGAATTTGTTGGAAAACCAATTACAATATTCGATTCTGTCGAGATTGCAAAAGTGGTTTTATCATTAGATCTTCCGCCAGCAAAAATAGATCTAGGAAAACTAACTTACGAGTATCGTTTAGAAGATGAAAAATATCCCGATGCAAGATATTTTGTTATTGATAAGCTGAAAAAAGCAAAATCTTCAAAAGAAATCAAACCAAAAGATGTTGTTTTATATGGCTTTGGAAGAATTGGACGTTTATTGGCAAGAGAGCTAATGTCGAAAACAGGAAAAGGAAATCAGTTGCGATTAAGAGCAATTGTAACCCGTGATAAAAATGACGCATCAAGCTTAGAGAAACGAGCTTCTCTATTACGATACGACTCCATTCACGGAGATTTCCAAGGATCAGTAATAGCCGACGCTAAAAATAATGCCTTAATTATAAACGGAACAACCGTTCATATCATTACTGCCAATTCACCTGAAGAAATTGATTATACCACATACGGAATTAATGACGCTTTAGTTATTGATAATACTGGCGCATTTACAACCGAAGAAGCATTAAAAAGACATTTAACCTCAAACGGAGCAAATAAAGTTCTGTTAACTGCTCCAGGAAAAGGTGTTCCAAATATTGTACATGGTGTGAATCATAACGATTTTAATCCTGATGAAATAAATATTTTCTCTGCCGCTTCTTGTACAACAAACGCCATAACTCCAATTTTAAAAGTAGTTGAAGAAACTCTTGGAGTTGTAAAAGGACATTTAGAAACCATTCATGCCTACACCAACGACCAGAATCTGGTTGATAATATGCACAAAAAATACCGTCGCGGAAGAGCTGCAGCTTTAAACATGGTAATTACCGAAACTGGAGCAGGAAGCGCTGTAGCAAAAGCTTTACCATCTTTGGAAGGCAAATTAACTTCGAATGCGATTCGTGTTCCTGTTCCTAATGGATCACTTGTGGTTTTAAACTTAGAAGTTAAGAAGCCTACCTCTATTACGGCAATCAATAAAATCATGAAGAAGTATGCTCTTGAAGGAGAACTGGTAGAGCAGATAAAATACTCATTAAACAACGAATTAGTTTCTTCTGATATTGTTGGAACTTCAGCACCATCAATTTATGATAGCAATGCAACAATTGTTTCAAAAGATGGAAAAAACATTGTACTGTATATTTGGTATGATAACGAATATGGTTACAGTCATCAAGTAATTCGCTTAGCAAAATATATTGCCAAAGTAAGACGTTATACTTATTATTAATTCAACCAAACTAACTTTTTTTCTTAAAACCATCAGGATTTTCTTGATGGTTTTTTGTTTTAGTTTAAATAGGAAGAACAGTAGTACTCTTTACTTCTGAAATTACAAAAACGGTATTTATTAGTGAAACCTCAGGCAGTATTGATAATTTTTTCTGGTGAAAATGATGGTAACTTTCCATGTCTGGAATTATGATTTTCAGCATATAATCGAAGTTTCCTGAAACATAATTGCATTCTACAACCTCAGGCAAATTCAAAATCGACTGATTAAATCCTTCTGAAGTATCATAAGTCTGTTTTGTCAGTGTAACTTGACAATAAACCGTCAAATTATTTCCAAGTTTTTTTTTATCTAAAAGCGTCACATATTTTTCTATAATTCCATCTTTTTCAAGACGTTTCACCCGATCATGAACAGGCGTTAAAGACAAATTTATTTTGTTTGCGATGTCTTTTAAAGTGTAGTGCGCATCTTCCTGTAACAGACGTAGGATTTTTTTGTCAATTTCATCTAAAGCCATAACGAAAACGTTTTATTAAAATTAGTCCGATTTAGTCTTTTTTTCTTTTTAAAGAATAAAATCCGCTCCTAAACAGAATATTTTTCTGTAAAAGTAAAAAATAAAATAATATTTTCTTATTTATTATGCATTAAACCATAATTTATTCTCTATCTGTAGATTTGTAAAACAATTTCAATAAAAACAAAAAAATATAACAAAATGATAATAGGTGTTCCTAAAGAAATAAAAAATAACGAAAACAGAGTTGCCTTAACTCCTGCAGGTGTTTCTGAAATGAAAAAACACGGACATACAGTTTATGTTCAATCTACTGCTGGATTAGGAAGCGGTTTCGCTGATGCGGAATATGCTGAAGCTGGGGCAGTTGTTTTACCAACTATTGAAGAAGTTTATGCTATCGCTGAAATGATCATCAAAGTAAAAGAGCCAATTGCTTCTGAATATCCATTGATCAAAAAAGATCAATTATTATTTACTTACTTCCACTTTGCTTCTTCTGAAGAATTGACGCATGCAATGTTAGAAAAAGGAGCTGTATGTTTAGCTTATGAAACTGTAGAAAAAACAGACAGAAGCTTACCATTATTAGTTCCAATGTCTGAAGTTGCTGGTCGTATGGCAATCCAACAAGGAGCAAAATACCTTGAAAAACCATTAAAAGGAAGAGGAATTCTTTTAGGAGGTGTTCCAGGTGTTCCGCCAGCAAAAGTATTAGTTTTAGGTGGAGGAATCGTAGGAACTCAAGCTGCTAAAATGGCTGCTGGATTAGGTGCTCAAGTTACTATTATGGATTTAAGCTTACCACGTTTACGTCAGTTAGATGACATCATGCCAGCAAACGTAAACACAGAAATGTCTAATCACTACAATATCACAAGAGCAATTAAAGATGCTGACTTAATTGTTGGAGCAGTTTTAATTCCAGGAGCAAAAGCACCTCACTTAATTACTCGTGATATGCTAAAATTAATGCGTCCAGGAACTGTTGTTGTTGACGTAGCGGTAGACCAAGGAGGATGTATTGAAACTTGTACTCCAACAACTCACGAAAACCCAACTTTCATTATCGACGATATCGTTCACTATTGTGTAGCTAATATGCCAGGAGCTGTACCTTACACTTCTACTTTAGCTTTAACAAATGCAACTTTACCATATGCTGTACAATTAGCAAATAAAGGATGGGAAAAAGCTTGTGCTGAAAATGAAGAACTAAATAAAGGGTTAAACGTAGCAAATGGAAAAATCCTTTACAAAGGAGTTGCAGAAGCTTGGAATTTACCTTTTAACGAAGAAATAGTATTAGCAAACGCATAGGCTAATACTTAAAAAAGTGCTTACTAAGTCACTATTACAAAAGGTTTTTCTTAATTGAAAAGCCTTTTTTTATGCCATAAAAAAACCTGTCATGAAGACAGGTTTTCAAAGTATTATATTTTTTCTATTTTTTACTATCTAGAACTTCAGTCATAACTTTCGCTTCTGTTCCATTTGGAAACGTAACTTTAATTTTCTGCGCTATTGTTGGAGCAATCTCTGTAATAGCTTTTTTATCGTAAGATTCTCCTTTTTTGATGTGCCAACCATAAAAAATAGCAGGAACATGTGTATCGTAGCTATAAATTGTTCCATGTGATGTTCCTGTTGGTGTATA
The DNA here is from genome assembly GCF_058135255.1 of Flavobacterium sp. LK-23. NCBI lineage: Bacteria > Pseudomonadati > Bacteroidota > Flavobacteriia > Flavobacteriales > Flavobacteriaceae > Flavobacterium > Flavobacterium sp. LK-23. Next base: position 443,022 of record NZ_JBYUVT010000003.1, read on the forward strand.
TTCTATCATTCCAGGTTTATCTACAATAACTAAATCACCGTTTTGTGTAACATCATATCCTTTAGCCACAAAATTAAGAGCATAATCATTTCCAGCATTAGCTAAAATTTCCTCTTCCGTATAAACCTTTTTAACTTGTGGCTGAGTAATTAAAAACTTTTTAAAAGCATCTTTCACTTTATCAAGCTCTAATTTCTTGTCCTTAATAATCTGCTTATTAAAGAAAACATTAAAGTTTGAGTAATTTTGAATCAAATCTACTCCAAAAGTCTTAGTTGAAAACTCCTGTAAGCTTTTCTTAACCTCTTTAGAAGGGTAATTATCTACATTATACTTACGGTCTTTAAGATAAATTACATTTTCTGCACCAGCGTGATCAGCTGTTAAGAAAAGCAAATAATTTCCTTTACCAACCGTTTTATCAAGATATGCTAAAAAATCAGCAATGGTTTGATCCAATCTCAAGTAAGTATCTTGAAGTTCCATAGATCTTGGCCCTAACAAGTGCCCAACGTAGTCTGTAGAAGAAAAACTTACAGTCAAAAAGTCTGTAATATTGTCTTTACCCAATTCTTCTTTCTCAATTGCTCTTTTTGCAAATTCAGCTAACAAATCATTTCCGAAAGGCGTCGCTCTAATAACACCAGCGTCATTTTTCTCATACATAGATTTTAAATCGTATGGAAAAACTGGTGCAGCACTTCCATATAATTTCCCTTCATACGGATTATTATCTGGAAGACTTTCATTATAAACAGAAGCTGGTTTATATAAATCCCAACCTTTATTAATATATTTTAAGTAATTTTTTTCATTATTGAATTCTGTAACCCATTCAGGTAACTTCTCTCCATAGAAAGTACTTGAAATAAAAGACCCAGTTTTACTGTACCAAAATGCCCAGTTAGCAAAATGGCCCGCTGGCAGTATGGCACCACGATCTTTTAAACTCATTCCAATAACTTTTCCAGTAAAATTAGTAGCCATTCTAACTTCATCAGTAATAGTAGTGCTTTGAAGGTTTTTTGGAGACATAGCACCTTCTTCTGCCGTACCATCCCCTACTGTTTTAACACCAGCATCGTCAGTACAGTACGTTTCTTTACCAAGCGTTCTGCTAAACCATTCGTTACCTACAATTCCGTGAGTCGCTGGAGTTGTACCTGTGTAGATTGAAGCATGCCCAGGAGCAGTGTAAGTTGGCATATAATTGTAATGCATATTCTGGAAAGTAAATCCATCATTCATTAGTCTTTTAAAGCCATTTGGAGAAAAATCATCTGAAAAACGATATAAATATTCCATTTTCATTTGATCGACAACTATACCCACCACTAACTTTGGACGTTGTTGTGCACTTAAGCCTGTTACAGCAAGAAGCGCTAACAATAAAATATTTTTCTTCATGTTTAAAAAGTAATTTAAACAGCAAAAATACTCATTCAAATCCAAAAAGTCTCTAAAGTATCAATATTTAACCGCCGATAATTGTCTATAATTTAACACTTATATGCACAAGCTTTCTAATGCCAATGGCGTTTCCCTGCGGGCCGTGCTGTCCGCTGTATCTTTTGCGGATGGATGCTTATGGGAAAAAGAAGCCCTGCGTGCCCCGCAAAAGGATGCCGCTCCCATCACTAACGCGGCACTTGCTTAATCTGAGGCTATTATTCCATCATGTTCGGTCAGATCAAAACTTCTTAAAAACAGAAAACCCCATCCGGTTTGGATAGGGTTTTCAAAAGAAAGGCGACGACATACTCTCCCACAAAACTGCAGTACCATCTGCGCAGGCGGGCTTAACTTCTCTGTTCGGGATGGGAAGAGGTGAGCCCCGCCGCAATAACCACCTTAAGGCTATTCGCTGCAAGCAGCTTTTAATTGTTAATTATTAATTATCAATTAAACAATATTTTAACATACTGAGATAAAGAAACAAATATGATTTTTTAGAAAGTTTCCTCCCCCCGATTGCTCGGGGGGAAAAGTTT